>NZ_CP044231.1:652543-978815 GCF_008727755.1 Microbacterium caowuchunii
GCTGGTCGACCACTTCGAGAGCGGCCTGGACGCTCCCATCTGCCTGACGTGGGAGCTCACGTACGCGTGCAACCTCTCCTGCGTGCACTGTCTGTCCAGTTCGGGCAGGCGTGATCCCCGAGAGCTCAGCACCGACGAGTGCAAGGCGATCATCGACGAGCTCGAGCGCATGCAGGTGTTCTATGTGAACATCGGCGGGGGTGAGCCCACCGTCCGTTCGGACTTCTGGGAACTGCTGGATTACGCCACCGCGCATCATGTCGGGGTGAAGTTCTCGACCAACGGGGTCAAGATCACGCCCGAGATCGCCGCGAAGCTCGCGGCCAACGACTACGTCGACGTGCAGATCTCCCTCGACGGAGCGACCGCCGAGGTCAACGACGCGATCCGCGGCGGACGGTCGTACGACACGGCGCTGCGCGCGATGCAGAACCTGTCCGACGCGGGGATGACCAACTTCAAGCTGTCGGTCGTGTGCACCCGCACCAACATCCCCCAGCTGGACGAGTTCAAGGAGATCGCGGACCGGTACGGGGCCCAGCTCCGGCTCACCCGGCTGCGCCCCTCCGGACGCGGCGCCGACGTGTGGGACGAACTGCATCCGACCGCCGAGCAACAGCGGGAGCTGTACGACTGGCTCATCGCGAACGGCGACAACGTCCTCACCGGCGACTCCTTCTTCCACCTCTCCGCCTACGGTGCGGCACTGCCCGGGCTGAACCTCTGCGGTGCCGGGCGCGTGGTCTGCCTCATCGATCCGGTCGGAGACGTCTACGCCTGCCCGTTCGCCATCCACGACGAGTTCCTGGCCGGCAACGTCCGGGCGCCGGGCGGCTTCACCCACGTGTGGCGCGAATCGGAGCTGTTCCAGAACCTGCGCAAGCCCCAGTCCGGTGGGGCGTGCTCGTCCTGCCAGTTCTTCGACACCTGCAAGGGCGGATGCATGGCGGCCAAGTTCTTCACCGGGCTGCCCTTGGACGGACCGGACCCGGAGTGCGTCCGCGGGTTCGGCGAGGAGATGCTCAAGGACAAGGCGAAGCTCACCCCGCGTGTACCCTCCGGGGACCACTCCCACCGCACGAGCCCGCCGGTCCGGTCCGGTCAGGGCCCCGTCCGGGTGACGATCTCGCGCAAGGGGGATGTGCCGCGCCAGCCGGTGCACGCGTGCGCGGAGGATCCCCTCACCGGTTTCGCACCCCGGGGTGCCTGACCCCCGGGAGCGCGGCACGGCGCCGGGCCTGCTCGCCGACCGTACCTGGCGGACGGCGGGCAGGCCCGTGCTGATCGTGCCGGTCGGGTCGACCGAGCAGCACGGTCCGCACCTGCCGCTGGACACCGACACCGTGATCGCGCGGGCGGTGGCCGGAGCGCTCGCCGACCGCATCCGGGAGTCGGGGACGGATGCGGTCGTCACCGCGCCGGTCGCCTTCGGTGCGAGCGGCGAGCACCAGGCCTTCCCCGGGACGTTGTCCATCGGCACCGACGTGCTCGCGACCGTCCTGGTGGAGCTCGGGCGTTCGGCGACGGAATGGCTCGAGCGCATCGTGTTCGTCAACGGTCACGGAGGGAACGTCGAGGCGCTGCATCGTGCCGTGCCGCAGCTGCGGCGGGAGGGACGGGACGCGTCCTGGCTGGCCTGCTCCGCCCCGTCGAGCGCGTCACCCCGCGACACCCACGCCGGGTTCTTCGAGACCGCCGTGATGATGCACCTGCAACCCGACCGGGTGGACCATGGCCGGTTGGAGTGCGGGTCGACGCGGCCCCTCGCGGAGATCCTGCCCGAGCTGCGCTCCGGCGGGGTCGCGGCCGTATCCGCCAACGGGGTCCTCGGCGACCCCCGCACGGCGACCCCCGCGGCAGGGGAGCGACTGTTCGCCGAACTGACGGCGCACGTCTGGCGTGTGTACCGGGACGGCGAGTCAGGGTCGGGGGGCCGGCTGGTCCTGGACGACGCGGCGCGGGGCGCGGCGACGTGACCGGTCCGCATCGGCGGACGAGGTGACGGCGGGCAGCAGCGCCCGGATGCTGCGCCCGCGCAAGGCCCCCTCCCAGACGCCCCAGCCGTAGGCGAGGTCGTCCAGGCGGCGGGCGACGGCGAAGCGCACCGGGTCGAGTCTCGGACGGAGCCGGAAGAACTCCCAGACCGAGTCGACGACCGCGGCAATGGCGAGCAGTCGTCGCGCGCGACGGGAGAGGAATGCTGCGGCGACGGCGGCGGGCCACCAGTGCCGCACCAGCAGGGCGATGCCCTGTGTGCCGGTCGCGACGAGACTCGTGCCGGTGAGCCGGAGCGAGAGCAGCCACGGCCGGCGGACGTGCCCCAGCTTGCGGGCGATCCGCACGACCACCCCGGCGACGACGAGCGCCGCCGCGGCGGCCGCCCAGCGGCGTTGCAGGGCCGCCAGGATCAGCAGCGCCACACCCCACCAGGGCAGGACCGCCGGCGCGATGTCCTCGGGATGGCGCTGCCCGAGGGGGTGCGCGCCGGTCCCGTAGAACCGCTTGCGACCCAGCCACGTCCCGGTCGTCGATCGTGGTTCGTGCCGGACCACCGCGGCCGGTTCGAAGCGCACGCGCCATCCGTCCTCCACGAGGCGCCAGACGATGTCCACGTCCTCGCCGACCCGCATCGAGGGGTCGAAGCCCGTGCCGAGGGCGGCCACGCGGCCGACGAGAGCCGTGCTGGAAACCCAGGTCACCGGACTCCGCGGCCGGACGCTGGCGGCGTCGCCGCCCAGATCCAGCGAGGAGCGCGCGTCCTCGTAGCGCGTGATCCAGGTGGGTGCCGCCACGTCGGTGGACAGGACGCGTGGCGCCGCCAGGGCGAGCCTCGGATCCGCGAAGTGGCGCAGCAGCAGGCCGATCGCGTCCGGTTCCACCACCACGTCCGAGTCGATGAAGGCGACGAACTCGGTGCGTACGCGGGCGAGACCGGTGTTGCGGGCCACCGCCGGTCCGGCGTTGACGTCCAGACGCAGGAGGTCGACGCCGTGCGCCCGCGCGGCGGCCGCGATCCCCTCCGCATCCTCGGAGCCGTCGTCCACGACGATGACGCCACCGAGCCCGTCCGGGAGGCTCGCCAGCAGACGCGAGAGCGGCTCCGGTCGGTCCTTGACCGGGATCACCACGGTGACCCCGTCCAGCGGGAGGGCCGGCAGGGAACCGACGACCGGCTCGGCGAGCCCGGCGCTGAGCAGGTGCTCGGCGAGCCGTCGGCTGGTCGGATCGGACACCCTGAGGTCTCGTCCGCGCAGGAGACCCGCGGCGGCCGGGACGAGCCGGGCGACCCGCGTGGGGGCGCCGCCGACCAGGACGCGGCCGTCGTCGATCACCCGGGTGCGACGGGCGAGCCGGACGGTCGACCCGTCCGGCAGCCCGGGCGCAGCGGTCATCCTCGTCCCGCCGGCGGTCAGACCAGCTCCGGCGCGCTCGCCGCAGCCCGGGCCGGAGCGATGGCGGAGCCGGAGCCCCCGAACTCGCGGGTGAATCCCTCGGGGATCCAGAGGTCGTCGCGATTGAGCTCCCGCGCCGAGGAGTGACCGAGGCCGAGGACGGCGGAGTCCAGACCCCCGCGGAGGATGTCGAGCACGTTCTCCACACCGGCCTGACCGTTCGCGGCCAGCCCCCAGAGGTAGCCGCGCCCGATGAGGACCGCGCGTGCGCCGAGTGCGAGGGCCTTCGCGACGTCTCCGCCTCGGCGGATACCGCCGTCCAGCAGCACTTCGATCTGGTCGCCCACGGCGTCCGCGATCGCCGGCAGCATCCGGATCGCCGCCGGGGTCGAGTCGAGGTTGTTGCCGCCGTGGTTGGAGACCGAGATCGCGGTGACGCCGGCGTCGACCGCGCGGCGGGCGTCGTCCAGACGGGACACTCCCTTGAGGAGGAACGGCCCGCCCCATTCCTCGCGGAGCCAGGCGATGTCCTCCCAGGTGGGCAGGGGGGTCCCCATCCACTCGCCGTAAGCGCCGAAGAACGTGGGCGCGGGTTCGCCCGCGGCCGACAGGTTCGGCGTGGTGAGGTCGGGGACGCGGCCGGTCTTGGCGAAGCTCCACAACCAGCCGGGGCGACGAAGCGCCTGCGGGGCGAACCGCGCCGCCGTCTTCAGGTCGAGCCGGTCCGGGATCCACGGGCTGCCCCAGTCGCGGCCGTTGGAGAAGGTCCAGTCGAGCGTCGCGATGATGCCCTTCGCCCCCGCTGCGCGGGCGCGGTCCAAGCGGCGCTTCATGACCTCGCGCGTGCCCATCCAGTACACCTGGTAGAACGTGTTCTCGTTCGCCGCGACCACGTCCTCCACCGGCTTGCTGGCGAAGGAGCTGAGGCTCATGATCGTGCCGCGCGCGGCCGCGGCGCGGGCCACCGCGACCTCGCCCTCGGGGTGGACCGCCTGCACGCCGGTGGGCGAGATGATCACCGGCAGCGAGATGTCGATCCCCATCACGCTGGTGCTGTGGTCGCGCTGGCCCGACAGGCCGGCGACATGGGGTGCGAAGCCGAGTTCGGCGAACGCCGCGAGGTTGTCCTCATAGGTGACCCCGCGCTCGGAGCCGGCCAGCAGCGCCCCGTAGACGGACGCCGGCAAGCGCTTCTTCGCGCGGCGCTGTGCCTCCGCGATCGTTTCGAACCATCCACCGCTCATGCAATCGACCTCCTCGTCAGGGTGCATCCCTGAGGGAGCTTAGTGACACCGAGTGCCACTGCGATGAGGTCTTTCACCGGACGGAACGAAGACGTCGGCCGGACCCGCGTGGGTCCGGCCGACGTCTTCGGTGCGGCTATGCGGCGGTGTTGGGGCGGCCGATCGCGGACGGCGCCCCGAGCCCGCGCGAGATCGCCCGCGCCGTCGCCGTCAGTGCGGGCAGCAGGGCGGTCGGCGACGCGGTGTTGGTGGGGACCGTGACACCGAGGGCCGCGACCAGCCGGTCACGCGGCCCGCGGACCGGGACGGCGACGGCGATCGCGTCGACCGTGATCGAGTCCTCGACGACCGCGATGCCGGTGCGGCGCACCTGCGCGAGCGTGCGGCGCAACTCGTCGGCATCCGTGATGGTCTTCGGCGTGAACCTCTTCAGCGTGGAGGAGAGCACGGCCTCCTGGAGATCGGGGCCGGAGAAGGCCAGGAGCACGAGTCCGGTTCCGGTCGCGTGCAGCGGCCAGCGTCCGCCGAGACGGCTCAGCACGCGCGCCCCGTTGCGTGCCCGGAGGGATTCCACGTAGACGACGTCGTGGCCGTCGCGGACGGCCAGGTGCACATTGGCGTTCGTCGCGGCCTGCAGGTCGCCGAGGAGGGGGAGCGCGACGTCCCGGAGCTTCAGACCCTGCGGCTCGAGGCACCCCAGCTCGAGGATCCGCATCCCGATCGCGTACTTGCCGTCGGCGGAGCGCTCCAACGCGCCCCACTCGCGCAGTTCGCCCACGAGCCGGTGGGTCGTGCTGAGACTCAGGCCGACGCGGCGACTGATCTCGCTGAGAGTGAGCACGATGTGCTCCTGATCGAATGCCTCGAGGACCGCCAGCACGCGCTGTGCGGCGGTCATGGGCGCCGTCCGCGCCGTTGTCGTCATCTGGGTCAGGGTCATCGTCGATCGACCTCCATGCTGTGTTCTCATCGTCGGACAGCTCTGTCCGACGTCCGGTCCCGGGGGGACGCGTCCTTCCGTGAGCTGGAAGGGGTCGCTTCCGAGTGTGGGTCGAAAACCCTCTCGAGAGGCGCCGGCTTCCGGCAGGTGGAAGAACTCGTCGCGAGCCTATCGGAGGAGTCCTACTGTCGATCAAAACGAGAGGAGCGGCTATGCCGACGGATGAGACTCAACTGGCGGGTATGCAGGCCAGCCTCGCGGCGGACGACTACCACCTCGATTACGAACTGCAGGGCCAGGACGCGGTCGTGAAGATCTCGGCCGGCCCGGACGCCTGCGCGGAGTGCCTCGTGCCGAAGCCCCTGATGCGGGCGATGCTCGCCCCGATGCTCGGGGTCGACGCGGAGCGGATCGCGCTGGACTACCCGGTCGACGTCCACGCCGGGGAGTAGACCCGCCGGACGTGTCGGCTCGACCTGCGTCTTGTTCGCAGGATCGCACCGAGGCCGCAGACCTGCCCGCAATCGTGCGACGTACGTCCGATTCTGCGACGCAACGTGAGACCGCCCCGAGGACGAGCTCCCCGGGGCGGTCTCACGTGCGCTCAGACCGTACGCGTGAGCACGGGTGGCTGCAGCCGGTTCTCCTCCGCGTAGACCGGGGAGGAGAGCAGGAACGGGATGGCGGCCTTGCGTGCCTCGTCGATCGGCTCGTCCGGGAACGCCGCCTCGATCGTGGCGTGCCGCTCGATCACACCCGCCCGGAACTCGGGATGCGTGAGGATGAACAGATCGCCCCGCCGGAGCCCCGCGAGCACCCGCTCGCCGGCTTCCTCGGCCGTCATGTACGGCTGCGCGCGGGCGAACTCGGCGAACGACGGATCGGGTGCCGTGTAGCCCGACTCCCCGTACTGCTCGGGACGCGCGGCGACCGCGGTGGCGATGTTGCTGTGGACGGGCCCGGGGCAGTACACGGACACGCCGACGCCGGCGGGCTTCAGCTCGATGTGCAGCGCCTCCGAGAGCCCGATCACCGCGGCCTTGGTCATCGAGTAGAGCCCGGCGACGATGGGCATGAGGCCCGCCATCGAGGACGTGTTCACGATGTGCCCGCCGTCCCCGTTCTCGAGGATCTTCGGCAGGAAGGCCTGGATGCCGTTGCCGACCCCCCTGATGTTGACGTCGATCACCCAGTCCCAGTCCGTCGGCAGGGCGGACGCGACCGGGCCGGTCAGCCCGATCCCGGCGTTGTTGACCAGCACGTCCACCCGGCCGAAACGGGCCTGCACCTCGTCGGCGGCCGCGCGCATCGCGGACAGGTCGGTCACGTCCACCTGCATCGGGTGGACCTCCAGCCCCTCCGCGGCGAACGATTCGACCGTCTCGGCCAGATGCTCGGGACGGCGGCCGGTGACGACCACGCGCATCCCGGCCCGGGCGAAGGCGAGGGCGATCCCGCGGCCGATGCCGCTGGAACCACCCGTGATCACGGCTACTCTGCCGTCGACATCCTGCATGGGTTCCTCCTCGTGGCGCAGCGCGCCGTGGTCAGCTCGCGTCGGCGGTGCCGCGCAGTCCGAACAGCCGTGCCGCATTCTCCTTCAGGATGAGCGGTCGCACCTCGGGCTTCAGCTCCAGACGTTCGAAGTCCCGCATCCAGCGCTCCGGTGTGATGACCGGGAAGTCCGAGCCGAAGAGCATCTTGTCCTTCAGCAGGGTGTTCGCGTACTGCACGAGCTGAGGCGGGAAGTACTTGGGGGACCACCCGGAGAGGTCGATGTAGACGCGCGGCTTGTGCGTGGCGACGGACAGCGCCTCGTCCTGCCAGGGGAAGGACGGGTGGGCGATGATGATGTCCATCCCGGGGAAGTCCACCGCGACGTCGTCGAGGTGCAGCGGGTTGGCGTACTTCAATCGGACGCCGCCGCCGCCCGGGGTGCCGGCGCCCACGCCGGTCTGACCGCTGTGGAACAGCGCGACCAGGCCGTGCTCCTCGATGAGCTCGTACAGCGGGTAGGCGAGCCGGTCGTTCGGGTAGAACGCCTGCACGCTGGGATGGAACTTGAAGCCGCGTACCCCGTGGTCCTCGATGAGCCGGCGGGCCATCTCGACGCCGGCCTTGCCGCGCGCCGGATCCACGCTCGCGAACGGGATGAGCACGTCGCGGTGCTCGGCGGAGAGCTCGGCGATCTCCAGGTTCCCGGGGACCGGGTCCTCGCCGGACTGGGAGATGCTGTCCACGGTGAAGACGACCGCGGCCATCTTCCGCTCGCGGTAGTAGGCGGCCAGCTCGGGGACGCTGTAGTGCGGCATCGTGCCGATGCCGAAGTACTGGCCCATGTCGTCGTTGCCGGCGCCATCGTGCGCCGTCTCGTGCACCGAGCGATGCGCGTGCGTGTGCACATCGATCGCGACGATCTCGTCGACGTCGATCCCGGAGGCCTGGCCGGTCATCGGGAGAGCTCCACGGTGAAGTCCGCGGTCGTGCGTGCGCGGATGTCGTCCACCGTGACCCCGTCGGCGCACTCGGTCAGCACCAGTGCGCCGTCCTCGACGCGGAAGTTCGCCAGGTCGGTGTACACCCGCGTCACGACACCGGTGCCGGTGAGCGGGAACGTGCACTCCGGCACGATCTTCGGGCGCCCCTGGCGGTCCACGTGCTCCATGCACACCCAGACCTCCCGGGTGCCGGCGACCAGATCCATCGCGCCGCCCACCGCGGGGTTCCTGCCCGGCACGTACCAGTTGGCGAGGTCGCCGCCGGCGGAGACCTGCAGCGCGCCCAGGATCGTGACGTCGAGGTGGCCGCCGCGGATGATGGCGAACGAGGTCGCCGAGTCGACGATGGCCGCGCCCGGGATGAGGCTGGCGGGCTGCTTCCCCGCATCCGTCAGGTCGGGGTCCTCGTTGCCCTCCCCGGGGTGCGGGCCCATGCCCAGTACGCCGTTCTCGGACTGCAGGAACACCTCCACGCCCTCGGGGATGTGGTGGGGCACGAGCAACGGGATCCCGACGCCCAGGTTGACGGTGTACCCGTCGACGAGGTCCGCGGCGACCCGCCGGGCGATCTCGTCACGGGTGCGGCCGGCGAGGGCCGGGGGAGCGGAGTCGGCGATGGTCAACGGGGACCTCCCTGGATCGTCGCCGGATCGGCGGGTATCGGTGCGGCGGTCATGACCACGTGGTCGATGAACACGCCGGGGATGTGGACGTCGTCGGCGCCGAGCTCGTCGACCTCGACGAGCTGCTCGACCTCCGCGAAGGTGGTCCGGCCGCACATCGCCGCCGGAGGGTTGAAGTTGCGGGCGGAGAGGTGGAATCGCAGGTTCCCCTTGCGGTCCCCCTTCTGCGCCTTGACGAGACTGTAGTCGGCGAAGATGCCGTACTCGAGCACGTGTTCGCGCCCGTTGAACACCCGTGTCTCCTTCGCGGGCACGTGCTCGCGGACCCCGTCGGGACCGTAGGAGAGCGGGAAGCTCCCGTCGGCGAGCATCGTGCCCGCCCCGGACGGCGCGAAGAAGGCCGCGATGCCGGCGCCGCCGGCCCGCATCCGCTCGGCCAACGCGCCCTGCGGGACGAGTTCGAGTTCGACCTTCCCGGCGAAGTAGTCGTCGTAGAAGTGCTGCAGGATCGGGAACGATCCCGTGAAGCGGCGCACCCGCCCCTCGGCGATGAGCCGGCCCACGCCGGTGAAGTCGTCGCCCACGTTGTTGACGTACACGTGCAGGTCGCGCTTGTCCAGATCGCACAGGCCGTTCAGCAGTGCGTCCGGACGGCCGGAGCTGCCGAAGCCGCCGATCGCGATCGTCGACCCCGACGGGATGACGTCGAGCTCGGCCAGGAGATCGTCTCGGAACTTGTCAATCACGAGAATCCTTCGGTGATCGGGACAGGGACGTCGACAGTTAAGCGGCAGCCCCGCGGGCGCAGGACGCCACCTTCCGCTGCACAGAAGGCCGAAGCGCCGAGGATCGGCGACCGCCCCCGCGGCGGGGAGATTGTCTTCCGCAAGACGAAAGCCCGGTGGTCTGGCGGCCCCGCCCGGCCCACGGTGGAGTCAGTCGTGGGGTCGGTGCTCACCGGTGGCGATACCGCAAAGGTGCGGCCGAACCGTCCCCTCAAAAAGCCATCACCGAAAGAGGTCACATGAGTATGACCACCCGCGCGGTCGTGTGCCGCGCACCCGGCCAGCCCTGGGAAGTCACCGAGCTCGAACTCGACGAGCCCCGTGCCAACGAGGTCCGCATCAAGTTCTACGCCGCCGGGATGTGCCATTCCGACGACCACATCCAGAAGGGCGACGCCGCCATGCGGATGCCCGTGGTGGGCGGTCACGAAGGCGCGGGCGTGGTCGACGCGATCGGCGAGGGCGTGACCCGGGTCCGGGTCGGCGACCACGTGGTGTGTTCCTTCATCCCCGCCTGCGGGTCCTGCCGGTACTGTTCCACCGGTCGCCAGAACCTCTGCGACGCCGGCAAGAACGCGTCCACCGGGGAGTTCCCCGACGGCACCTTCCGCTTCCACCAGGACGGTGTGGACTTCGGTGGCCTCTGCGTGCTCGGCACCTTCTCGCAGTATTCGGTCGTCTCGGAGTACTCGGTCATCCCGATCCCCGATGACATCCCGTTCGAGGTCGCGGCCCTGGTCGGCTGCGCCGTCCCCACCGGATGGGGGACCGCGGTGCACGCCGCCGGCGTCCGCGCCGGGCAGACCGTGGTGATCTACGGTGCCGGCGGTGTCGGCAGCAACGCCGTGCAGGGTGCGGCATACGCCGGTGCGCAGCGCGTCGTGGTCGTCGACCCGGTCGAGTTCAAGCGGGACATGGCGAAGGTGTTCGGCGCCACCCACACGTTCGCGACGGCTGAGGAGGCCAGCGAGTTCGTGATCGACGCCACCTGGGGCGAACTCGCCGACCACGCGATCATCACGGTCGGCTCGCTCCACGACAAGGTCATCCACGACGCGATCAGCATCGTCGGGAAGACCGGACAGGTCACCATCACCGCGGTCGGCAACGGCCGGCTCGAGGAGAACCCCGGGATGCTGATCGGCTACCAGCGTCGTGTGCAGGGGGCCATCTACGGAGGAAGCAACCCGCTGTACGACGTGCCGCGCCTGCTGAGCCTCTACAAGACGGGGCACCTCAAGCTCGACGAGCTCATCACCAACCGATACACGCTCGACCAGGTCAACGAGGGCTATCAGGACATGCTGGACGGAAAGAACATCCGCGGCGTCGTCCTCATCGATCACTGACCCCGGACCGTTCCCCTCTTCGAAGGAGCAGAGACCATGACTATCGCGTCCGACAACCCCTCCACCATCCAGAGCGACCTGCTCGTCGACGGCGCCCAGCTGATCGGCGGAGAGTGGGTCCCCGCAACGTCCGGTGAGACCATCGACGTCCTCAACCCGGCGAACCGCCAATTGCTCGCCCGCATCCCCCGAGGTACCGCGGAGGACGTGGAACTCGCCGTCCAGGCCGCGGAGAAGGCCCTCCCGGCCTGGCGCGACCTCGACGCCACCAGCCGCGGCCGGCTGCTGTTCCGCTGGGCGGACCTGATCGAGCAGCGCGCCGCGGAGATCGACGAGATCGAGCGCCAGGAGGTCGGCCGACCCAGCTGGGGCCCGCTCGGCACCCCCGGACAGTTGCGATTCATCGCGGGGCAGGCCGACAAGGTCCAGGGGATCTCGTTGCCCACCTACTCGCCGGAGACGCTCGGTTTCACCCTGCGTGAGCCGTACGGCGTCGTCGGCGGCATCATCCCCTGGAACGCCCCGGGGCCGATGTTCGTCACCGAGGTGGGCGCCGCGATCGCGGCGGGGAACACCATGGTCATGAAGCCGGCGGAGGACGCGCCGCTCACCCCGCTCGCGCTGGCGAAGCTGGCACTCGAGGCCGGCATCCCGGCGGGTGTCATCAACGTCGTCACCGGGTACGGGCATGAGGCGGGAGCCGCGGTTCCCGCGCACCCGCGCATCCGCCGGATGGGCTTCACCGGCTCCCCGCAGACCGGCGCGCTGGTCATGGAAGCGTGTGCCCGCAACCTCACCCCTCTGCACCTGGAGCTCGGCGGCAAGTCGCCGCAGGTGGTCTTCGCGGATGCGAACCTGGATGCGGCCGTCCCGGCGATGGTCTCCGGGATCACGCTGAACACCGGGCAGGTCTGCGCAGCAGGGTCCCGCGTCGTCGTGATGCGCAGCATCCACGCCGAACTGGTGGACCGGCTCGCGGCGCAGATGGAGAAGGTGACGGTCGGCCCCTGGCACCAGCCCGTGAACATGGGACCGCTGATCAACCAGAAGCAGCACGAGCGGGTGCTGGAGTACATCGAGATCGGTCGCGCCGCCGGCGCCGACGTCGTCACCGGCGGTGGCGTTCCGCAGGGCAGCGACTACGGGAACGGGTTCTTCGTCCAGCCGACCCTGTTCGACAAGGTCGACCCGGGCATGCGGATCGCCCGCGAGGAGATCTTCGGCCCGGTGCTCTCGGTGATCCCGGTCGACGACGAGGCCGAGGCGATCGAGGTCGCCAACGGCACCGACTACGGTCTGGTGGCCTCCGTGTGGACCCGCGACGTGGGCACCGCCGTCCGGATGAGCCGGCGACTGCAGGCGGGCCAGGTGGGAATCAACAACGCCCTGGGCGCCGGCGTCATCGGCGGTCCGTTCGGCGGGTTCAAGAGCAGCGGGTTCGGCCGGACCATGGGTGCCGACTCGGTACTCGAATGGACGCAGGTCAAGACGGTGTCGATGCGCGACGCCGCACTCCCCAGGCGCTGAGAGGAACACGTCTATGGCAACCATCACCACTCGCGCGGCGATCGCCCGGGAACCCCACCAGGAGTGGGAGATCACCGACCTTCAGCTCGACGACCCGAAGGAGCACGAGGTCCGGATCAAGTTCGCCGCATCCGGGCTCTGCCACTCGGACCACCACATCACCGAGGGCGACGCGCCCGTGCGGTTCCCGATCGTCGGCGGCCATGAGGGATCCGGGATCGTGGAGTCGGTCGGACCGAACGTGCGCCGGGTGAAGCCGGGGGACCGCGTCGTCTGCTCGTACATCCCCGCCTGCGGCGCCTGTCGGCCCTGTTCCACGGGACACCAGAACATGTGCGTCAAGGGCCTCAACGCCGGCACCGGCATGTTCCTGGACGGCACCTTCCGCTTCCACAAGGACGGTGAGGACTTCGGCGGGTTCTGCTCGCTGGGTACCTTCTCCCAGTACGCCGTCGTCTCGGAGTGGGCTGTCGTGCCGCTCCCCGACGACATCCCGTTCGAGGTCGGTTCCCTCGTCGGGTGCGGTGTCCCGACCGGCTGGGGCTCGGCGGTCTACGCCGCGGGCGTCCGCGCCGGTGACACGGTCGTCGTCTTCGGGGCCGGCGGAGTCGGCAGCAACGCCGTGCAGGGCGCCCGTTACGCGGGAGCCAAGAACGTCGTCGTCGTCGACCCGGTGGAGTTCAAGCGCGAGAGCGCGAAGACCTTCGGCGCCACCGAGGCGTTCGCCACCGCCGCCGAAGCGCACGAGTTCGTCGCCGAGACCACCTGGGGTCAGTTGGCCGACCACGTGATCATGACGCCCAACGCCGTGACGGAGGAGATGGTCAACTCCGGGGTCATGATGACTGGCAAGGGCGGGAAGGTCACGATCACCGCGGTCGGCCACATCGCGGAGAAGGCCGTGCACGTGCACGGCGGCGCGCTCATCGGCTACCAGCGTCAGATCCGGGGCGCTCTGTTCGGGGACTGCAACCCGCTCTCGGACATCCCGAAGCTGCTCGGCCTGTACCGTGCGGGGGACCTGAAGATCGACGAACTGATCACGCGGACGTACGCGCTCGATGAGGTCAACCAGGCCTACCGCGACCTCACCGAGGGGCGGAACATCCGAGGCGTGATCGTCCACGACATCTGACCCGGTGACCTGTGCGGCGCCGTCCCCGGACGGCGCCGCACAGGTGTCCGTCCCGAGGGGAAAGGAAGACCCATGCCCAACGCCATACTCGACCCGACCGGCCGTGCCGCGGCCGATCAGGAGGCTGCACCGTCCGTGCACGCCCCCCGCCCCGCGTCGCTCGCCGGAGTCCGCATCGGGCTCCTGGACAACACGAAGCACAACGCCATGCTGTTCCTCCAGACGGTGGGCGAGCTGCTGGTGGAGAAGCACGGTGCCGCCGGAGTCAGCATCGTCGAGACCAAGCAGAGCTTCTCGATCCCCGTCGACGAGACGATCGTCGGGCGATACCGGGACAGCTGCGACGTCGTGATCACGGGCGTCGGAGACTGCGGATCGTGCAGCGCCGCCGCCGTCGCCGACGGCATCAACTTCGAACGCGCGGGGCTGCCCGCCGCGGTCGTCCTCACCGACGCGTTCCTGACCACCGGACGCATGATGGCGGGCGTGCAGGGCGATCCCGACTACGAGTGGATCACCACGGAGCACCCGATGGCCGCGCTGACGGAGGAACAGGTGCGCGAGCGTGCCGCCGGCCTCCTGCCGCAGGTCGTCGGAATGCTCCTCGGAGAGACGGAGACGGCACGATGACCACCACCACCCCCACCGAGACCGACATCCTGGATCCCGACATCGCGCAGGCGGCCATCGAGCACTGCTACGAGCAGGGCTGGTCGGACGGTCTGCCGCTCGTCCCGGCGAGCCGGCCGCTCGTCGATCGTTTCCTCGAGGCCGGCGGACGCCCGGCGGAGGAGATCATCGGCCGGATGCCGCAGGTCGATCGCACGGTCACCGTGGAGCTGGCCGCGATCAACGCGGCCATGGCCGGATGCAAGCCCGAGTACTTCCCGGTCGTCCTGGCCGCCTGGGAGGCGCTCATGCGGGAGCGTGCGACCGGCGGCGGCGGATGGCAGTCCACCAGCGGCCCGGCTCCTCTGATCATCGTGAACGGGCCGATCCGCGAAGAGCTCGGCTTCAACAGCACGGGCGGCGTGTTCGGGCCCGGGTTCCGGGCGAACGCGACCGTCGCCCGCGCCATCGGACTCATCGTGCGTAACGCCTTCGGCGTCATCCCGCACGAGCTGGAGCAGGCGACCCAGGGGGTGCCCGGCCGGTGGTCGATCTGCTTCGGTGAGAACGAGGAGGACAGCCCGTGGCCGCCGCTGGCGGAGAGCCGCGGCGTGCCCGGGAACGCGGTCACGACCACCCTCCTGCGCACCTGCGAGTACGTCGACAACCGGCACACCACCGACCCGGAGCAGCTGCTGAGCGACTTCGCCGACACCATCGGACGCTCCGGCTCCTGGATCTTCAAGAACGCCATGGTGGGGGTCGTCCTCTGCCCCGAGCACGCCCGGCTGCTCGCCGATGCCGGCTACAGCCGGGAGGACGTGGCTGCCTGGCTCGCCCGGCATTCCGGCCGCTCGAGCGACCAGCTCGCCCGTGCCGGCAAGGACTTCGCGGAGAAGGGCGTGCGTCGCCCCGGTGACGGCGCCGGCTCGGAGACCTTCCAGCGCACGGTCGCCGAGGGCGCCGAGGACAAGGTGCTGATCGCCGTCGCGGGATCGCGGACGGCGGGCATCTCCATGGTGGTGCGCTTCTTCGCCGACTGGTCCGGCATCTCCGTGCCGATCACCACGGGGGAGGCGTCGTGACGGCTGCGCCCGGCACGCTGGACCCCCTCGAGGACCCGCTCGCGCACCTTGGCGAGCAGTGGATGACCGGACGGACCGCACTCGTGACCGGCGCCGGGCAGAACGGCGATCTCCCGGGCGTCGGGTACGCCATCGCGCGACTGCTCGCCGCGCACGGCGCCCGAGTCGCGGTGCTGGACCGGTCGCAGGAAGCGGCCGACCGCACCGTGGAACGGATCCGCGCGAGCGGGGGAGAGGCCATCCCCATCGTCGCCGACGTCACCGACGACCTCGAATGCGACCGTGCCGTCGACGAGGCGGCCCGGTTGCTGGGCGGTCTCGACACACTCGTCAACAACGTCGCGAGCGGTGACCGCGCCGGCATCTTCGATGTGACCCCGGAGCGCTTCTCCGAACTCATCGACATCAACCTGAAGTCCGCCTGGTACGTCACCCGGCACGCCGTCCCGCTGATGCCCCGGGGCAGCGCCATCCTCAACATCTCCTCCGTCGGTGTGCGGGGACGCGGGCCGGGCATGCCGTACTGCGTCGCCAAGGCGGGCGTCGAGAACATGACGGAGGGTGCGGCCACGACGCTGGGTCCGCAGGGGATCCGCGTGAACGGCATCGCCGTGGGCGCGATCTGGGGGTCGTTCGCCGCGTCCAACATGGACGAGAACATGCGCGAACCCCGCCGCAAGGCGACCACCCTGAAATCGGAGGGATCCGCGTGGGACATCGCCCACGCCGCGCTCTTCCTGCTCAGCGACCGAGCGCGGTGGGTGACCGGGCAGATCCTCGCCGTCGACGGCGGGCCGATGAGTTTCTTCCCGCCCGGACCGCCGATCACCTCCGTTCCCAAGAGCGCCGTCGCGGCGCACTGACCCAGGCGCGGCGACGAAGCCCCGACCACGACAGAAACGAGAAAGACGACATGACTCAGATGGTGCGCGCAGCGGTGCAGACCGGTCCGCGGAAGATCGAGATGCGCGAGTTCCCGCGGCCGCAGATCGGCCCCGACGACGGGCTGCTCCGGGTGGAGGCGAACGGCATCTGCGGAAGCGATGTGGAGATCTTCCGCGGGCACATCGGTGCCCCCGACCGGGGACCGTTCATCCCCGGCCACGAGCCGATGGGCATCATCGAGGAGGTCGGCGAGCGTGCGGCCGAGCGCTGGGGAGTCCAGGTGGGCGACCGGGTCGCACTCGAGGTCATCGTCCCCTGCCGCGCCTGCGACGACTGCCTCACCGGGCGCTACCAGGCGTGCCGATTCCGTAAGTACGGGCACGGTGTGACCGGCATCGAGGTGGCACCGACCCTCTGGGGCGGGTTCGCCGAGTACATGTACATCTCGCCGAACTCCGTCGTCCACAAGATCGACAAGACCCTGCCGGCGGAGATCGCGGCCATGTACAACCCGCTCGGCGCGGGAGTGCGCTGGGCTGTCGGCCTGGGGGAGGTAGGTCTCGGGGACAGCCTGCTGGTGCTGGGTGCGGGCCAGCGTGGACTCGCCGCGGTCATCGCCGCGAAGGCCGCCGGCGCAGAGAACATCATCGTCACCGGTCTCGCCTCCGACGCGCACAAGCTGGAGATCGCGCGCGAACTCGGCGCCGATCACACCGTCGTCGTCGACGGCGACGAGGGCAGGGACATCGTCGAGGCCGTGCAGGAGATCACCGACGGCCGCGGTGTCGACGTGGCGCTGGATCTGACCCCGATGGCAGGCGGGCCGATCACGGATGCTCTCAAGAGCGTCCGCCACGGCGGCCGGGTGGTTCTGGCGGGCCTCAAGGGCAGTCGGGAGATCCCGCTCGTCACGGACATCATCATCAACCGCGCCATCACGATCAAGGGCGCGTTCGGCGTGGATGTCGACGCGAACCGCAAGGCCATCGCCCTGCTCGAATCCGGCCGCTTCCCGCTGGAGAAGCTGCACACGCACACCTTCGGACTGGACGAGGTCGGCCTCGCCATCGACACCCTCGCGGGTGAGACCGAGGACAAGTCGGCCATCCACGTGTCCGTCCACCCGAACTTCTCCTGACCCGACGACGAGAGGCATCCCGTGATCATCGACGCACACGCCCATTTCCTGCCCAAGGACTACCCGGCTGACGCCCCCGAGTGCTTCCCGCACATGGAGCCCATCGAGGACAGCACCAATCGGCTGCTCGTCTTCGGTGCCACCCGCTTCCCGGCGAAGGAGGTGTTCTTCGAAGCCGAACGCCGGATCGAGGCCATGGACGCCTCCGGGGTCGACGCGGAGGTCATCAGCCCGATGCCGCCCCTGCTGAAGTACGACCTCCCCGCCGCCGACGGGCTCTCGCTCGCCCGGCACGTCAACGACTTCACGGCCGAGCTCACCTCGCATGCACCGGAGCGCATGTTCGGTCTCGGCATGGTCCCCATGCAGGACCCGGACGCCGCGACCGCCGAGCTCGCCGCGATCAAGGCCGCGGGGCTCGATGGTGTGGAGATCGCGTCCAACATCCTCGGCAGCTCCATCGGAGATGAGAAGTTCCTGCCGTTCTTCCAGGAGGTCGAGCGGCTCGGTCTGTCGGTCTTCGTGCACGCCATGCCCTCGCCCATGGACCGTCTCCCGATGTCCGCAATGGGGACGTACGTCGTGGGCATCGAGGGGATGTTCGCCGCGGCATCGATGATCCTCGGCGGCACCGCTGCCGCCTGCCCCGATCTGCGAATCTCCTTCAGCCACGCGGCCGGTGGTCTGGCGATGATGCTGCCCCGGGCCAACTACTTCTGGGGCGGGTCCTGGAACGAGGAGCCCAAGGACCCGAGCCGTGCCGTCATGCCCGAAGACGGGCCGTCTCCGCTGGAGTACGCCCGCCGGTTCTACTACGACTCGATGGTGTTCGACCGGCGCACCATCCGTTACCTCATCGACCTGCTCGGAGCCGATCGCCTGCTCGTCGGATCGGACTTCCCGGCGATGCTCCGCGAGGAGCCGACCGCGAAGACGCTGATGTCGATGGACCTTCCGCACGACGAATGGGAGGACATCAGCTGGCGCAACGCGATGCGTTGGCTGGGCCGGGAAAGCGCCTCCTGATCACGCTGGATGCCGGTCCTGCCATCCCGCGGAATTCGCGTAGATCGGCATCCAGCACTCGGAAAGACTGCCCTCCAAGCCCGGAAAACCGGGCCTCTGCGGCGCTGAAGCCGCCGCGACAACTCCGGAACGCTACGTCCAAGGGGAAGCGTCACATGAAAAGAATTCGCAACGAAGGAAGGTCAGCAGCGCGGCTGATCGGCTCGTTCGCCGTCGTGCTGGGCCTGGGATTGACCTCGGTGGCCTGCGCCCCCGGCGGGCAGTCCGACGCCACCGATGAGGGAAAGAGCGGTGAGCCGCAGAGCGGCGGCGATCTGACCGTGCTGCTCGACGCCGGATTCGCGGGAGGCTGGGCCACCGGCCTCGACCCCGCGACCAGCAACACGACCGGGGCGAACCTGCCCCAGAACAGCGCGATCTTCGGCGGCCTGTTCACCCTCGAGTCCGAGGAGGGCGCGGAGGCAGAGATCGTGCCGAACCAGGCCGAGAGCTACGAGTGGACCGACGAGGGCCGCACGCTCACGATCACGCTCCGCGACGGCATCACTTTCACCGACGGCACTCCGATGGATGCCGACGCCGTCCTGTGGAACTGGATCCGGGCTCTGAACTCGGGCAGCACCGGCGCTCCCCGGATCGATCTGAAGACCGACGGGCCGGCGCCGACGCTGGACCCGGAGTTCATGGACAGCCTCTGGGCAGCCCTGCCGGAGGACGTCAACAAGGCGGACGTCGAGAGCGACCTCACCGCCATCCAGGTCGTGGATGACCTGACCCTCAAGATCCAGCTCAACACGGTGAACGGCTCGCTCCTCAACAGCTTCCCGGGCACCAACCTCAACCTCATCGGCTCGCCGACGGCGTACGCCGAGATGGGGGCGGAGGCGTTCAGCCTGATGCCCGTCGCAGCCGGCCCGTTCATCGTCACCAGCGACAAGCTCAATGAGCGGCTCGAGCTGGAGAAGAACCCGGACTACTTCAAGGAGGGGCTGCCGTACCTCGACGAGCTGACGTTCCAGTCCGTCGCCGGTGACCAGGTCGCCTACCAGACGCTGCTGGCGGGCCAGGGTGACGTCATCGAGGGTCTCAGCTCGGTCACGCTCATCGAGGAGGCGGAGAAGAACCCCGATGTGAAGGTGGTCCTCGGAGCGCCCACATCGCCGTACGTGATCCAGCTGAACAGCCGCATCGCGCCGTTCGACGACAAGCGTGCCCGAGAGGCGATCTACTACGCGACCGACTTCGACGCGATCAATGAGGGCCTGTTCAAGGGGCAGGGCGAGATGAGCCAGTCCTTCACCGCCTCCGGCGGTCTGTTCTGGGAGCCCGATGTCGAGGGCTACCGCACCTACGACCCCGAGAAGGCCAAGGAGATCGTCGAGGAGCTCGGCGGGCTGAAGGTCACCCTCGGCACCACCGACATCGTCACCGCCCGGTCCGTGACCACCGCCCTGCAGACGCAGTGGGCGGAAGCCGGTATCGATGTCGAGATCGAGGCGCAGGCCCTCGGCGACGTGATCAGCGACTTCGTCGGCGGGCAGTGGGAGGCGATGCTGCAGACCGCTGGAGCATGGGACCCGTCGGTCGGCATCGGCGTGAGCGTCCGGTTCGGTTCCACCTCGCCGTACAGCGGCGCGCCGCTGCCGGAGGGTGCGGCCAACGCCGGGGACGCCCTGGCCCGGGGGCTCGAGACCGAGCTCGACCAGCTCCTCGCCGACTCGATCGCCACGATCGATCCCGAGGAGCGGAAGGCCCGCTACGCAGCCGTCGCGAAGTACATCTCCGATGAGGCGTACGGACCCTTCGGTATGGCGTTCAGCCCCGCCCAGGTCATGCGCAAGAACGTCTACGGTCCCGGGCTGACCACGCCCATCCCGGCGCTCGCGGTCAACCAGGGCGTCCTGTACGACCGGGTCTGGGTCGAGAGTGACTAACACCGTCGAAGAGACGACGTCCATCCGGACCGAGGAGCGCTCGTCGCTCCTCGGCCGGGTGGCCGGCTCCCCCCTGGTCCGGCTCATCGTCCGGCGGGTGCTGATCGCCATCCCCCTGCTGTTCGCGATCAGTGTCCTGGTGTTCGCCCTCCTGGAGGCCATGCCGGGAGACCCTGCCCGTCAGCAGGCGGGCATGGACGCCACCGAGGAGGAGGTCGAGTCCGTCCGGAAGCGCCTCGGCTTGGACCGGTCCCCGGTCGAGCGGTACGTCTCGTGGCTGCTGGGATTCCTGACCGGCAACCTGGGTCGTTCGACCGTGAGTGGTCAGTCCGTCGCCGTTCTGGTGGGCGAGCGGATGGCGGTGACGATGGAGCTGGTGCTCCTCGCGTTCGCTCTCTCGCTCGTGATCGCCCTTCCCATCGCCCTCCTCGCCGCCCGCAAGCCCGGCGGGGTGTTCGACCGCATCGTCATGGTCATCTCCATGACCCTGCTCGCGGTTCCGAACTACGTGCTGGCGCTCCTGCTGGTCCTGGTCTTCGCCGTGAGCCTGCGCACCCTGCCCGCCATCGGCTTCGTTCCGATAGAGGACGGACTGTGGGAGAACCTCCGATCGGTCACCCTCCCCGTGCTCGCCCTCGGCGTGCCGATCTCCTGCTTCTACGCGCGATTCCTGCGCGGCGACCTCGTCGAGCAGATGAACTCCGCGGACTACATCGAGACCGCGCGGGCGAAGGGCGTCGGTCCGTGGCGGGTGCTCTGGGTGCACGCCTTCCGCAACTCGTCGTTCGGACTGCTGACCCTCGTCGGTCTCAACGTCGGCGGGCTCGTCGGAGGCACGATCATCATCGAGCAGATCTTCGCGATGCCGGGCCTCGGCATGATGATGCTCCAGGGCGCCATGTCCCGGGATGTCGCGGTCGTGCAGATCTGTGTCTTCATCTTCGCGGCGGTTGCCGTGTTCGCCAATCTCGTTGTGGACGTGATGTACGCCGTCCTGGACCCGAGGATCCGCTATGGCTCTCGCTGACGCCGCCACCACCGCCCGCGTCCTTGCCCCCGCTGTCGTAGACCCGTCCGAGCGCAGCATGCGCTGGGCCAAGATCCGACGTCGGCTGATCGTCGCGATCCCTGGTGGGGTCGTGGGCTTCCTGCTCGTCCTGTGCTTCATCGGGCCGTTCGTGCTGCCGCTGCCCTCGCCGATCGGCGGCAGCGTGCTCGACAGTGCCCTGCCTCCGGGATCCCCGGGGCATCCACTGGGCACGGACGTCAACGGGAACGATGTCCTCTCGCGGCTCCTGTTCGGCGGGCGGACCTCGCTCACGGTGGCCATCGCGGTCAATCTGATCGGAACGGTCGTCGGCGGGATCATCGGCGCCATCGCCGCCTACCTCGGCGGCATCACGGACACGATCATCATGCGGGCGCTCGACGTGCTGATCGCGTTCCCGTCGCTCGTGCTCACCATCGCGATCGCGCAGGCGCTCGGACCCAGCCTGCCGAACACCGTGCTCGCGCTGTGCGCGTTCAGCATCCCGGCCGTCGCCCGCATCTCGCGGTCGGCCACCCTGCGCGTGGTCAACATGCCGTTCATCCAGGCGGCGGAGCTCAGCGGAAGCCCGTCCTGGCGCATCCTGCTCCGGCACATCGCGCCGAACATCATCCCCCAGATGCTGAACTTCGCGATGCTCGGAATGGGCATCGTGATCGTGACGGAGGGTGCGCTCAGCTTCCTCGGACTCGGCATCCCGGCCCCGCAGCCCAGCTGGGGAAACATGATCTACGAGGGCCAGCAGTCGCTGTCGGCGACGCCTCTGCTCGTCCTCTGGCCGAGCCTCGCACTGCTCGTGACGGTGCTGGCATTCAACCTCCTCGGTGAGAACGTCCGAGACGAAATGAGTGGTCGATGACGATGCTCGAAAAGACGACGACGGGTGGGCCCGGTGGGGGTGAGGACGACGCCGTCCTCACCGTGGACGACCTGCGGATCACCTTCTCGCGGGGCGGCAAGCTCATCCACGCGGTGAACGGGCTCTCCTACACCCTGCGGCGGGGACGGATGCTGGCCATCATCGGGGAGTCGGGTTCCGGCAAGTCGGTGAGCGTGCGCGCGCTCATGGGACTGCTCCCGCCGAGCGCCTACATCACGGGGTCTGCGCGGCTGCACGATATCGAGCTGATCGGGCGCAGCGACAAGGCGATGCGCGAGATCCGAGGACGAGACGTGGCGATGGTCTTCCAAGACCCCGCGCGATCGCTGAACCCGACCATGAGCGTCGGCGCCCAGATCACCGAGGCGCTGCGCATGCAGAGCGACATCTCCCGCAAAGCCGCGGCGGAACGCGCGGTCGAGCTGCTGAAGCTCGTCCGGCTGCCGGCGGCGGAACGGCGATTCCACGAGTACCCGCATCAGCTGTCCGGAGGCATGCGCCAGCGCGTCATGATCGCGATCGCCCTGGCCGGCAATCCCAAGGTCCTCATCGCCGACGAGGCGACCACCGCTCTGGACGTGACGACGCAGGCCCAGATCATGGAGTTGCTGGTCGACCTGCAGGAACGTCTGGGAACGGCGGTGATCCTGATCAGCCACGACCTCGGCCTGGCCGCCAGCTACGCCGACGATGTGCTCGTGATGTACGCGGGGCGCGCCGTGGAGCACGCCGCGACGGGCACCCTGTTCCGCAACGTCCGGATGCCGTACACGAAGGCCCTGCTCGGGGCCATCCCGCAGCTGACGACCGTGCCGCACTCGCAACTCACGGTGATCGGCGGCCAGCCGCCGGACCTCAGCGCGCTGCCGACCGGATGTCCGTTCCGCCCGCGCTGCCCGAAGGCGACCGAGAAGTGCGAGGAGGCGCCGCCGCTCGATGAACACGAGCCGGGCCACTGGTACGCCTGCTGGCATCCTGTGTCACGCGACGATCCGGCTCTGACCGGAGGCGCGATCGACGAGACCGCCCCGGAGGTCGCCGGTCCGCCGGCGAACGCGGACACGGAGGATGCATCCGCCGCAGCGGACGAACACGAGGAGGTCGTGCGATGACCCTGGCCGAACCGCACATCGACGCGGGCGCGGGGCAGTCCCGCGATGAGCCCATCCTGACCGTGGAGCACCTCGTGCAGGAGTTCGTCAGCCGAGGCCCGGGTGGCGTGAAGGCCGGCGTCGTGCACGCCGTGTCGGACGTCTCCTTCGAGCTGTATGCCGGACAGACCCTCGGGGTCGTCGGGGAGACCGGCTCCGGGAAGTCCACCCTCGCGCGCGCCGTCATCCAGGCGGACCCGCCGAAGTCCGGCTCCGTGGTGTTCCGCGGACGCGAGATGGTGGGGATGAAGAAGCGGCAGCTGCGTGCCGCCCGCGCCGAGATGCAGATGGTCTACCAGGACCCGTTCGGCTCGCTCAACCCGCGCTGGCGCGTGGAGGACGTCGTGGCCGAGCCGCTGCTCGGGCACGGCAGGATGAGCAGCGCGGATCGCCGTGTACGCGTGCGGGAGCTCCTCGACCTCGTCGGGCTCAACCCGGATCAGTACATGCGGCGCCGGCCGATGGAGCTCTCCGGCGGTCAGGCGCAACGCGTCGCGATCGCCCGTGCGATCGCGCTGAACCCCGCCTTGATCATCTGCGACGAGGCCATCTCCTCGCTCGACGTGCTCATCCAGGCGCAGGTGCTGAACCTGTTCGAGAAGCTGCGCCGCGAACTCGGCCTCGCCTACATCTTCATCGCCCACGACCTGGCCACGGTCAAGCAGATCAGCGACGTCGTCGCCGTCATGCACCTCGGCCAACTCGCGGAGATCGGTCCGTCCGAGGAGCTCTACCGCGCCCCTCGGCATCCGTACACGCGAGCGCTCCTGGACTCCATCCCCGGGCTCGACCCGGAGACGGGCGTGGCTCGCCGACCCGTTCCGATGAAGGGTGAGCCGCCGTCGCCGCTGCATCCGCCGAGCGGATGCCGATTCCGGACGCGGTGTCCGCGGGCGCAGGAGATCTGCGCGACGGTCGAGCCGAAGCTCGCCCAGGTGGGGGTGCCGGGTCATCGGGCGGCCTGCCACTTCCCGCTCGAGGACCCCGCGACGATCTCCGTCGAGTCGCTGCGCGCGTCCGCGCGACGCGCTCCCGCCGCCACGGAGACGGCCGCTCCGCCGGTCTGAGGCGTCCGCCGGATCACCGGCGTCACCGCTTGTTTACCGGGGTGAGCTCTCCGGAAACGTCGGCGAAACGAGGGCACGGAAAGGTGGGGGGATCGGGCGGCGCCCCTGTCGCCTGTGAGGCGTCCGGCGCGGCGGTCCCGCGGTGCGGCACGTCTGTGCCGCGACCCCGGATCCCCCACCATGACCGATCACGACACCGCACGGGACGTCCCCGCCGGACTCCCGCGCCCGTTGAGCTTCCGCGACCTCCCGCGCCGTCCCCTGGATGAGGGGACCGGGACGCTCCGGCGGATCTGGGCGGAGGAGGGGACCGGGTCGGAGCGCCGGTGGCAGGTGCAGCTCATCGAGCTGAAGGGGGCGGGCGGCGCGTTCCTCGCCCCCGACCACACGCATCAGCGCATCGTCGGGCTGTCCGGCCCCCAGGTCGCGCTCGGTGATCCGGAGCACTCGACGGCGCTGCGACGGGACAGCGCGCTGCTGGTGCGCTCGAGCGCGGTCTCCTTTCGGCGTCCGCGATTGCGGGTCACCGGGGTCAGCACCCTCCTCGTGCTGAGCTTCGCCGCTCTCGCCGTTCCGCCGATGCTGTCGTTCCATACCCTCGACGGCACGACCGAGGTGCCCATCGGCACGCGCGTGCTGCTGCATCTGCGTGGTGACCTGACCGTTGACGGGGTCCCCGCGGATCGCCAAGCCGCGTTGCTGCTCGACCCGCGGGCGGCGCACCGTGCCGTCGCGTCCGGCGCGCGCGTGCTCGCCGTGTCCGACGCGGTCGTCACGGTGGGGCAGGACGCCCCGTAGGATTCGGTCCATGTCGACGACCTGGCGGACCGAGCAGAAGGCGAACCGCCGCGCCGAGCTGCTGCGCACCGCCGCGGAACTGTTCGCGGAGCGCGGGTACGCCTCGGTCTCGACGGTCGAGCTGGGCGAGGCCGTCGGGATGAGCGGACCCGCCCTCTACAAGCATTTCCCCAGCAAGGAGGCACTCCTCGGTGAACTCCTCATCGACGCCAGCACGCACCTCAGCGAGGGCGGTCGGCGGATCGTCGAGGACGGGGACCCTCCGGTGCGGACGCTGGACCGGCTCATCGGCTTCCACATCGACTACACGACGACCTCGCCGGCGGTGATCCGGGTGCAGGACCGGGAACTCGCGCAGCTGTCGCCGGAAGCGAACCGCACGGTCCGCGCTCTGCAGCGCAGCTACGTGCAGGACTGGGATGCGGTGCTGGCCCGGGTCCGGCCAGAACTGGACTCGGCCGAACGCCAGATCCGTGTGCTCGGCTGCTTCGGCCTGCTGAACTCGACCCCGTACTTCGCCCAGGCGCACACCACGCAGACCGTGCGCGTGCTGACGGCCATGGCGCGCGACGCGCTGCGCGGATCGGGGACACCCGCGGCGTGACGCCGGCTCGCGTGCAGTGTTACGCGAGGCGTCATCGGAATCGGATGCCGCGTGCGCCGCGGATAGGCTCGGGGAGCCGCCGACTCCCACCCGAAGGGCTTCCCACCATGGCAGATCGCGAATACGGTTTCCGGACCCGCGCCATCCACGCCGGCAACATCCCGGATGCCGTCACCGGCGCCCGCGCGCTGCCCATCTACCAGTCGGCCTCCTTCGTCTTCGACGACACGGACGATGCGGCGGCCCGATTCGCGCTGCAGAAGTACGGCACGATCTACAGTCGGCTCGCCAACCCCACGACCGCCTCCTTCGAGGAGCGCATCGCGTCGCTGGAGCAAGGGCTCGGCGCCGTCGCGACCGCGAGCGGCCTGTCGGCCCAGTTCATCACCTTCGCCTCGCTGGCCGGGGCCGGCGACCACATCGTCGCGAGCGCGAACCTCTACGGCGGCTCGATCACCCAGCTGGACGTGACCCTGCGCCGGTTCGGGATCGAGACGACCTTCGTCGCATCCGCCGAACCCGCCGACTACGCCGCAGCCGTGACGGAGCGGACGAAGGCGATCTTCGCCGAGACGATCGCGAACCCCTCCGGCGAGATCGCCGACATCCAGGGCCTCGCCGACGTCGCGCGCGACGCCGGCGTGCCGCTGATCATCGACTCCACGGTGGCGACCCCGTACCTGTGCCGCCCGATCGAGTGGGGCGCCGACATCGTCATCCACTCCGCCACGAAGTTCCTGGGCGGACACGGGACGACGCTGGGCGGTGTCGTGGTGGAGTCCGGACGCTTCGACTGGAGCTCGGAGCGGTTCCCGCTGTTCACCGAGGAGGTACCGAGCTACGGCGGTATCGAGTGGTCCGGGAACTTCGGCGAGTACGCCTTCCTCACCCGGCTCCGCGCCGAGCAACTGCGCGACATCGGCCCCGCCCTCGCGCCGCACTCCGCGTTCCTCCTCGCGCAGGGCGTCGAGACCCTGCCGTTCCGGATGAAGGCGCACGTGGAGAACGCCCGTGCGGTCGCCGAGTGGCTGGACGCCGACCCGCGCGTCGAATACGTGAACTGGGCCGGTCTCCCGCAGCATCCGCACCACGACCGTGCTGCCACCTACCTTCCGGAGGGTCCGGGCGCGGTCTTCAGCTTCGGCGTGAAGGGCGGTCGGGCAGCGGGACGCACGTTCATCGAATCCGTCGACCTCGCCAGCCACCTCGCGAACATCGGCGACGCGAAGACCCTGGTCATCCACCCCGCCTCGACGACCCATGCGCAGCTCACCGAGCAGCAGCTGATCGACGGCGGCGTGCTCCCCGGGCTCGTCCGTATCAGCGTCGGCATCGAAGACGTCGACGACATCCTCTACGACCTCGACCAGGCGCTCGCCGCCGCCCAGGAGGCATGATGACCGAGGAACTCGTCTCGGCCCGGCTCGCCAACGGACTCACCTGCGCCCTGCCCGCCGCCTCGCCCCTCGCGAAGCTGCTGAAGTCGCAGCGCACCTGGGAAGGTCCGTCAGCCAAGGAACGGCTGGGGATCCTGCGTGCGGCCCGGAGCATCGCGATCGTGGGCGCCTCGGCCAACCCGGCACGCTCGAGCTACTTCGTGGGCACGTACCTGCTGCAGTCGAGCGACTACCGCGTGTACTTCGTCAATCCGAACGCCACCGAGATCCTGGGGCAGAAGGCCTACCCCGACCTGGCCTCCCTCCCCGAGGTGCCGGACATCGTCGATGTGTTCCGCAAGGCGAGCGACATCCCGGCCGTCATCGACGATGCCCTCGCCGTCGGCGCACCGGCCGTCTGGGTGCAGCTGGGGATCTGGAACGAGGATGCGGCGCGCTACGGCGAGGAGAAGGGGCTCACGGTGGTCATGGACCGGTGCCTGAAGATCGAGCACGCGCGCTTCCACGGCGGTCTGCACCTGATGGGCTTCGACACCGGGCAGATCAGCGCGCGCCGCACCCTGCGCTGAGCCGCTGTCGCTGCGCAGGCCCCTGCAGGCTCAGCCTCGGAGGCGCGCTTCCATCGCCGTCACGAAGGCGTCGACGTCGAACGCGAACTGTTCGTCGCTGAACGCCTCGAACCCGCTTCGGTCGAGATGCTGGAGGACCTCCAGTCCCGCAGGGCGTTCGTGCGCCATGAGGTCGCGGAACTCCGCCACCTGCGGATGGCCGCCGGAGGTGCGGCCGATGACCTCGTCTCGCGCGAATCCGGCGCTGATCGTGGTGAGCAGCAGCAGCGCACGGCCGGCGGTGACCCGGTCGAACCCCGCTGCGAGCATGCGCTCGATCACAGCCTCGGCGGGGCGGATGGCGCTGACCGCCGACACGGATGCGGTGCGGAACTGCAGGGCGAGATTGCCGGAGGCCAGCAGTGCCCGCCGGGTGCCCTCGGCGAACGCCCGGCAGGCGTCCCGCCAGTCGGAGCGGGGATCGATGTGGATCTCCGCGAACCGGCGCGTGAAGGTGTCCGCCGCGAGTAGCTCACGCAGTTCCTCCCGGCCGCCGACATGGTGGTTGAGCGCCTTCCGGTCGACCCCCAGGACATCGGCCACCGCCTGCATCGTGACGGCCTCCGGGTCAAGGCTGCGGGCAGCGGCGACGATCGCGTCGCGATCGAGTCCTGCGCGCTCGCCACGACCACGCCGTCGCGCGGGCGGAGCGGTGTCGGGCATGCGGATTTCCTTGTCTGGTCGGATGGCCGGGGAGTAACATTTCCCGTGCGGGAATATACCCTCGTTCCCGGATTCGAACAAGGAGAAACGATGTCGGAGAACACCACCCTCACGGCTAACAGCTCGATCGGTGAATGGCTGGAGCACCCCGTCGGCGGCGAACTCGTGCGCGGGCTGCTCGCCCAGTCGGGTGCCAAGGAGGAGTCCCTCGCGCCGGTGCGCGGGCTGCCGCTGCAGCAGCTCGTCGCCCTGAGCCAGGGGCAGATGCCTCAGTCCGTGATCGACGACCTCGTCCTCGCCGCCAACGGCGGCGTCGCTCCGGTCGAGGACGAGAGTGGCGTGTGGGTCGAGAAGACGACCCCGGGCCGCTTCGCCGGCAAGACCGTCATCGTCACCGGTGCCGCATCCGGCATCGGCCGCGCCACCGCCTCGCGCATCGCACGTGAGGGCGGGCGCGTCATCGCCGTCGACATCTCGGCCGACAAGCTCGACCAGTTCGCCGCGTCACTGCCGGACGCCGACATCGTGACGGTCGCGGGAGACATCACCGCCCAGGCCGACGTGGACGCGGTGGCCGCTGCCGCGGGTGACCGCATCCACGGGCTCGCGAACGTCGCCGGGGTGAACGACGATTTCTCCCCGCTGCACGAGACGAGCGACGCGATGTGGGACCGGGTCATGGCGATCAACGTCACCGGCTCCTTCAAGCTCGCGCGCGCGGTGCTGCCGGCCATGGTCGCGGCAGGATCCGGGTCCATCGTCAACGTCGCGAGCGAGGCGGGCCTGCGCGGGAACGCGTCGGGCAACTCGTACACGACCTCGAAGCACGCGGTGATCGGCATGACCAAGTCGGCCGCGTTCATGTACGGGCCGCAGGGCATCCGCGTGAACGCCGTCGCTCCCGGCGGGGTCGCCACCGGCATCCCGTTCCCGCCGCACGTCTCCGAGGCGGGTCAGGCCCGGCTCCAGCCCTTCCAGTCGCAGATCCCGACGCTCGCGACCGCCGAGCAGCTCGCCGCGTCGATCACGTTCCTGCTGTCGGACGACGGCGTCAACATCAACGGGGCGATCCTCGCCTCGGACGGCGGCTGGTCGGTCCAGTAGGTCCGTTCCCCGCGTCCGCCCCGCGGTTTTCGCGTGCGGAGCGGACGCGGGGACGTCCGTCCTCGCGGTTCCGGGCGCCTTCGGGGTGCCGCGGGGGAGCGCGGGGCGCGGGCGAAAAGAAGCCGTAACAGGCGAGGGCTAGGCTCGCTCACGTGATCCACGCCCCCGAGCACGCCTCCGCCGCGCGCGCCCCCGCCTTCTTCCTCACCTGCATCGGCACCGGCCTCCTCGCCGGCTTGCTCTCGGGGCTGTTCGGCGTCGGCGGCGGCACCGTGATCGTGCCGCTGCTGGTCATGTTCCTCACCTTCAACCAGCGGCTCGCCGCGGGCACCTCGCTCGCCGCGATCGTGCCCACCGCCGCGGTCGGGGTCGTGTCCTACGCGCTCAACGGATCGGTCGACTGGCTGGCCGCGATCCTCCTCGCCGCCGGCGCGATCGTCGGAACCCAGATCGGCACGTGGCTGCTGCCCCGGATCTCGCAGACGGCGCTGCGCTGGACGTTCGTGGCGTTCGTGGCCGTCGTGATCGTGAGTCTGTTCATCGTCATCCCCTCCCGTGACTCGCAGATCGACCTGACCGTCTGGTCGGGTATCGCGCTCGTCGTCGTGGGCGTGCTCACCGGCATCCTGTCCGGCCTCATCGGGGTCGGCGGCGGCGTCGTGGTCGTGCCCGTGCTCATCCTGCTCTTCGGTGCGAGCGACCTGGTGGCCAAGGGCACCTCACTGCTGTTCATGATCCCGGCGGCCATCTCGGGCACGATCGGGAATCTCCGCCGTAAGAACGTCGACCTGGTGGCGGCGGCCATCGTCGGCATCGCCGCCTGCACCACGACCGCTGTCGGTGCGTGGCTCGCGACCCTCATCTCCCCGTTGCTGGGCAACATCCTCTTCGCCGCGTTCCTGGTCTTCGTCGGCACGCAGATGGCCATCAAAGCGGTCCGCGGCCGTAAGCGCTGAGCCTGCGCATCCACCCTTTTCCCCAGCCCTTCCGGAGGTGTGCGGGAGCCTGCTCGTTAGGATGGGGGAGTGCCCGTGAACCCCGAGCTGCTCGGCCGTGAATTCCCGCCGACGCCCCCCTACCTCGTCGGCCGAGAGAAGGTGCGGGAGTTCGCCCGCGCCGTCTTCGCGACCGACCCCCAGCACACCGACGTGGACGCTGCGGTGGCCCTCGGCTACCCCGACGTCGTCGCTCCGCCGACCTTCGCGATGGTGGTGCAGGACCTCACCATGCAGCAGTTGCTCGCCGAGCCGGACTCCGGCATCGTGCTCGAGCGCGCCATCCACGCCGAGCAGCGCTTCCGCTACTCCCGGCCGATCGTCGCGGGCGATGAGCTCGTGGCGCGGCTCCGGGTGACCGGGGTGCGCGCCATCGGCAAGGGCGCGATGGTCACCAGCGAGGCGGACATCACGGATGCCGCCGGAGCCCACGTCGTCACCGCGGTGTCGGTGCTGCTGATCGGGGGAGACGAATGACCGCCGCACTCGAGATCGGGCACGTCGTCGCCGAGCGCGAGGTGCATCTGACCCGGGAGTCGCTGGTGCGCTACGCAGGCGCATCCGGGGATTTCAATCCCATCCACTACCGTGACGACGTGGCCACCCGTGTCGGTCTCCCCGGGGTCCTCGCGCACGGGATGCTGACGATGGGACTCGCCGTCGAGACTCTCGTGCCGTGGCTGGGCGACTCCGGCCGGATCCTCGAGTACGGCGTGCGGTTCACCCGCCCCGTGGTCGTGGATGCCGAAGAAGGGGCCTACGTCCAGGTCGTCGCGACCGTCGGAGCGGTGGATGAGGACACGGCGCGGATCGACCTGACCGTCACGCACGCCGACACCACCGTGCTCGGCAAGGCCCAGGTCCGGATCCGGGTGGCCTGAGCGCCGATGACCGAGGTCGACCCGCAGCCGCTGTCGCGGCTGACCACCCTGCAGACCGGTGCCGCACCCCTGCGCATGCGTGAGGCGCGCACGCGCGAGGAGCTCATCGGCGACCTCCGGGAGATCTGGGCGGACGGCGACGACTGGTTCGTGCTCGGCGGAGGCTCCAACCTCTTCGTCGGCGACGAGCCCTTCGACGGGACGGTCCTCCGGGTCCTCACGAGCGGGATCGAGCGGATCGCCGGTGCGAGCCCCGGTGCGACGCGTATCCGGGTGCAGGCAGGACACGACTGGGACGCGCTCGTCGCGTACACCGTCGCAGAGGGGCTGGCAGGCATCGAGGCGATGTCCGGCATCCCCGGCACCGTCGGTGCGGCGCCCGTGCAGAACGTCGGCGCCTACGGGCAGGACATCTCGCAGACCCTCGTCGAGGTGGAGATCATCGACGAGGCGACCGGGGACGTCTCGGTCGTGCCGGCGTCCGAGCTCGGTCTCGGGTTCCGCACGTCCGTCTTCAAGCACCACTACGGGTCCGCGCCGGCGCGGCGTGCCGTCATCCTCTCGGTCACGCTGGAGCTGACGGAGGTCGGGCAGGGCGAGTATCCCGTGCGGGGCGAGCAGCTGCGACAGGCGCTGGGCCTCGAGCCCGGGGCATCCGTCTCGCTCGCCTGGGTGCGGGACCACGTCCTCGCCACCCGCCGGCGCAAGGGCATGGTGCTCGACGAGGCGGATGCGGACACCTCCTCGGCCGGCTCCTTCTTCCAGAACGCGATCGTCACCGAGCAGTTCGCCCGTACCCTGCCGGACGCGTGCCCGAGGTGGCCGATGCAGCCGGTGATCGAACAGGTGCAGGTGTATCCGCTGGACCGGTTCGACGGCTACGTCCCCGCGCCGGTGCCGCAGCCGATCGACGTCAAGGTGAGCGCGGCATGGCTCATCGAGCATTCCGGCATCGGCAAGGGCTTCCGCCTGCCCCGCTCGCGCGCCGCGGTGTCCAGCAAGCACGCGCTCGCGCTGACGAATCGCGGCGGTGCGTCCGCCGAGGAGCTCGCCGAACTCGCTCGGTTCATCCAGCAGCGCGTGCAGCAGGAGTTCGGTCTGCTGCTGCAGCCGGAGCCCGTCCTCGTCGGCGTCGAGCTGTAGCACCCCCGCCCCCGCGCCGCCCGCCCTCCCTGCGTTTCCTCGGTCGACTCGCCAGGACTTGCGGGTCCTGCGGGGCCGGCATACGCAATTCGTGGCGAGTCGACCGACACGGCGGCCGAGACGCGGGGCGATGCGGGATGCCGAGGGGACGGGAGGGTGTCGGATCGGGCGGCGAGGAGACGGCGGATGCGGGCGACGAGCCGGCCCGGATCGTCGAAGTCTCGGGCGGTCACGATGGTGACCCGGAAGCCGAGCGACTCCAGGTCGGCCCGCCTGACCTGATCGAGACTCCATTGGTGGGGGTCGCGATGGTGGTCGCCGTCGTACTCGACGATCAGGCGCTGGCGGCGATAGAGCATGTCGACGCGCGCCATGAACCGATGACCATGGAAGATCTCAACGTTGAGTTCCGGCGCCGGCAGGCCGGCCAGGATCAGCAGGACCCGCAGTTCCGATTCGCGCGGCGATTCGGAACCATCCGCCGCCAGCTCGAGGCACTCCGCGCGGGCCACCGCACCGCGTGCGCGACCCGCCCGGCGATGGGCGGCCTCGAGCTCGTCCCGGGTCACCAGCGGGTCGCGCCGTGCGAGCATCCGGTCGGCGACCGCGACGAGGCTCGGCAGATCCAGGATGTGGGCGAGATCGACCCAGGTACGTTCGGGTGAGGTGCACCGCATCCCGTCGCAGACGACGATCTCCTCGGGTTCGACCGGGAGCGCCCGTCCGCGGATGCCCGGGCGACGGATGCGGTTCGCCGGCAGCGGCACCCCGATGACCGGTTCCGTCAGGGCGAGGGCGGCTTTCGCACGGGGAAGCGGCAGGCCCCAGGCGAGCGCTGCCGTCGGTCCGCACAGGAACGCGTGCTCCGGCACTGCCGACAGGAGCAGTCGGACACGCTCGAGCCCGTCGAGCTCGTCCCGCGTGCGCGTCCCCCAGTACGGTGCGTCGAGGTCCTGCGCGCGAAGCCTGCTGGGAGAGACACCCGCGGCGCGGGCATCGGTCACGGTGAAGGACGGGGGAAGGTGCGAGGGGAGCGGTGCGCGCTGCATCCGCTCATGGTTCTGCCGCGCCGGGCGTTCGTGCCGGCGCTCCCCGCCATTCGGTGCACAGCCGCGCCCCGATCATCTCCGGGGAGGAGCAGTCGGTTCCCCCTCACCCACCTGTCGACTCGCCAAGTTCTGCGGATGCGGGCGTGCCGGCACCCGCAGAACTTGGCGAGTCGACGAAAAGAGGGGACAGGGTCAGGCGAAGAGGGCCTGCAGGCGACGGACACCCTCCAGGAGCGCCTCGTCACCGAGCGCGTAGGAGAGCCGGAGGTATCCGGACGGGCCGAAGGCCTCGCCGGGCACGACCGCGACCTCCGCCTTCTCCAGAATCAGGTCGGCCAGCTCCAGCGTGGTCGTCGGGGTGACGCCCTGCCACTCACGGCCGAGGAGTCCCTGCACATCCGGATAGACGTAGAACGCGCCGAGGGGGTTCGGGACGGTGACGCCGGGGATCTTCGCCAGCTCGGCCACGATGAGGCGGCGGCGACGGTCGAAGGCGTCGCGCATCCGCTCGGCCTCGTCCTGAGGTCCGGTCAGCGCCGCCAGCGCCGCACGCTGCGCGATGTTGTTCACGTTGCTGGAGAGGTGCGACTGCAGGTTCGCGGCGACCTTGATGGCGTCCTTCGGGCCCACCATCCAGCCCACGCGCCATCCGGTCATGGCGTATGTCTTCGCGACACCGTTGACGAGGATGGTCTGTCCCGCGAGCTCGGGCACGACCTCGACGATGGATGCCGCACGCGCACCCTCGTAGACGAGGTTCTGGTAGATCTCATCCGTGATGACCCAGATGCCGTGGGCGAGCGCCCATTCGCCGATCGCGCGAGTCTCCTCGGGCGTGTAGACGGAGCCGGTCGGGTTGGAGGGGGAGACGAAGACGAGCACCGTGGTGCGCTCGGTGCGGGCGGCCTCGAGCTGCTCGACGGTGACCTTGTAGTCCTGGTCGGCCCCGGCGAACACCTCGACGGGGGTGCCGTCGGCGAGGCGGATCGCCTCGGGGTACGTGGTCCAGTACGGCGCCGGCAGCAGCACTTCGTCGCCCGGGTTCACGACCGCCTGGAACGCCTGGTACACCGCCTGCTTGCCGCCGTTGGTGACGAGGACGCTGCCCGGGTCGACCTCGAGCCCGGAGTCGCGCAGGGTCTTGGCGACGATGGCTTCGCGCAGTACCGGCAGACCCGCGGCGGGCGTGTAGCGGAAGTTCGCCGGGTCCTGCAGTGCCTCGGCGGCCGCATCCACGATGAACTGCGGGGTCGGGAAATCGGGTTCGCCGGCCGCGTAGGAGATGACGGGACGCCCGGCGGCTTGCAGGGCCTTCGCCTTCGCATCGACCTTGAGGGTCGCGGATTCGGCGATCGCGGTGAGCTTGCGGGAGAGGGGGGCGCGTTCTGTCACGAATAGAGCGTATCCGGACGTCCGTGCCTCTGCGCGGATGCGTCCGTGTGCCGCGCCGCGCGGCGGCGGCAGGGGAGGGCGTGCCGGTGTGGAACGATGAACCGATGGACGGTGCGGGGGTTCGGATCTGGGCGCTGCCGGGTATCCCGGAGGTGTGCGCGGGGGACGACCTCGCGGGCCTGATCGGTGCGGCCCTCGCCGCGCACGAGGGCGGATGCCGGGACGGCGACGTGCTCGTGGTGACCAGCAAGATCGTCTCGAAGGCGGAGGGGCGCATCGTCGCCGCATCCGATCGCGAGGATGCCATCACCGCCGAGACCGTCCGGGTCGTCGCCACCCGCGGTAACACGCGCATCGTCGAGAACCGCCTCGGGATCGTCGGGGCCGCAGCGGGGGTCGACGCCTCCAACACCGCCGAGGGGACCGTCCTGCTGCTCCCGGAGGACCCGGATGCTTCGGCGCGCGCCCTCTGCGGCACGCTCCGTGAGCGGTTCGGGGTGCGCCTCGGCGTGCTCATCAGCGACACCCTCGGTCGCGCGTGGCGGCTGGGGCAGACCGACATCGCCATCGGTGCGGCCGGCATGCAGGTCGTCGACGACCTGCGCGGCGGGACCGACACGCAGGGACGTCCGCTGGCGGTGACCGTGCCCGTCGTGGCGGATGAGATCGCCGGCGCCACGGACCTCGTCAAGGGGAAGGCCACGGGACTCCCGGTCGCCGTCGTCCGGGGGATGGGGCGGCTCGTGACCGACGAGGTCGACACCCCCGGTGCCCGCACGCTCGTGCGGACCGGTGAGATGGACATGTTCCGCCTCGGCACGGATGAGGCGCTCGCCGAGGGCCGCACCGCCGGGTACGCCGAGGGTCATGCCGCCGGGTACGCGGAGGGCCGCGCCGCCGGGTACGCGGAGGGGTACGCGGCCGCCCGGGCGGCGGCATCCGGTCCGTCGGCCGCCCCCGATCGCCCCTGACCCGCGCTCCTCCTCTCCGCGAGACCACCCCTTCTCCCCGCGAGACTGCACGCTACCCACGAGACGGATGTAATCAGCCGCAGTCTCGTGGCCACTATGCAGTCTCGCGGGAAAGGCTCGCGGGAAAGTCTCGCGGGAAAGGCTCGCGGGAAAGGAGGGACCGGCGCGGACGTGGGAAGGCCCCGGCGCGGATGCAGCCGGGGCCTCCTCAGGGGAGAAGCACAGTCGCCGTACGGGGACTCAGTTGAACTGGTTCATCGTGTTGTCCTTGCCGCCGGCCTTGAGCGCCGCTTCGCCGGCGAAGTACTCCTTGTGGTTGTCGCCGATGTCACTGCCGGCCATGTTCTGGTGCTTGACCGTGGCGATCCCCTCGCGGATCTCACGGCGCTGGACGCCCTTCACGTAGGCCAGCATGCCCTCGTCGCCGAAGTACCCCTTGGCCAGATCGTCGGTCGACAGTGCCGCCGTGTGGTAGGTCGGCAGCGTGATGAGGTGGTGGAAGATCCCGGCCCGGGCGGATCCGTCACGCTGGAACGTGCGGATCTTCTCGTCGGCGAGTCGGGCCAGCTCGGTGTCGTCGTACTCGACGCTCATGAGGTCGCCACGGTCATAGGCCGAGACATCCTTGCCCTCCTGTGCGAGCTGGTCGTACGCCTGCTGGCGGAAGTTCAGCGTCCAGTTGAACGATGGGCTGTTGTTGTAGACGAGCTTGGCGTTCGGGATCTCCTCGCGGATGGCGTCCACCATGCCGGCGATCTGGTCCACGTGCGGCTTCTCCGTCTCGATCCACAGCAGATCGGCTCCGTTGCGCAGCGACGTGATGCAGTCCAGCACGCAGCGCGCCTCGCCGGTGCCCGGACGGAACTGGTACAGGTTGCTGGCGAGCCGCTTCGGCCGCAGCAGCTTGCCGTCGCGCTTGATGACGACATCGCCGTTGCCGAGCTGGCTCTCCGAGATCTCCTCGACGTCGAGGAACGCGTTGTACTGGTCGCCGAGGTCGCCGGGTTCGTTCGTGACGGCGAGCTTCTGCGTGAGGCCGGCGCCCAGGGAGTCGGTGCGGGCGACGATCACGCCGTTGTCGATGCCCAGTTCGAGGAACGCGTACCGCACCGCAGTGAGCTTCGCGATGAAGTCCTCGTGCGGGACCGTGACCTTCCCGTCCTGGTGGCCGCACTGCTTCTCATCCGATACCTGGTTCTCGATCTGGATGGCGCAGGCACCCGCCTCGATCATCTTCTTGGCGAGCAGGTACGTGGCCTCCGGGTTGCCGAAGCCGGCGTCGATGTCGGCGATGATCGGAACGACGTGGGTCTCGTAGTTGTCGATCTGCGACTGGATGAACTCGACCGCCGTCTCGTCACCGGCGGCACGCGCGTCGTCGAGGCGCGTGAACAGCAGGTCGAGCTCACGGGCATCGGCCTGGCGCAGGAACGTGTACAGCTCCTCGATGAGCGCGGGCACCGCGGTCTTCTCGTGCATCGACTGGTCGGGGAGCGGGCCGAACTCCGATCGGAGAGCGGCGACCATCCAACCCGACAGGTAGAGGTATCGCTTGTTCGTGCTCTTCAGGTGCTTCTTGATGGAGATGAGCTTCTGCTGCCCGATGAAGCCGTGCCAGACGCCGAGTGACTGCGTGTACACCGACGAGTCGGCGTCGTACTCGGTCATGTCGCGGCGCATGATGTCCGCGGTGTACTGGGCGATCTCCAGCCCGGTTCGGAATCGGTTCTGTGCCCGCATCCGCGCCACGGATTCGGGGTCGATCGCATCCCAGCTCGCCCCGTTCCGCTCCTTGAGCGCCCGGATGGCAATGATGTCGTCCTGGTAGTCGGTCATGTTCTCTTCCTTGATGATCGTGACGGGTCGGCTCGCGTGAGCCAGGACGGGCGGAGGCCTATTCGGCTCCGGCGAGGTACTTGGAGTAGGCCGGAAGGGTCAGGAACGCCGGGAACTCGTTGCCCAGGGCGACCTCGCGGAAGACCTCTGCCGCGTCGTCGAATCGGTCCCCGTCGCGGCGCTCCACGTCGGCGAGCACCTGCGCGATGAGTCCTTCGATGTACTCGCGGGTGATCCGATCGCCCTCGGCGGTGCAGTGGTCCTGGTGGATCCACTGCCACACCTGGGAGCGGGAGATCTCGGCGGTCGCCGCATCCTCCATCAGGTTGTCGATGGCAACGGCGCCGAGCCCCCGGAGCCACGCTTCGATGTAGCGGAGGGCCACCGACACGTTGTCCCGCACGCCCCGTGCGGTGACGGGCCGGCCGATGTGCACATCGATCAGGTCGGATGCGGCCACCTGCACCTCCGGACGCTGCCGGTCGAGCTGGTTCGGACGCTCGCCCAGCACCGCGTCGAACTCGGCGCGCGCCACCGGGATCAGATCGGGGTGGGCGACCCAGGTGCCGTCGAATCCGTCCCCGGCCTCGCGCTTCTTGTCCGCGGCGACTTTCTCGAACGCCTGCGCCGTCACCTCCGGATCGCGACGGTTGGGGATGAACGCGCTCATTCCACCGATCGCGAAGGCTCCGCGCTTGTGGCAGGTCTTGACCAGCAGCTCGGTGTAGGCACGCATGAACGGCACGGTCATGGTGACTTCGCTGCGATCCGGCAGCACGAACCGGGCACCGCGGCCGCGGTAGTTCTTGATGATCGAGAAGATGTAGTCCCACCGGCCCGCGTTGAGCCCGGCGATGTGGTCGCGCAGCTCGTACAGGATCTCCTCCATCTCGAATGCCGCCGGCAGCGTCTCGATGAGCACGGTGGCGCGGATGGTGCCGTGCGGGATGGAGAGGTGGTCCTCGCTGAAGCTGAACACGTCGTCCCACAGAGCCGCTTCTTCGCTGGACTCGAGCTTTGCGATGTAGAAGTAGGGTCCGGCGCCGTTCTCGATGAGGCGCTTCGCGTTGTGGAAGAAGTAGAGCCCGAAGTCGACGAGGGAGCCGGATGCGGCCATGCCGCGGCCGGCGCGGTCGGTGAACCGGATGTGGTTCTCGGGCAGGTGCCATCCGCGCGGACGCATCACGATCGTGGGCGTCTCGGTCGCCGTCACCGCGTACCGCTTGCCTTCGGGGGAGGTGAAGGAGAGCTGGCCGCGGATCGCGTCGAAGAGGGAGAGCTGGCCGTCGATGACGTTCTTCCACGTCGGGCTGGTGGCGTCCTCCTGGTCGGCGAGCCAGACCTTCGCGCCGGAGTTGAGCGCGTTGATCGTCATCTTCGGGTCGGTCGGGCCGGTGATCTCCACGCGGCGGTCGTGGAGGCCGGGTCCCGCGCCGGCGACGCGCCAGCTCGGGTCATTGCGGATGCCGGCGGTGTCGGCGCGGAAGCTCGGGTCGTGGCCGTTGCCGATCTCGTAGCGGCGCCGCATCCGGTCCGCCAGCCGATCGCGACGTCGCGCGTCGAATCGGTGGTGCAGTTCGGTGAGGAAGGCGATCGCCTCGGGGGTGAGGATCTCGTCGTAGCGGGCGGCGAGCGGGCCGAGGACCTCGATCGTGGGGCGGGACGAGGTCGGGATGGTGCCGGTGGTCGGCGCCGGGATGGTCTCGGGCGCGAAGCCCGTGGCGGTGGGAGTCATTGCCCTGTCTTCCTGTGTCGTGCGGCGGCGTGGTGGAGCGGCGGTCGCGGTGACCGTCGGTGTTTCAGCGGGTCGTGGGACCACTCTGGGTGAAGTTCGGCACCGAAACCGTCCAATGGAGGGGAGAAGTTTTGCCGATCTTCTGCTCTCGTGACACAATCCCGAGCATGACGATCACGGAAGATCAGCTGGGCGACGAGGCCGAAGCCGACGCGCTGACCATCGGCCGCCGCATCCGGCAGCTGCGCACGAAGCGCGGGATGACGCTCGAGGACCTCGCCGCCGCGGTCGAACGGGCGCCCAGCCAGCTCTCGATGATCGAGAACGGCAAGCGGGAGCCGAAGCTGACCCTGCTGCGCGCGATCGCGAAGGCGCTCGGCACCACGATGGACGCACTCCTCGAGGCGGAGCCGCTCGACGAGCGCGCCTCGCTCGAGATCTCGCTCGAGCGGGCCATGCGGGGGCAGACGTTCCAGGCGCTCGGGATCGCTCCGTTCCGCATCGGGAAGGGCGTTCCGGATGAGGCGCTGCGTGCGCTGCTGTCCCTGCAGGGCGAGATCGACCGGCTCCGCGACGAGCGTTCCGCGACCCCCGAGGAGGCGCGGCGGGCGAACGTGGACCTCCGCCACCTCATGCGCAAGCAGAACAACTACTTCGCCGATCTCGAGGGTCAGGCCCGAGGCATCCTGGACGCAGTGGCGCATCCGGGCGGGCCGCTCACCCAGCGGACGGCGAGCGACATCGCCGCGCACCTCGGGTTCACCCTGCACTACGTGCCGGACCTGCCGCAGACGACGCGCAGCGTGGCCGATCTGAAGCACGGCCGGCTCTACCTCTCCAGCAAGGTCACGCAGAACGGCGACCCGCGGACCGCCGTGCTGCAGGCGCTCTCGAGCCGGATCCTCGGGCATCGCGAGCCGAAGAGCTACGCCGAGTTCCTCCGGCAGCGTGTGGAGACCAACTACCTGACCGGGGCGCTGCTCATCCCCGAGTCGCACGTCGTGCCGTTCCTGCAGGCCGCGAAGACCGACCGCGCGATCTCCATCGAGGACCTGCGCGACCGGTACTCCGTCTCCTACGAGACCGCGGCCCACCGCTTCACGAACCTCGCCAGTGTGCACCTCGGCATCCCGGTGCACTTCCTCAAAGTGCACGAGTCGGGCACGATCACGAAGGCGTACGAAAACGACGACGTGAACTTCCCGACGGACCGGCTCGGATCGATCGAGGGTCAGATGTGCTGCCGGCGGTGGACGAGCCGGGTCGTGTTCGACGTGGACGACCGGTTCAACCCGTACTACCAGTACACCGACACCGGGAACGGGACGTACTGGTGCACCGCGCGGGTGGAGAACTCCAGCGAGGGGCAGCACTCGGTGAGCGTGGGGGTGCGCTTCGACGACACGAAGTGGTTCCTCGGGCGCGACACCCCGCACCGGGGCGACTCGAAGCACTCCGTCGAAGTGTGCTGCCGTCGTGCCCCGAGCGAGCTGGAGGCCGCCTGGCGGGAGAACGCCTGGCCGAACGTGCGCACGCCGCGGACCCTGCTGGCGACGCTCCCGACCGGGACCTTCCCCGGGGTGGACACGACCGAGGTGTACGAGTTCCTCGCCGCCCACGCTCCGGCCTGATCCGCGCCGGCGTCTTGCGGGGTTCTTTCCCGCGAGACTGCATCCTGAGCACGAGACGGACGTAACCAGCGTCGGTCTCGTGCGGACTATGCAGTCTCGCGGGAAGGACGACGTCTCGCGGAGGGCGGGCGGGGACCGGCGGGGCGCGAACTACGATCGAAGGACCGTCCGCTCTGAGGAGGCCTGCCGTGCCCGCATCCGTCGACGCCCTCGCCCACGCCGATGACCTCGCCGACTTCGTCGCCGCGTCGCCGTCCAGCTTCCACGCCGCCGCGGAGGTCGCGCGCCGCCTGACGGATGCCGGTTTCACCGCCCTGGACGAGCGCGAGCCCTGGCGCGCGCAGGCGGGAGGACGATACCTCGTGGTGCGGGACGGCGCCGTGCTCGCCTGGGTCCTGCCGCAGAGCGTGCGTCCGGATGTTCCGGTTCGCGTCCTCGGCGCCCACAGCGATTCACCCGGATTCACGCTGAAACCGCGGCCCACCACCGGACGGCTCGGGTGGCTGCAGGCGGGTGTCGAGATCTACGGCGGCCCGCTGCTGAATTCGTGGCTCGATCGCGAACTGCGCCTGGCCGGACGGCTCGTGCTCGAGGACGGTTCCGCGGTGCTCGCGGCGACGGGCCCCCTCCTCCGCCTGCCCCAGCTGGCCATTCACCTGGACCGCTCGGTCAACGACGGGCTCGCGCTCGACAAGCAGGCGCACACCCAACCGGTGTGGGGTCTGGGGGAGTCGGAGTCCGCCGACATCCTGGCGGAACTCGCCCGCGACGCCGGGGTCGACGCCGCCCGGATCCGCGGATACGACATCGTCACGGCCGATGCGGCGCGGGGCACGGTCTTCGGCAGGGACGACGTCTTCTTCGCCTCCGGCCGGCTCGACGACCTGGCATCCGTCCACGCCGGTGTGCAGGCGCTCCTGGTGGCGTCCGCCGATCATGACGCCGATCACATCGCGATGCTCGCCGTGTTCGACCACGAGGAGGTCGGCTCGGCGACGCGCTCCGGCGCGGCCGGTCCGTTCCTCGCCGACGTGCTCGAGCGCATCGGCCTGACTCTCGGAGCCGACCGGGAGGAGCGGATGCGGGCACTCGCCTCGAGCTGGTGCGTCTCGAGCGACGTGGGTCACGCGGTGCACCCGAACTATCCGGACCGGCACGATCCGGTGGTGCAGCCGCGCCTCGGCTCAGGCCCGATCCTGAAGATCAACGCGAACCAGCGCTATGCGACGGATGCGGCCGGCGCCGCAGCCTGGGGCGGATGGTGCGCCCAGGCGGGTGTCTCGTCCCAGGAGTTCGTCTCGAACAACTCCGTCCCGTGCGGGTCGACGATCGGACCGATCACCGCCACCCGGCTCGGAATCCGCACGGTGGACGTCGGCATCCCCATCCTGTCGATGCACTCGGCGCGGGAGCTCGCGGGCGTCAGCGATCTCTGGGACCTGGCGCGGGTGGCGGAGACCTTCTTCCGGGGATGAGATGAGGGCGGGACCCCGGCGAACCGGTGCCCCGCCCTCGATCAGCGCGCGGGTCAGGCCTTGACGACGACCGTCTCGACGGGCGTGGGGTTGGACAGCAGGTCGAGCACCGGGCAGTTGGCGTCGACGGCGTCGCGGAGCTCGTTGTAACGCTCCTCCGTCTCGGGGCCCGTGATCTCGACGCGCACGCGGATGGCGCTGAAGCCGGGGCGCACCGACGGGTCCTTGCCGAGCAGGCGCGCGGCGTCGAGGTCGCCGTCCGCGGTGATGCGGATGTCGTCGACCTGGATGCCGAGGACCTGCGCGTACAGGCGGTAGACCACGACCTGGCAGCCGACGAGGGCGCCCAGGGCGTACTCGACGGGGCTGGCGGCGACGTCGTCCCCGCCGAGGACCGACGGCTCGTCCACGTAGAACTCGTGGCGTCCGGAGCGCACCCGGGTGGCCACCGATCCCTCACCGACGCCCTCGGCGCGGAAGGTGAGCTGCGACGACGAGCGCTTCGCGTCGATGCGGTCGCTCCACGCGGCGCCCGCCTCGGTCAGGCGCGCGGCGCGCTCTTCGGGGGTGGTGTCGGACAGAACGGGGAAGGAGGTCACTGCGGTCATATCCCGACCGTAACCAGGCGTCCGGACGGTCGGCCAATCGGGCGAAACGTCGCGTCATCATCGGTCATCGAGTGTCATGCGGTGCCTCGGGGGCATCCGGTGACCGAGTATGCTCCGTGCTGCATATGGTGAGGACGATTCAGCGGGCGGCGATGCGGTCGGCGGCCCGGGCGAACAGCGAGGTGCGGGGCGAGCCGGAGGCGGACTCCCGGCGGTCCGCCGTCCGGTAGGCGCCGTAGATCCCCTGGACCGCCAGCCAGCGGAGGGGTTCGACCTCCCATCGGCGCGCGCGATGAGCCACCCACGGCAGGCGGGTGCGGTCGGTGTCGTTCCCCAGCACCAGGTCGGCGAGCGTGCGGCCGGCGAGGTTCGTCGCGGTGACGCCGGTACCGACGTAGCCGCCCGCCCACCCGAGACCGGTCGCGGGGTCGAGGCCCACCGTCGCCGCCCAATCGCGCGGTACCCCGAGCACCCCGGCCCAGGCGTGCGCGACGGGTGCCGGGGTGGCCGCAGGGAAGAACTCCCGGAGCAGGGCGGTCAAGGCCGCGATCGTCCGGTCCTGCGTGCTGCCGTCGACGTCCACGCGGGAGCCGAAGCGATAGGGGACGCCGCGACCACCGAAGGCGATCCGGTCGTCCGCCGTGCGCTGCGCGTACATGTACACGTGGGCCGCGTCGCCGAGCGTCGCCCGGCCGCGCCATCCGACCTCGTCCCAGAACGAGGCGGGCAGCGGCTCGGTGATGATCATCGACGAGTTCATCGGCAGCCATGTGCGCCGCTCCGCGGGAAGCGTCGCCGTGAAGCCCTCGGTCGCGCGGATCACCTGCGTCGCGCGGATGGTCCCGTGCTCCGTGCGGGCCACTCCCGGTGCGATCTCCCGCACGGGGGTGCGCTCGTGGATCGTGACGCCGAGTCGTTCGACGGCGGCGGCGAGACCCTGCACGAGCTTCACGGGGTGGATCCGTGCGCAGTGCGGATGCCACAGACCGCCGACCGTGCGTTCCACCCGCACGTGCTCCGCGGTCGCCGCGGCGTCCAGGAGGACGACGTCGGTGCCCGGCCAGGCGGCCTCGGACGCGGCGAAGGCCCGCAGCCGGGCGAACTGCGCGGCCGAGCGCGCGACGGTCAGCTCGCCGCCCCGGTGCACGTCCGCGTCGATGCCCTCCCGCGCGCACACGGCGATCACCTCGTCGACCGTCTCGTTGAGCGCCCGCTGCTGGGCGATGGCGGCGTCCCGTCCGTGGGATCGCGCATAACGCTCCCGCCCGCCCGTGACCGAGTTCGTGAGCCAGCCGCCGTTGCGGCCTGAGGCGCCGAAACCGGCGAACCGCGCCTCCACGACGGCGATGCGCAGTCCCGGCTGCGACCGAGCAAGGTAGTACGCGGTCCACAAGCCGGTGAAGCCGGCACCGACGATGCACACGTCGACATCCAGGTCCCGGGTCTGCGGCGGCCGTCCGGCCGGAAGGCCGCCGACGTCACGCCACCAGAACGAGACCTCGCCGTTCACCGTCGTCGCGTCCGCGCTCATCCGCTCCTCGCTTCCTCGCCGGAGTCGTGCAGCCATCCTGCCCGGTCAGGAGATCGAGCGCAGTGCCAACCAGAGTTCGGCCCGGGTGTGGAACGCGCCGAGGTCGCGCTTCAGGAGGCTCTCGGCGAGCGCCAGCCGGGTGCGCACGGTGTGCCGGTGCACCCCGAGAGCGCGCGCCGTGCGTTCGTGCGAGGCGTCGTTGTCGAGCCATGCACTCAGCGTCTGGACCAATCGGGTGCCCTCCGTGGCGTCGTGCGAGAGCAGCGGTCCGAGCTCCGTGGACGCGATCACCTGCGCCTGCTGCGCGTCGAGTGCGGAGAGGATGCCGCGTCGCACCGCACCGAACGGGCGAAGGCCCTCGTCGTCGTCGCGATCGCGAGCGAGCCTGGCCTGGGCCAGGGCGGCGGCGACCGCGTCGTGACCGGCCGGCGCGGAGACCCCTACGGCGACGGCGAACCGATCCGCGAACTCCGCCAGCACCGGGGTCCGGTCCGCGGGCACCATCAGGAGCAGACCGTCATCGACGCGTCCGAAGAACAGAGCGCCGCCGCTGTCGACGGCGGTCGTCTCCAGCCATTCCAGTGCATCGTCGCGCCGCAGCACGCCCGGTTCGGCGAGACCGACGAGCACGGGCGCGGCGGGGAAGCCGCCCCACATCGTCCGGGCGACGCGGCGGGGGAGCGCGGGCTCGTCGGCGGCGACGGATGCGGCGAGACCGGCGCGCAGCGTCGCGCGCGCCTGCGTGAGACTGCGCTGCTGTTCCAGGGCGAGACCGGCCATGGCGACGAACGTGGTGACGAGCCCGCGTGACTCGGCGTCGAGTTCCCCCGCCGCCACCGCGACCGCCCCGCGCAGGTGCCCACCGCGTCCGAGCGTCTGCACGCTGAACGGGACGTCGTCGATCCGCAACGACGAGCCGGCACGTGCGCCCCTGCGCAGGATGGCGCCGATCTCCTCGCGCAGACCGGAGCCGACGGGTCCGGTCAGCCGGCCGTCGGGATGCTCGTGGATGAGGGTCCCGGTGCCGTCGAACAGCCCCGCCCAGGTGCCCAGCTGCCGGGAGAGCTCGGCCAGCGTCGCGCGCAGTCCGTCGCTGTGCAGCGCGGCCAGCGCCAGCGCGCGCTGAGCGGACAGCGCCCAGCTCCGTCGCGCGTACTGCTCCGCGCCGATCGCCTCGGCGTTCGCCCGGGCGACGGCGATGAACGGCGTCCGATAGGGCACTTCGAACAGCGGCAGGCCATGGATGCGGCACGCCGTGACCAGAGCGAGGGGGATGCCCTCGCGGACGACCTCCGTCCCGAAACCGAGAGCGGTCACGCCGCGGGTGCGCAGACGCTGCACATAGGAATCCACGCTGTCGTCGTCCGCGTCGGTGAACTGCGTGCCCGTGGTCAGCAGGACGAGGTCCTCGGTGAGGAAGGGGGTGGGGTCCGGGAGGTCGGAACTGTGCACCCCGCGCACGCGTCGGGCGGCGATCGCCGGGTCGTCCGGCCCCTCCAGGCGCAGGTGCAGGTCGCGTCGGGTCAGCAGGGCGCCCAGCGTGGCGGTCTCCGTCGTCGTCGGCGGTGTCATGGGGTCCTCTCCCGCGGCTGTCTGAGCCGGCCCGGCGCCGGATACCGCCGGGCGCCGGACGCGGCCAGGCGATGTACATGATGGCCTACCTGCAGCCATGCTGTATACGGTCAGGCGAATGCGCTCCGTGCAGACGCGGCCCTACGCTCCCGACCATGAGCACGATCGATCTGCCCACTGCGCCGCTCGGTGGTCCCGCCCTCGCGCAGGAACGACGTCTGCGGACCGCCATCCCGGGTCCGCGCTCCCAGGAGCTGCTCCAGCGGAAGGCCGCGGCGGTGCCGGTCGGCGTGGGCCACACGGCGCCCATCCACGCCGTGGCGGCGGGTGGCGGCGTCGTGGTGGACGCCGACGGCAACTCCCTGATCGACCTGGGATCCGGCATCGCGGTCACGACGATCGGCAACGCCCACCCCAAAGTGGTCGCGGCGGTGCAGGAGCAGGCGGCTCGGTTCACCCACACGTGCTTCATGATCTCGCCCTACGAGTCCTACATCCAGGTCGCCGAGACCCTCAACCGGCTCACCCCCGGCGACCACCCGAAGAAGACCGCCCTGTTCAACTCCGGTGCGGAAGCGGTGGAGAACGCCGTCAAGATCGCCCGCAAGCACACCGGTCGCCCCGCCGTCGTGGCGTTCGAGCACGGTTACCACGGTCGGACCAACCTGACGATGGCGCTGACGGCCAAGTCCATGCCCTACAAGAGCGGGTTCGGTCCGTTCGCCGGGGAGATCTACCGGGCCCCGCTGTCCTACCCGTTCCGCGACGGGCTGAGCGGCGCGGACGCCGCGCGCCGGGCCCTCTCGATGATCGAGAAGCAGATCGGCGCGGAGAACCTGGCCGCCGTCGTCATCGAACCGATCCCGGGCGAGGGCGGATTCATCGTGCCCGCGGAGGGTTTCTTGGGGGCACTGGCCGCGTGGTGCCGCGAGAACGGTGTCGTCTTCATCGCCGATGAGGTGCAGACCGGTTTCGCCCGCACCGGCGACATGTTCGCCTGCGACGGCTTCGGCGTCGTCCCCGACCTCATCACGACCGCGAAGGGCATCGCCGGCGGGCTCCCGCTGGCCGCGGTGACCGGACGCAGCGAGATCATGGACTCCGCGCACGTCGGCGGACTCGGCGGAACGTACGGGGGCAACCCCATCGCCTGCGCGGCCGCGCTGGCCGCCCTGGACGTGTTCGAGAACGACGGCGTGATCGAGCGGGCGCGGGAGGTGGGTGCCATCCTCACGGATCGGTTGCTCGGGATGCAGGAGCACGATCCCCGGATCGGGGACGTGCGCGGACGCGGCGCGATGGTGGCGGCGGAGTTCGTCGTCCCGGAGACCGGGGACCCGGACGCGGCGCTCGCTGCAGCGGTGGCGAAGGCCTGCATCGCGGACGGGGTCATCGTGCTCACCTGCGGGACGTACGGCAACGTCCTCCGGTTCCTGCCGCCGCTGTCGATCGGGGACGATCTGCTCAGCGAGGGGCTGGACGTTCTGGAATCGGCACTCCGAGACGTCGGCTGAGAGAGCCGCCACCCGCGCCCGAGGGCGAGACGAGAGCAAGACGAAGGAGTCTTCATGAGAGAGATCACCCGGGACGTGATCGTCGTCGGTGCGGGCGCGGCGGGGCTGACGGCCGCCAACGAGTTGCGGAGGGCCGGACTCTCGGTCGCCGTGCTCGAGGCGCGCGACAGGGTCGGCGGCCGGCTCTGGACGGATGTGGTGGACGGCGCGACGCTCGAGATCGGCGGCCAGTGGGTCTCACCCGATCAGGACGCCCTCATCGACACCGTGGCCGAACTGGGACTGGAGACCTACAGCCGCTACCGCGACGGCGAATCCGTGTACATCGGCCCGGACGGGACGCGGACGCGGTTCACCGGAGACGCGTTCCCGGTCGCGGAGTCGACCGCGCGGGTCATCGCCGGGATCACCGAACGTCTGGATGCGATGGTGGCGGAGATCGACCCGGATCGGCCCTGGGCGCACCCGAACGCCGCGGACTGGGACACCGTCTCCTGGGATGCGTGGCTGCGTGCCCAGACCGATGACGACGAGGCCGTCCGCAACCTCGCCTTCGCCACCGGTTCGGCCATGCTGACCAAGCCGGCGCACGCCTTCTCGCTGCTCCAGTCGCTGCTCATGGCCGCGTCCGCCGGGTCGTACTCGAACCTCGTCGACGCGGACTTCATCCTGGACAAGCGGGTCGTCGGCGGTCTCCAGCAGGTGCCGCTGCTCCTCGCCGAACGGCTCGGCGAGGACGTGCTGCGGGAACAGCCCGTGCGCACCCTGACGTGGGACGACAGCGCGGTGACCGCGACGGCGGACGGTGTCACCGTCCACGCCCGCCGGGCGGTCCTCGCCCTCGCCCCGGTGCTCTACGAGCGGATCTCGTTCGTCCCTGCGCTGCCCCGGCTGCAGCAGCAGATGCACCAGCACATCTCGATGGGCTTCGTGATCAAGGTGCACGCCGTGTACGACCGTCCGTTCTGGCGGGAGCAGGGTCTGGCCGGCACCGCCTTCAGCCCGTACGAACTCGCGCACGAGGCGTACGACAACACCAACCACGGCGACGACCGCGGCACCCTGGTGGGATTCGTCTCCGACCGGCACGCCGACGAGGTGTTCCGGTTGAGCGCGGAGGAACGGCGCGAACGCATCCTGGACTCGCTGTCGCACTACTACGGTCCCGAGGCGAAGGAGCCGCTCGTCTACTACGAGAGCGACTGGGGCAGTGAGGAGTGGACCCGCGGCGCCTACGCCGCCAGCTTCGACCTGGGCGGGCTGCACCGCTACGGGGCGGACCTCCGCAGCCCGGTCGGACCGATCCGGTTCGCGTGCAGCGACCTCGCGGGCGCGGGCTATCAGCACGTGGACGGCGCCATCCGGATGGGGCGGCTCGTCGCCGACCAGATCGTCGCGGAGCTGCGCGCATGAGCGGGCGCATCGTCGTCGGATACACCGCGACGGAGGGCGGGGCCGACGCGCTGACCCTGGGCGCCCGGATCGCCGCCGCATCCGGCGCAGCCCTCGACCTCGTGATCGTGCTCCCGAGCGACGACCGATCTGTCATCACCCCGCCCGACGCCGGTTACGACCGGCACCTGCGCGAGACCGCGCGGGGATGGCTGGACGCGGCGGCCGGGCTGATCCCGGACACCCTCGGCCACAGATCGCACGTGCGCTACGCCGAGTCCTTCGCCGAGGGACTCGTGGCCGCGGCGAACGAGTTCTCCGCCACGCACATCGTCGTGGGCGCGGCGAACGGCGGCCTGCGGGGCCGGCATCGACTGGGCACCGTCGCCAACGAGCTCATGCACTACTCCGACGTCCCGGTCGTGCTCGCCCCGGAGGGCGCGCGGGAGATCCCGGTCGACGCGGGCGTGCCCCGGGTCACGGCGGCCCTGGGCACCAGGGAAGGCGGGGACGTGCTGGTGGCCGAGGCGGTGGCCTTGGCCGTCGCAGCCGGGGCGCCGCTGCGGCTGCTGTCGCTGGCCGCGCTGGATCTTCCCCGCGGGGCCGATCCGGCGCTGATCCGGCGGACCGGTCGCAGCCACGCCGGCTCCGTGCTCGGGGCAGCGCAGTCGGAGCTCCCGCCGGACGTGGAAGTCGAGGTGTCCGTCGCGACCGGCACCGACATCCAGCAGGCCGTGCAACAGGTCGACTGGCTCCCCGCCGAGATGGCGATGGTCGGCTCCAGCCGCCTCGCACAGCCGCGGCGGCTCTTCCTCGGCTCGACGGCGGCCAAGATGCTGCACGTCCTGCCGGTCCCGATGATCGTGGTCCCGCGCACCCGCGGCGCCGAAGGAGCAGGACGATGAGCGCATCCGAAGAGCGAGTCACCCCGTCCGCGGTGACCGGCGGGCTGTCCCAGAAGGGCCTGAGCGCGGGCACGGTCGGTCTCATCGGTGCCGTCGTCATCGGGATCTCCTGCATCGCCCCCGCGTACACGCTGACCGCCGCACTCGGACCCACCGTCTCCGAGGTCGGCCTGCAGGTGCCGGCCATCATCCTCGTCGGCTTCATCCCGATGCTGCTCGTGGCCTTCGGGTACCGCGAGCTGAACAAGCAGATGCCGGATGCCGGGACGTCGTTCACCTGGGCCACGCGCGCCTTCGGCCCGTGGGTGGGTTGGATGGCGGGGTGGGGGCTCGTATCCGCGACCATCCTCGTGCTGTCCAATCTCGCCGGTATCGCGGTGGAGTTCCTGTTCCTGCTCATCGCCCAGCTCTCGAACAATCCGGAGATCGCCGACCTCGCGTTCCAGCCGCTGATCAACGTCGCGGTCTGCCTGCTGTTCGTCGCCGCGGCGACCTTCGTGTCCTACCGCGACATGCAGACCACCCAGAAGCTCCAGTACGTGCTCGTGAGCTTCCAGCTGATCGTGATCGTCCTCTTCGCCGGCGCCGCGATCGTCGCCGCCGTCAGCGGCAGCGCCTTCGACGCGACGCCGTTCGACCTCACCTGGTTCAACCCCTTCGAGGTGTCGTCGATCTCGGCGCTCGTGGCCGGCCTCTCGCTGTCCATCTTCATCTTCTGGGGATGGGACGTCACCCTCACCATGAACGAGGAGACGAAGGACCCGGACAAGACGCCGGGGCGCGCGGCGACGCTGACGGTCCTGATCATCGTGTCGCTGTACCTGCTGCTCGCGGTGTCGCTCATCATGTACGCGGGCGTGGGCGACGGGGAGTACGGGCTCGGGAATCCCGACATCCAGAGCAACGTCTTCTTCGCCCTGTCCGGTCAGGTGCTCGGCCCGCTCGCATTCCTCGTGTCGCTCGCCGTGCTCACCAGCTCCGCATCCTCGCTCCAGTCGACCTTCGTGTCGCCGGCGCGGACTCTCCTGGCCATGGGGCACTACGGTGCCCTACCGCGGGCGTTCGCCTCGGTGCACCCGCGATTCTTCACCCCGGGGTTCGCGACCATCGTCTCGGCGGTCGTCGCCTCCGGCTTCTACGCGATCATGCGGTTCATCAGCGAGGACGTGCTCTGGGACACCATCACGGCGCTCGGCATGATGATCTGCTTCTACTACGGCATCACCGCGTTCGCCTGCGTCTGGTACTTCCGCAAGCAGTGGTTCGATTCGGTCCGGAACGTGTTCTTCACCCTGCTGTTCCCGCTCATCGGCGGGGCGATCCTGGCAGTGCTGTTCGTGCAGACGCTGATCGACAGCGCCGACCCGGAGTACGGCAGCGGTTCGAACGTGGGCGGCCTCGGACTCGTGTTCATCCTCGGAGTCACCGTCATCCTCGTCGGGATCGCCCTCATGATCTGGCAGGCGATCCGGCAACCCGATTTCTTCCGCGGCAAGACCCTGACCCTCGACGCGCCACCGAGCGCTCGCCGGGTGCGGCGCTGAGGGCTCCGAACCACCCATGATCAAGGAGGACGCATGAGCGACTATGCAGTCGTCAACCCCGCGACGGGCGAGACTCTGGCCACCTACCCGACCCTGGACGATGCGGCACTCGAGACGAGGATCGCCGCCGCGGACGAGGCGTACCGTGTCTGGCGGGACACCCCCGTCGCGGAACGGGCCGCCCTCATCCGTCGCGTCGCCGAACTGCACCGGGAACGCCGGGACGCGCTTGCGGAGCTGATCGTGCGGGAGATGGGCAAGACCACGGAGGCGGCGCTCGGCGAGGTCGACTTCGCCGCGGACATCACCGAGTTCTACGCCGACAACGCCGAGCGGATCACCGCGGACCAGCCCATCGACATCCTCGGGGAGGGGACGGCCGTCGTCCGGAAGGCGCCGATCGGCGTGCTCCTCGGGATCATGCCGTGGAACTTCCCGTACTACCAGGTGGCGAGGTTCGCGGCCCCGAACCTGGTGCTCGGCAACACCATCCTGCTCAAGCACGCACCGCAGTGCCCGGAGTCCTCCGCCGCGATCGCGCAGATGTACGCGGATGCCGGTCTCCCCGCGGGTGCGTACACGAACCTCTACATCTCGAACGAGCAGGCCGCGGCGGTGATCGCCGACCCGCGGGTGCAGGGCGTCTCGGTCACCGGGTCCGAGCGGGCCGGGGCGGCTGTCGCCGAGGTCGCCGGCCGCAACCTGAAGAAGGTCGCCCTGGAGCTCGGCGGATCCGACCCGTTCATCGTGCTGTCCACGACGGACCTGGACTCCACCGTCGCCTCGGCGGTGGAAGCGCGCCTCGACAACAACGGGCAGTCCTGCAACGCGCCCAAGCGCTTCATCGTCACCGACGAGCTGTACGACGCGTTCCTGCAGAAGTTCACGGCGGCGATGTCGGCCGTCAAGATGGGTGATCCGTTCGCGGAGGACACCGTGCTGGGCCCGCTGTCCTCGCTCGCCGCGGCCGAACGACTGGAGGAGCAGATCGACCGTGCCGTGGCGCAGGGCGCTCGGCTCGTCCTGGGCGGGAAGCGTGACGGGGCGTTCCTCCCCCCGACCGTGCTGGCCGACGTCACCCCCGACATGGACGTCTACCGGGAAGAGCTCTTCGGACCGGCGGGCGTCGTGTACCGGGTCTCCGGCGAGGAGGAGGCCGTCCGGCTGGCCAACGACACGAGCTTCGGCCTCGGCTCGTACGTCTACACGACCGACCCGGAGCAGGCGGAGCGGGTGGCGGACGCCATCGATGCCGGCATGGTCTACGTCAACTGCGTGCTGGCGGACTCTCCCGAGCTCCCCTTCGGCGGCGTGAAGCGCAGCGGGACCTCCCGGGAGATGGGTCTGCTGGCCGCGGACGAGTTCGTGAACAAGAAGCTCGTCCGCGTCGCCGGATGATCGGGCGGGCGCTGCCCGGCCTGCGGAGGGGCCCGGCGGGGCGATCCTCCGATTGATCCGTGCCTTCCGCGGGGATCCGCGGGAGGATGGTCGCATGCATGGGGGTGAGTATTCCGGGGCGACGGGGACCACGCCCGACGCGGACGTCGAGGAGGTCGCGGACGCGCCCGGTCCGGGCGCGCCCGAGACGCCGGTGCTGCTCTGGGAGTTCCCGCCCCCGAAGCGGTCGCGGCGGAGGCTCTGGATCGCGCTGTCCGTGGTCGCGGGCGTCCTCGTGCTCGCCGCCGCGGCGGCGGGGACGACCTGGGCGTTCGTGCAGGCGCACGAACGGGCGATGGCGGAGCGCGCGGTCACGGCGCTCCAGCAGGCGGCGGTGGAGGCGGAACTCGCCCGCCTCGCCGACGTGGCGCAGCGCAGCGACGCGCAGCGCGCCGCCTACCGGGAGACGCTCGACGTCTGGAATGCGGAGCAGGAGCAGGCAGCACAGTGGCGGGCGGGCAGCACGGCGCCCGAGCCGGCACAGGCCAATCCCGGGGGCGGTGCGATGCCGGGGGAGGACCCGGCCGGCCGCGCCTTCCTCGACTCGATCGGGGCGCCTCAGGTGCAGCTGATCATCGACGCAGGCGCGGAGAACTGCGGCTTCCAGGTGGGAGCCGCGGATCCGAGGACGAGTGTGGTCGGGGGATGCTTCAACACCCGCTACCCGAACTGGGTGTTCCTGGCGTGGGAGCCGGGGACGGAGGAGGCCGTGTGGGCGATCTTCGTGCACGAGGTCATGCACTGGTACCAGTACCAGACGTACTATCCCGCCTTCCTCGCCGCGGACCGTCTCGGCATCCCGGACCGGGACTACGCGCCCGAGCTGGAGGCGGATGCGAGCTGCCGTGCGGTGTACGTGCACGGCATCCCCAGCTGGCGCTACGCGCGCACCTCGGCCCCGTGCTGGGTGGACGGCTGGTACGACGGGTGGCTGCTGGACCATCTGGGCTCCCTCGGGGTTCCGCTCGCGCCGCCCGTATCCGAGGACTACGAGGTCGTTCCGGTGGTGCGCCCGTGAGGGGCGGACGACGGACCGCCGGGGTCGCGGTCGGGCTCGCGCTCCTGATGACGCTGAGCGGATGCGCGGCTCCCGATCCGGAGGTCATCGCCCTGGAGGCGCAGCAGGTCTTCGACGAGCTGGTCGCCGCCGCCGCGGCGACCGATACCGCTGTGCTCCGCACCCTGGAGACCGCTCCGCCCCGGGAGGAACGCTGCCCCGGCGAAGAGGACCGCTCGCAGACGGCGCTGACCGCATCCGGGGTGGTGTCCGTCACGGCGGACGACGGGGAGGCGGGCCGCATCCGTGACGACCTCGCCGCGTCGCTCGACCCCGAGGAATGGACCACGATCATCCCCGCCGTCGCCGAACAGCGGGCCTGGATCTCGGACCACGACGTCGTCGTGACGCTGTCCGCAGACGGTCCGGCCCTGGTCATCGCGGTGTTCACGCCCTGTTCCGCCTCGGCGGCGTCGCGCGCATTCGCCTCCCCGGTGGGCATGCCGTACACTGGTTGATGCAGTTGAAGTCTGCATTCTTTCGCCGTGCCCGGCCTCGGGCGATCCCCTAAAGATCGATACGGTGAAGAGTGCGGGCGCGAGACCTCCGGGTCTCTAGGGCGGTAGCTCAATTGGCAGAGCAGCGGTCTCCAAAACCGCAGGTTGCAGGTTCGATTCCTGTCCGCCCTGCGCGTCAGCGCGTGCTGGCACACGATAAGTGATTCAGGTGGGTGCATGGTCCAGGATGAGCCGAAGGGCGAGGTCGTCGCCGTTGGCGGCGCCTCGCGCGAGAAGAAGGCGAACATCTTCACTCGCTTCATCGTGTTCATCCGTCAGGTCTTCGCCGAACTCCGCAAGGTCGTCACCCCCACCCGCAAGGAACTGCTGAAGTTCACCGGCGTGGTGCTGGGATTCGTCATCGTGATGATGGCGGTCGTGTACGGACTCGACATCCTGTTCAGCTGGCTGACGACCGTCGTGTTCGGCATTCCGGGCGCCTGAGATCGGGAATGCGGGACCTGCGGCCCGCCCACGAACGAGAGAGTACGGAAGTGTCTGAGAAATACACCGACGACGCCGACTGGGCGACCGCTGCCGAGCAGTCCAGCGAGGACGACGAGGCGCAGGAAGGCGACGTGCTCGCCGCCGAAGAACGCTCCGTCGAAGCGGCTGAGCACCTGGCGCTGCACATCGAGGACCCCGAGGGTGATGACGGCGACGACGTGGACACCGAAGACATCGACATCGAAGACCCGGAGGCAGACGCCATCGTGAACGACGCACTCGAGATCGACCAGGCCGCTGAGGCCGAGGCGGCTGCAGAGGTGCTCACCGAGTCGCTCGCCGATGAGGCCGCCGAGCGCGAGGCCGACGCGGCGGATGACGTGACCCCCTACGACGGCCCCGACATCAACGGCGAGCCGGACGCTCCCGTGCTGGATGAGGACTTCGTCGCGGATGTGGAGACGGCCGCGGCCGTCGTCGACGCCGCAGAAGAGGACGAGGCCGAGGACGAGGACGAGGACCCCTACGAGGCCTTCCGTGCCGAGCTGCGCTCGCTGCCGGGCAAGTGGTACGTCATCCACTCCTACGCCGGGTTCGAGCGCAAGGTGAAGGCCAACATCGAGCAGCGCAAGTCGACGCTCGAGGTCGAGGACGACATCTACCAGGTCGAGGTCCCGATGGAGGACGTCGTCGAGATCAAGAACGGTCAGCGCAAGATGGTCACGCGCGTCCGTATCCCCGGCTACGTGCTCGTGCGCATGGAGCTGAACGAGGACACCTGGTCGGTCGTGCGCCACACGCCCGGCGTCACCGGCTTCGTCGGCAACGCCCACAACCCGACGCCGCTGCGTTTCGAAGAGGCGTTCAACATGCTCAAGAGCCTCGTCGAGATCAAGGATGTCGCGCCGGCCAAGGGCGGCGCCGCCAAGGGCGCTCCCGCAGCGGCTCGCGTCATCCCGGCCGAGGTCGACTACGAGATCGGCGAGACCATCACCATCAAGGAGGGCTCGTTCGCGGGTCTTCCCGGCTCGATCAGCGAGATCAAGCCGGAGAGCGGCAAGCTCACCGTGCTCGTCTCCCTGTTCGAGCGCGAGACCCCGGTCGAGCTGTCGTTCGACCAGGTCTCGAAGATGATCTGATCCAGACGCTCGGGAGAACCCCGCGACCCTCCGGTCGCGGGGTTCTCCCGTTCCGTGGCACGGTACGCATCCGGTGGCCCTCCGTCGGGGAGGCCTGCATCCGGCGCTGCGGCGGAGTGCGGTAGACTTACGTGGTTTGCGTGTGCGCCCCGGCGCGCCCGACGGACGACCGCGATCCGGAGACGCCGGATATGCGGGAGAACCGGATGCAGCCGCATCCGATTCGATGAAAGGAAACAGCATGGCACCCAAGAAGAAGGTGACCGGCCTGATCAAGCTCCAGATCAAGGCCGGCGCTGCCAACCCGGCGCCGCCGATCGGCCCCGCGCTCGGTCAGCACGGCGTCAACATCATGGAGTTCTGCAAGGCCTACAACGCGGCCACCGAGTCGCAGCGCGGCAACGTCATCCCCGTCGAGATCACCGTCTACGAGGACCGCAGCTTCACGTTCATCCTCAAGACTCCTCCGGCAGCCGAGCTCATCAAGAAGGCCGCCGGCGTCGCCAAGGGGTCCTCGACCCCCCACACGACCAAGGTCGCGAAGCTGACCAAGGACCAGGTGCGCGAGATCGCTGAGACGAAGCAGCCCGACCTGAACGCGAACGACATCGAGGCCGCCTCGAAGATCATCGCCGGCACCGCCCGTTCCATGGGCATCACGGTCGAGGACTGAGGGGATAACGAACATGTCTAAGTCCAAGGTTTACAACGCCGCCGCCGAGAAGCTCGAGGCCGGCAAGTACTACACGCCCACCGAGGCCGTCGAGCTCGCCAAGGAGACCGGGTCGAAGAAGTTCGACTCGACCGTCGAGGTCGCGCTCAAGCTCTCCGTGGACCCGCGCAAGGCGGACCAGATGGTCCGTGGCACGGTCATCCTGCCCCACGGCACCGGTAAGACTGCTCGCGTCATCGTCTTCGCCACCGGCCCCGCGGCCGAGGCAGCGATCGCCGCAGGTGCCGATGAGGTCGGCGGCGCCGAGCTCATCGAGAAGGTCGCCGGCGGCTGGACCGCGTTCGACGCGGCCGTCTCCACCCCGGAGCTCATGGGCCAGGTCGGTCGTCTCGGTAAGGTCCTCGGTCCCCGCGGCCTGATGCCGAACCCGAAGACCGGCACCGTGACCCCCAACCCGGCCAAGGCCGTCGAGGAGATCAAGGGCGGAAAGATCGAGTTCCGCGTCGACAAGCACGCCAACGTGCACTTCGTCGTGGGCAAGGCATCGTTCTCGGCAGAGCAGCTCGGCGAGAACTTCGCCGCGGCTCTCGAGGAGATCCAGCGTCTCAAGCCCTCCAGCTCCAAGGGTCGTTACATCCAGAAGGGTGCGGTGTCGACCACGTTCGGCCCCGGCATCCCGCTGGACGTCAACTCCCTCTGATCCCCGGCTGAGAACGAACGGCCCCGTCCACGGACGGGGCCGTTCGTCGTCTTCCGGGCCGTCCTCGGGGCCGTCTCACGCTGTCGGGAGCAGGTCGAACCCGGGGGCGGATGCGGCGGGGGCCTCCGTGACCTCGATCCGCGACACCGCCGCGGTGGCGGGTCCCTCCGCCAGCCAGGCCAGCATCCGATCCACCGCTGCGTCCGGCCCGTGCAGCTCCGCCTCCACGGTGCCGTCGCGGCGGTTCCGCACCCACCCGCCGACCCCGGCATCCCTCGCGGCTTCACGCGCCGAGTAGCGGAACCCGACCCCCTGGACGGTGCCGTGCACAACGACTCGGCAGTGGCGTGTCATCCCTCCATGGTGCCCGCCGGTGGGGGAGCGCGCCAGCAGAGTCCTCAGGCGGGCAGGACCAGGCTGATCGCGATGGCCGCCATGACGACGGCGATGGCGCCGTCGAGCACTCGCCATGCGCGCGGGGTGGCGAGCCACCTCCCGAGATAACGCGATCCGTACGCGAGGGAGAGGAACCACGCGGTGCTGGCCACGACGGCGCCCGCCGCGAACCACCACCGGTCGGCGCCCTGGGTGGCCGCGACCGAGCCGAGCAGGAAGACCGTGTCGAGGTAGACGTGGGGGTTGAGCCAGGTGAGCGCCAGGCACGTGGCGACCACCGCGGGAAGAGTGGTGGCGCCGGCGGTGACCGTGCGCGTCCCCGGACCGTTCGCGGGGTCACCGGGGGGCGCGGCCTGCGCGTCCAGGGCGGCTCCGGTGGGGCGCAACGCGCGACGCGCGGCCAGGGCGGCGTATCCGAGCAGGAAGGCCGCCCCTGCCCAGCGGACGACATCGACGAGCCAGGGGACGGAATGGAGCACCCAGCCCGCTCCGGAGACCCCCACGATGATCAGCACCGCATCCGACGCCGCGCACAGCAGTGCCACGACGAGGACGTGCTCCCGCCGGATGCCCTGCCGCAGCACGAACAGGTTCTGCGCACCGATGGCGACGATGAGGGAGAGGCCCAGCGCGAAGCCGGAGAGGAGGGCAGCGGACACGTGATGAGGCTACGTCCTCCGTGATCATCAGGACCAGTGAGGAATCCTGTCCGGTCGTAAGCTGAGCTTATGCGCGACATCCCGATGGAGCTGGCCGAGACCCTGGCAGCCGTCGTCGACACGGGAACGATGGATGCCGCCGCGCGACGGCTGCACATCACCCCATCCGCCGTGAGTCAGCGCATCCGCACGCTCGAGGACCGTCTCGGCCGTGTCCTGCTGGTCCGCGCGAAACCCGCACGGCCCACGGACGCCGGTGCCCGTGTCGTGCGCCTGGCACGGCAGTACTCGGTGCTCGCACACGATGCCCTCGCCGATCTGGGTGCGGGCGCGTCCGGGGAGGAGGGAGGCAGGAGGGTCTCCATCCCGCTGGCGGTCAACGCCGACTCGATGGCGACGTGGATGCTGCCCGCGCTGGCGACCGTCGCGGACTCCCACGGCGTCGTCTTCGACCTGCACAGCCATGACCAGGACCACACCGCCGCGCTCCTCGAAGAGGGCGAAGTCATGGCGGCGGTGACCTCGCAGGAGGACCCCGTGCCCGGGTGCCGGGTCAGTCCGCTCGGCGTCATGCGTTACGAGGCCGTCGCGACGCCGGAGCTGGCGGAGCGGATGCGGGCGGATCCGACCGCGGTGCCGGTCGTGGACTTCGATCGCCGGGACGAACTGCAGACGCGGTGGTTGCGGGCGCGGGGCGTGGACGCGGCCGTCCCCGCCCGGCACCGGGTCCCCGGCTCCCACGACTTCGCTCAGGCGCTCGTCGCGGGTCTGGGCTGGGGGATGCTGCCGGAACCGCAGTCCGCCGAACCGCTCGGGAACGGACGGCTCGTGCGACTGGGCGGCGACCCGGTGGACGTGCCGCTGTACTGGCAGCAGTGGAACCTCGAATCCGCCGTGCTCACGGCGGTGGGCGCGGAGCTCGGGAAGGAGGCGCGGCGGAGGCTGCGTCCCCCGCGCGGGGAACGCCGCCGACCGGACGCCGGCCGGTAGACCGGCGGGGCTACAGGCCGGCGGTCACTCCGGCGCGGGTGTCCCGTTCCGGCGCCGCACGTTGGCGGGCGCGACGTCCTCGAGCAGCGTGTGCAGCAGGGTGGCGAGCGTCTCGATGTCCTCGACCGGCCAGTGCGCGAGCGCGCTGATGAGCCCGTCCTCCTGGGGCCCACGGGCGAACGCGAGGCGCTGCAGGCCGAACGGGGTCGGCGAGAGCAGGCTGGAGCGGCGGTCGGTCGGGTCCGGTGCGCGCACGATGAGGCCGAGCTCCTCGAGCTCGCGCACGGTGCGGCTGAGCTGGCCCTTGTCGAGCATGAGGTGCTCGGCGAGGGCGGCCTGGGTGACGGACTCGCGACGCACGATCGTCGTGAAGATCTTGTACGCCGCGGGGAGCATCCCCGGGCTGACACGTCCGGCGTTCTCCGCCACCATCGCGCGGAAGTGCACGATGAGTTCGCTGAACTCGGCCTCGAGGGCGCGCACCGCCTGGATGCGCGCCTCCCGTGCCGTGTCCGCTCCTGCGGTGTCGGTGGTCATCGCCCGTCCCTCAGTCGCCCCGGGACCCGGAGGGAGCGGGTTCGTCCCCATCCGGCCGGTTCCCATCGGCCGTGGGGATGGATCCCGTCGCGGCGAGGGTCTGCATGGCCTGCGGCACCGAGACGGTGGCCAGGTCGGCCTCCCCGGCGGCGAGCCGCTCGCTCGTGGTCATGGAGGTGAGCGCGATGTTGGGCAGGAAGATGATCGCGATGAGACTCAGCACGGCGAAAGGCACCGCGATGAGGAACGAACGCGAGATCCCGTTCGCGTAGATGTCCTCGAAGACCACGCGCAATACCTCGGGCATCGCCGAGACCTGGGGGAGGGTACCGCTCTCCAGCTGCGCCACCCAGACCTGCGCCTGGTCGCCCAGGGTCCCGAGCGCGGCGGCGATGTCGTCCGTGCGGTCGGCGACGAGCTCGGTGACCCGCGTGGCGAGTGCCGCACCCATCACCGAGACGCCGATCGTGCCGCCGAGGCTGCGGAAGAACGTCACACCCGAGCTCGCGACGCCGATCTCGGTCGGTTTCGACGTGTTCTGCACCACCAGGACGAGGTTCTGCATCGTCATCCCGACGCCCGCTCCGAGGAGGAACATGTAGAGCGAGACGAGCGCGAAGTTCGTGTCGTAGTGGATGGTGGACAGCATCGACGAACCCGCGATGAGCATGACGCTGCCGACGATGAGGTACGGCTTCCAGATCCCGTGACGGGTGATCAGCCCACCGACGACGATGGACGAGATCAGCAGACCGCCGATCATCGGGATCGTCATCAGCCCGGCCTCGGTGGGGGTCGCGCCCCGGGCGAGCTGCATGTACTGGCTCAGGTAGACGGATGCGCCGAACATGGCGATGCCCGTGGCGATCGACGCGATCACCGAGAGGGTGAACGTGCGGTTGCGGAACAGGGTGAGGGGGATGAGCGGCTCGCTCACGCGCAGCTCCACCACGACGAACAGGATCGCTCCGACGATCGCTCCGCCGAGCATCAGCGCCGTCTCGATACCCCACCATTCGAAGGTGTCACCGGCGAGGCTGATCCAGATGAGCAGCAGCGACACGGCCACCAAGAGCAGGACGATGCCGATGTAGTCGATCGACACCTTGCGCTTGGCGTGGGCCGGCAGCTTCAGCGTCCGCTGCACGATGATGAGCGCCGCGACGGCGAAAGGCAGTGCCACGAAGAAGTTCCAGCGCCATCCCCAGGCGTCCGTGATGAGTCCGCCGAGGAGCGGTCCGCCCACGGTGGCGACGGCCATGACGGCGCCGAACAGTCCCATGTACTTGCCGCGCTCCCGCGGGCTCAGGATGTCCGCCATCAGGACCTGGCTGAGGGCGGCCAGGCCACCGGCGCCGATGCCCTGCACGGCGCGGAAGGCGATGAGCGTGGTCGGGTCCTGCGCGAATCCCGCTGCGGCAGTGGCCAGCACGAAGATGATGATCGCGAGCTGGTAGAGCAGCTTGCGATTGACGAGGTCGGCGAGTTTGCCCCAGACCGGGGTGGAGATGGCCGTGGTCAGAAGGGTGGCGGTGACCACCCAGGTGAAGGTGCCCTGGTCGCCCCCCAGATCGTGCACGATGACCGGGAGCGACGTCGAGACGACCGTCGAGGCGAGCATCGAGACGAACATCCCGAGGATCAGTCCGGAGAGCGCCTCGAGGACGCGTCTGCGGCTCCGGGGTGCGGTTGCGGAGCCGTCCGGGGAGGGGGGAGTGGCTGTCATGGGAGTCCTTCGCGAGCAGGAGCGCGGCATCGGCGACGCGAACGGTTGATGCGGATCAATGGTTGAAGCTGGTCAACTATACAGCAACTGGTTGAGTTGGCTCAACCATTTGCAGGAAATCTCGTGAGGCAGAAACCGCTTCGTCCGGCACCTCTCGGCGCCGCGAGCCGCGTGGCGCCTGGTCGGTTGGGGCGTGCCGCGTGCCGCGTGCCGAGTGGCCCCTGGTCGGTCGGGGCGGAGTGCCAGGCATGGCGCGGCGGCGGCCCGGTGGCGGAGCGTGGGCGGGTGCGCCCGCGGCTGCTCGGTTGAGCGGTTGGCGCGGTCAGTCGCTCAGGGCGAGCGCTCGGAAGGAGGGCCGCGAGGAGGGATCGGTGCGCGGAGCGGGGATGGTCGCGGCGGCGAGCGCATCCGGGCGCCCGCCGGTCGTGCGGTAGTACAGCTCGTCGATCAGCTTCGTCGCGAGGCCCACGAGCTTCGCGATCTCGGCCTCGTCCCGGTCTACCCAGGCGCACTTCGGTTCGTCGTCGATCGGCACGAAACCGTCGTGCTGCTCCCAGGCGACGAGGGTGCGCTCGGCCCCCAGGACGTGCTGCTGCCACCACACCTGGCGGAGGTAGCCGCGCGGGATCGACCTCCAGGACTTGTTGGTGGTCTTGATCTCCGCCAGCACGACGCGACCGCCGGCGTCGAGGCCGATTCCGTCGGGGGTGGCCAGGTGGCGCTTCTCCACGACCGCGTGGAACAGGGAGCTCGAGGGCAGGATGCCGTGCGTCGCGGCGATCCAGGATGCGATCTCCGGCTCCCGACGTCGCCCGTGGTCCGTGAAGGCGTTGCCGGAGAACCGGGATCCGCCGAGCTTCTGGTCCGCCGCCTTCGCGATGGCGCGTTCACTCGTGAGTGTGGCGACATCCGTGGCGGTGATCCCCCGGGACCGCGCGCGCAGCCAGGCGACCCGGTCACGGGAGTCCGCGACGATCCGGGCGGCGAGTTCGGGAGTCACCCCACGAGCCTACGTCGCACCCCCCGCTCCCCACCGCCACGACGCGCCCCCGCCCCGCCCCCCGCCCCGCCCCCGCCCCCCCGCCGCCCCGCCCCCGCCCCTTCTCTTCACGTCGCCCACCCCTTTTCCGCCGAGCCACCCCTCTCCCCTCCGCAGGAAGAGGGGCGGGTCGCCGAAAGGGGGGTGGATCGGTGCGGGTGTGGTCACCCTCGGCGGGGACGGATGCCGAAGGCGGCGAGGCGGGTGCGGAGTGCCCCGAGGTCCCGGATGTGGACATCGCCGACGCGTGCCATGCGCCGCTGCGCCACCCCTCTGATCCAGTCCTCGCGCTGCTTCTCGTCCAGGAGCACCTGCTCGAGGGATCGGCCCGAGCGCAACGCCTCGTCGAGGTACTTCGTCTGTCCGTCGACTTCGCAGAAGGCCTCGACGTCATCCAGGGCGATGTCGATCCAGTACGAGCCGCCGTGCGGATCGGCCACGGGCACCTGCAAACGGGGTCGCTGGAACCCCAGCCGGACCAGCTGCAGGCGGGCGACGCTCTCCAGCGGGAGCTGCGCACGTCCGTCGCTGAGAGCGAGGACTTCGCGTGCTCGGCGGATGCCGCGCACCGCGCGAGCCGTCGTCCGTCGTTCGAGGTCCGCCTTCAGCGTGTCCGCCCGGTCGTCGTCGAACGCCCGCGGATCCCCGCCGACGCTCGCGAGCGCTGCGTCGGCCGAGGCCAGCCCGGCCTCTGCGGGCAGCATCCGTGCGAGATCGTAGACCGTGCGCGTGAGCGAGGTGCAGCGGAGGCCGTGCCGCTCGGCGATGTCCTCGTCAGGCACGCCGCCCTCGTGCCGGAGCACGTCCGGTGTGCTGTGCCGGTCGACGTTCCGGCTGTACACGTGCACGCGTCGGGGTGTGACGCGGTAGAGGGGCAGGCCCCACAGGCACGCCGCTGAGACGAGGCAGAACAGGGGGTCCGAGCCGCGAGCGGACAGCGAGACGGCGAGGACGTGAGCGAGGTGACGGGATTCGGGCCAGAGCTCCTGCCAGAGCGCGCCGCGGAGATACCAGCCACGATGCACCCGGACGAGGGATCCGGCGGCGACGTCGCGGCCGACTGCTCTGTCCGAGATGCCCGCCGCGCTCAGTTCCTCAGCCGACCGCAGCTCGCCGCGGAGCTCCTCCGCCCCTGCCTGTCTCATCCCCGCAGCATCCCCCGCCCCCTCACCCGGCCTCTCCCGCCTCCCCGCATCCGTGTCCCCCCACCCCGCCCCCTCGCCCTGGGGAGGAGGCGTCCACCCCTCCGCCGACCCACCCCCCTCTCGCCGAGCCACCCCTGCAGCTGCGGCGGGTAGAGGGGTGGGGCGCCGCGAAGGGGGTGGGTCGGCGGAGGGATTTGGGGAAAGGGGGGAGGGAGACGTATGCTGGGGGAAGCCGAAGACCGCTGGTCATCGTCGTGCGTGTGAACGCATGATGACCGAAGCACTGCGATAGCAGGGGCCCGCGCAGGTGTACGAAGGATACTTCCCGAAGAATCCAGCTCCGTGCGCTTGCGCCGGAGCTTTTTTGTTTTCCCAGAGCTGGATCGACAGCCGGCGCCCGCCTCCGCGGAGCGCCTCGTACATACCAAGGAGTGACCATGGCGCAGAAGGATGCATCGGTCGCCGAGCTCACGAAGAACTTCGAGGACTCGAACGCCGTCCTGCTGACCGAGTACCGCGGTCTGACGGTTGCGCAGCTCAAGGAGCTGCGTAACAGCATCCGTCAGGACGCGCAGTACGCCGTGGTGAAGAACACGCTGACCAAGATCGCCGCGAACAACGCGGGGATCACGGCACTCGACGAGGACCTCAAGGGTCCGTCGGCTGTCGCGTTCGTGCACGGCGACTTCGTCGCCACCGCGAAGGCCCTGCGTGACTTCGCCAAGGCCAACCCGCTTCTCGTGATCAAGGGCGGCATCTTCGAGGGCAACGCCCTGAGTGCCGACGAGGTCAACAAGTACGCCTCGCTCGAGAGCCGTGAGGTTCTGCTTGCGAAGGCTGCGGGCATGATGAAGGCGACGATGGGCAAGGCTGCGGCCACCATCGACGCGCTTCGCGAAAAGCTGGAGACCGCTGAGGCCGCGTAAGCGACCGGCGGCTTTCTTTCCCACACACCCCATCTATTAGGAGATACATCATGGCGAAGCTCACCACTGAGGAGCTGCTCGAGCAGTTTGCCGGCCTGACCCTCGTCGAGCTCAGCGAGTTCGTGAAGGCGTTCGAGGAGAAGTTCGACGTCACCGCTGCTGCTCCCGTCGCCGTTGCCGGCGCCGGCGGCGGCGCTGCTGCTGAAGAGGTCGAGGAGAAGGACTCCTTTGACGTCATCCTCGAGGCTGCTGGCGACAAGAAGATCCAGGTCATCAAGACGGTCCGCGAGCTCACCTCGCTGGGCCTCGGCGAGGCCAAGGCCGTCGTCGACGGTGCCCCCAAGGCCGTCCTCGAAGGCGCCAACAAGGAGACCGCCGAGAAGGCCAAGGCCGCTCTCGAAGAGGCCGGCGCTACCGTCACCCTCAAGTAAGGTCCCTTCCTTCACGAAAGGCCCCGGATGCTTCGGCTCCGGGGCCTTTCGCGTGCCCGGGCGCACCCCGGGCACGCGGATGAGAGAAGTCTCACCAGATCGTCACACTCCCTTAAGCCGCCAGGCGCCCTTCGCTGCGTACTCTCCGAGGAGTCCCCCCAGACACCCCCCAGGAGATCCATGTCCTTCTCACAGCGGACGCGTCGTCATGCGGCGCTCGCCCTCGGCCTCGGCTCGGTCCTCATCGGCAGCACGTTCGTCCCCGTGGCGGCCTTCGCCGCCGAGGCGCCGGGCATCGTCATCAACGAGGCGTTCGTGAAGGGCGGCAGCGCGAACGCGCCGTTCGCGAACAAGTTCATCGAGCTGTACAACCCGGGCTCGGGGGCGCAGAGCCTGGAGGGGTGGTCGCTGCAGTATCGCAGCGCCACCGGCACGGACACCGCGAACGGCGTCCAGCCGCTGACCGGCTCGATCGAGCCCGGTGGGTACTTCCTCGTGGCGCTCGGGAGCAACGGCGCGAACGGCGCTCCTCTTCCCACCCCGGACCTGTCCGGCACCGGGATCAACCCGGGCGGTCAGAACGGGACGTTGTGGCTGGCCGACACCACCGTCGCGGTCGACCCCGGGGAAGGGGCGGTGGCCGGCGCCGAAGGCGTCATCGACCTCGTCGGCTACGGGAGCTCGAACACGTTCGAGGGGACCGTCGGACCGGATGCGGGCGGCAACGGCACCCCGAACTCCCTCGTGCGTACCGGTTTCGTCGACAGCGACGACAACGGCGCCGACTTCCGGGTCTCCGAGACGGTCACACCGCAGTCCGCCACCGGGAACACCGTCGACCCCACCCCGGAGCCCACCGACCCCGGCCCGGGGCCGGAGCCCACCGACCCCGGGCCGGACCCCGAGCCCACCGACCCCGGTGCCCCGACCCTGACGGCGATCGCCGACATCCAGGGCACGGGGGACGCGAGCCCCCTCGCCGGGCAGACCGTGACGACCGAGGGCATCGTGACGGCGGTCTACGCCACGGGCGGCTACCGCGGCTTCACCCTGCAGACCGCCGGGACCGGCGGGGCGATCGACCTCGCCGTCCACCCCGCATCCGACGCGATCTTCGTCTACGGCGACGCCGCCGTCACGGCCGTCGAGATCGGGCAGTCCGTCCGGGTGACCGGTGCGGTGTCCGAGTTCCGCGGGCTCACCGAGATCACGCCCGCCGCCGCATCCGATGTCACCCCGCTCGCGGAAGAGGCGGCGCCGGTCGCTCCTGCGGAGGTCGCATGGCCGGCCGCAGACGCCGATCGCGAGAAGCTGGAGAGCATGCTGCTGGCCCCGCAGGGGGAGTTCACCGTCACCGACACCTACGACACGAACGTGTTCGGATCCATCGGGCTGGCCGCAGGGACCTCGCCCCTGATCACGCCCACCGAGATCGCCCGCCCGGGCACGCCCGAGTACGACGCAGCGGTCGCCGCCAACGCGGCGCGGGCCGTGACGCTCGACGACGGCGCATCGATCAACTTCGGTTCGAACGCGAACAAGGGGATCCCGCCGCCGTATCTCTCGACGAGCGCCCCCGTGCGCGTCGGGGCGCCGGTGACGTTCACGACGCCCGTGATCCTGGACTACCGCAACGACCTGTGGAGCCTGCAGCCCACGACGCAGCTCACGGTCGAGAACACGGCGAGCGTGCAGCCGGCCACCTTCGGGAACACGCGCACATCGGCCCCGGAGGACGTGGGCGGCGAGATCCAGCTCGCGAGCTTCAACGTGCTCAACTACTTCTCCACGACGGGCGCGGAGGCGAACTGCACCTCGTTCTACACCGACCGCGAAGGCAACCCGGTCACCGTGAACGACTGCCCCGGCGGCCCGCGGGGTGCGGCCGACGCGGCGAACCTGGCTCGGCAGGAAGCGAAGATCGTCGCTGCGATCAACGCGCTCGGCGCCGAGATCGTCTCGCTCGAGGAGATCGAGAACTCGGCCGCCTTCGCGCAGGACCGTGACGTCGCCCTCGGCGAACTCGTCGATGCCCTGAACGAGGGCCTCGGCCGGGACGAATGGGCGTACGCCGCCTCGCCCTCCGACGTGCCGGCCGGCGAGGACGTCATCCGCACCGCCTTCATCTACAAGAAGGATGCGGTCACGACCGTCGGGGAGGCGGTGATCGACGGCGACGAGGCGTTCGCGAATGCCCGCCATCCGCTCGCGCAGGCCTTCGCGCCGGTCGATGACGAGGATGCGGTCTTCCTCGCGATCGTCAACCACTTCAAGTCGAAGGGGTCGGGGTCCGGTGCGGACGCGGATCAGGGCGACGGTCAGGGCGCGTCCAACGCGTCCCGGATCGCCCAGGCGCAAGCGCTGGTGGACTTCGCCGCGGAGCGCAGCGCAGCGCTCGGTACCGACGACGTCTTCCTGCTCGGCGATTTCAACGCATACACGAGGGAGGACCCGATGGAGGTCCTCGCCGAGGCGGGGTACGTCGATCTCGGGTCCAGGACGGGGGAGTACACCTACTCCTACGACGGCGCGAGCGGGTCGCTCGACCACATCCTGGCGTCGCCCTCCGCTGAGCGCCTGGTCACCGGCGCCGACGTGTGGAACATCAACGCGGGGGAGTCGATCGCGTTGGAGTACAGCAGGTACAACGGCAACGCGACGGACTTCTACGACGAGTCGCCCTACCGCTCGAGCGATCACGACCCGCTCGTGGTGGGACTCGATCTCGATCGCACCGTCGAACTGAACGTCCTCAACATCAACGACTTCCACGGGCGCATCGACGGCTCGACGGTGAAGTTCGCCGGCACGATCGAATCGCTGCGCGCGGAGTACGGCGAGGAGAACACGCTCTTCCTGTCGGACGGCGACAACATCGGAGCCTCTCTGTTCGCCTCGTCCGTCGCTCAGGACATCCCCACGATCGAGGTGCTGAACGCGCTCGATCTGCGGGCGTCCGCCGTGGGCAACCACGAGTTCGACCAGGGCCTGGCGGACCTCACCGGACGGGTCGCCGACGCGGCGGACTTCACCTACCTCGGTGCCAACGTCTACCGGAAGGGCACCACCACGCCCGCGCTCCCGGAGTACGAGACGTTCGAGGTGGACGGCCTCACGGTCGCCGTGATCGGCGCCGTCACCGAGGAGACGCCCACATTGGTGTCGCAGGCGGGCGTCGCGGATCTCGAGTTCGGAGACCCGGTCGAGGCGGTGAACCGGGTGGCCGCGGAGCTCGAGGAGGAGGGGCTCGCCGACGTGATCATCGCGGAGTACCACGAGGGGGCGTCCGACGGCACGCCGGACGGTGCGACCCTCGAGGAGGAGATCGCCAAGGGCCAGGCCTTCGGCGGCATCGTCACGAAGACCGCCGCGAGCGTGGATGTGATCTTCACCGGGCACACGCACAAGCTCTACGCCTGGGATGCTCCCGTGCCGGGCGTGGACGGTGCCACGCGGCCGGTCCTCCAGACCGGGAACTACGGCGAGAACATCGGGCAGGTCGTGCTCTCGCTCGACCCGGACACGGGTGATGTCCAGGGCTACACGAGCCGGAACGTCCCCCGGGTCACCACGCCCGACGAAGAACTCATCGCGGCGTACCCCCGCGTCGCAGAGGTGGCGGGGATCGTGCAGAGCGCCCTCGCCGAGGCGGACGTCATCGGTGCTCAGCCGGTGGGTTCTGTGACCGCGGACATCACGACCTCGTTCAGTGGCGGTTCCTACGTGGACGGCGTGTACACGGGCGGAACCCGCGACAACCGCGCGGGCCAGTCCACCCTCGGCAACCTCGTCGCGGACTCGCTCGTCGACACGCTCTCGACGCCGGAGCGCGGGGGAGCGCAGATCGGTCTGGTGAACCCCGGCGGCCTGCGCAGCGACCTGCTTCACGGTGACGACGGGGTCATCACGTACGCCGAGGCCAACGCCGTGCTGCCGTTCGTCAACAACCTGTGGACGACGACCCTCACCGGCGCCCAGTTCAAGGCCGTGCTCGAGGAGCAGTGGCAGCTGGACGAGGACGGCAACGTACCGTCGCGGCCGTACCTGCAGCTGGGTCTCTCGGACAACGTGCAGTACACCTTCGACACCACCCTTCCGCAGGGATCCCGGGTCACGTCCGTGCTGATCGACGGCGAACCCCTGGACCCCGCGGCGAGCTACCGGATCGGATCGTTCAGCTTCCTCCTGCAGGGTGGCGACAACTTCCGCACCCTGGCGGAGGGGACGGACACTCGCGACTCCGGTCTCATCGACCGGGACGCGTGGATCGGCTACCTCCAGCAGAACCCGGGCTTGTCGCCCCGTTTCGACAGCCGCAGCGCGGAGGTGCGCGGCCTGCCGGCATCCGCCGTACGTGGCGACACGGTGACGTTCGAGGTGGGAGGGCTGGATCTGACGTCGCTCGGCAGCCCGCTGACGACGACGCTGCTGGCCTCGTTCGAGGGCAGCACGGCGGTGTTCGACCCGATCCCGGTCACCGGAGGCACAGCGTCCGTGTCGCTGACGGTTCCGGCGGATGCCGTCGACGCGAGCACCATCGTGCTGCAGGCGCCCGAGACGGGCACCCAGGTGCGACTGCCCCTGACGGTCGCATCCGGTGCGGAGGTGCCGGGGACCCCGCCGCCCCCCACCACGCAGCCGCAGCCGGCCCCGGTGGCCGACCTCATCGCCGCGTTGCAGAACGCGATCCAGGTCGTGGCGGGGGAACTGCGTGCGGGTGAGCGCATCACGATCTTCGTCGGCACGCGGTACGCCGGCGCCTGGGTGAGCGTCTGGCTGTACTCGACGCCCAGGCAACTGGGCGGATGGCAGCAGGTCGGTGCCGAGGGCACGGTGACCGTCACCCTTCCGGACGATCTCACCGGCACGCACCGACTGGTCGTCCTCGATGCCGACGGGAACGTCATCGGCTGGCAGGAGATCATGATCGCCGGGCAGCGCGGCGGCGCCCTGGCCACCACGGGCGGAGCGTACGGCGGTATCGGCGGGTGGATCCTGGCCGCGGCGCTGCTGATGGGCCTCGGCCTGACCGCGCGGATGATCGGTATCCGCCGCCGGGTCTGACCCGACGGGCAGGGGAGGGGCCGGCGGGGCGCCGGTCCCTCCACCGGCTCAGGCGTAGGGGACGATTCCGCCGTCGGCCACCGCGGCGGACGAGGCCGGCACGATGGGCGCGGTCGAGTTACGCACCACGAGCCGGGGTTTGAGTCGCACCGCGATGGGTTCTGCGCCGGGGTCGTCGATCTGACGCATCAGCAGCTCGACGGCCGTCGCACCCTGCTGGCGGGGCACCTGCTGCAGGGTCGTCAACGCGAACATCTCCGCGTGCTCGTGGTCGTCGATCCCCACCACGCTCAGAGCGGCCGGCACCTGGATGCCGAGGCGCCGGGCCGCGATGATCGCCCCGATCGCCACCTCGTCGCACGCCGCGACGACCGCGGTGGGCCGACTGCGCGAGTCGCTCAGGAGGTCCACGGCGGCCGCGTAGCCGGCCGGCATGGTCAGGGCGGACGGGACGTGGGCGATGTGGCGCTCGAGGCCGGCGCGCCGCATGGTCTCCTCGTAGCCCGAAACGCGGGCGGATTCCACATGCGGCCAGCGGGTGTGCGTGCCGGCCCCGAGGAACGTGATCTCCCGGTGCCCCAAGGCGATGAGGTGCTCGGTGGCGCGTTCCGTGGTGTGCGAGTCGTCCAGGGTCACGACGCTCGTCCTGCTCTGATCGCCGATGACGCTGACGACGGGCTTGCCGAGAGAGAGCATGGTGTCGAGTTCGTCCTGCTCGGGTTCCAGGCCGACGGCGATGAGGCCGTCGAAGCGCTTCCGGGCGAGGAAGTCCTCGAAGATGCGGCGTCTGCGCTCGGTTCCCGGCTTCGCGTCGTAGAGCATCAGGTCGAGCCCGCGCTCCAGCAGCGCCTGCTGGATCCCCTCCAGCACCTCGGCGAAGAACCAGCGGTTGATGTGGGGCATCACGACACCCACGCTCTGCGTGCGCCCGGTGGACAGGCTCTGCGCATTGGTCGAGGGGACGTAGCCGAGCGATGCGGCGGCCGCGGAGACGCGGTCCCGGGTCGCCTCGGACACGTATCCGCTCCCGCTCAGCGCACGGCTCGCCGTCGACTTGGACACCCCGGCCAGGCGTGCCACATCGGCGATGCCGCTCATCGGCGCCTCCCTCTTCCTTGATGGGTGGTGAGAACGTTCCACATCGTAAACGATGAACCGGCGGAATGTGGAACCGGTTCCCGGCTTCAGGGAACCTGAGGGAGCGCTCCCATCGTCGTGTGCTAGCGAAGAGAGCGCTCCCATCCGACGTTTACCGAGTTGTGACCCACTGGTGTTGTGTCTCCCGCGGGATTCGATTACCGTGGCCTGGAATCGGTTCCCGAGTGGACCTGATGTGCCGGTGCAAGGAGTACCCGCGCACTCAAAGAGGAGGAATCACATGATCAGATCGCAGCGACGCCGCCTGGTCGCACCGATCGCGCTCATCGGCGTCGCGGGGCTCGCGCTCGCCGGCTGCGCCGAAGGCGGCTCGAGCGATAGCGGCTCCGTGGAGGGACAGACCGTCCAGATCTCCGGTGGTATCACGGGTGGCGAGGCAGACGCCCTCAACGAGGCCTTCACCCAGTTCACCGAGGACACCGGCATCGAGGTCGTCTACACGGGTGACAAGAGCTTCGAGGGGAACATCGTCACGAAGGTCGCCGGAGGCTCGGCGCCCGACATCGCGATCGTCCCCCAGCCCGGTCTGCTGAAGGCTCTCGTCGAGACCGGTGAGGCAAAGCCCGCGCCGGAGGCCGTCGTGGCCAACGTCGACGAGAACTGGTCCTCGGACTGGAAGAACTACGGCACGGTCGACGACACGTTCTACGCGGCGCCGATGCTCGCCAACGTCAAGGGCTTCGTCTGGTACTCGCCCGCGAGCTTCGCGGAGTGGGGTGTCGAGGCTCCGACCACGTGGGACGAGATGATCGCCCTCACCGACACCATCCAGCAGGCCACCGGTTCCGCTCCCTGGTGCGCCGGCTTCGCCTCCGGCGACGCCACCGGCTGGCCGGGAACCGACTGGATCGAGGACCTCGTCCTCCGCCAGTCCGGCGCCGAGGTCTACGACCAGTGGGTCGCGAACGAGATCCCGTTCACCGACCCGAAGATCAAGGAAGCCTTCGACACCGTCGGCGAGATCCTGCTCGACCCGGCTCGCGTCAACGCCGGGTTCGGCGATGTCAAGAGCATCAACTCCACCGCGTTCGGTGACATGGCCGCGGCGGTCGCCGACGGTCGTTGCGCCCTGACGCACCAGGCATCGTTCCTCTCGGCGAACTTCCTCGAGGCGAAGACTGCTTCGGGCGAGACCCCTGTGGTCGCTCCCGACGGTGACGTCTACGCCTTCCTGACGCCGGGCTTCGAGGCCGGCGGCGACACCTACGTCGAGGCCGGCGGCGAGTTCGTGGTCGGATTCTCCGACTCGGAGGCCGTGCAGAAGGTTCTCGAGTACATGTCCAGTGCCGACTTCGCCAACGCGCGTGTCGAACTGGGTGGTTCCATCTCCGCCAACATCAACGCCGACGCCGAGCTCGCCTCCAGCGAGTTCCTGACCGACGCGATGAAGATCCTTCAGGACCCGAACACGGTCGTGCGTTTCGACGCCTCCGACCTGATGCCGGCAACCGTCGGTTCCGGATCGTTCTGGAAGGGCATGGTCAACTGGATCGACGGTCGCCCCGTGGACCAGGTGCTCAGCGACATCCAGGCCGGCTACGACAACTAGTCCAGCCGGGGTTGTCATCGGACAAGGGGCCGCTCGTCATTGCGAGCGGCCCCTTGCACGGCGGTACGATCCCGTAACGACGCGGAAGGAAGAACAATGACGCAAACCAGGCCCGCGACGGCGCCGGCCCCGGTCGAAGAGCTGGCGCCACCGCGCCCGGAGAAGGCCCGGCGCGGAGCGGCGATCGCCGCGATCGTCGCGGGAGCGGCTCTCCTGGTGCTCTTCATCGCTCTGCTCATGAGCCCCGGGTCCGAGGACGCACTGCCCACCACTCTCGGCTTCTCGCTGAACAGCTTCTTCGTCTGGATCGGCAATCTCCACCCGCTCGTCCAGATCCCCATCGTCATCGTCGTCTTCGGCGCCGTGGTCGGGGCGATCCTCCTGGCGATCGAGTTCGCGCCGCGCCAGGGCCGAGGATACTTCTGGCTCCGCGCTGCCATCTGCTTCCTCGTCCCGGTCCTCGCGTTCATGCTGCTGCGGCCCTACCAGAACGCGGTCCTCTACGTCGTCGCGATCGCACTCGCCGCCGGTGCGCTGCTGTTCTTCCTGGACTATCGCTCCAGCGCCGGAGCCGGCTACCTGTTCCAGATGGTCGTCTTCCTGGCGCCGGCGCTGCTGATGCTGATCGTGGGGCTCCTCTACCCGACGATCTCGACGATCATCCTGTCGTTCTTCAACAAGAGCGGCGACACGTTCGTCGGGCTGGAGAACTACATCTGGACCTTCACGAACCCGGAGGGGTTCTGGTCGGTCATCAACACCGTCATCTGGGCCATCTGCGCGCCGGTCCTGTCGACCGTGATCGGTCTCGCCTACGCCGCCTTCATCGACCGCGCCCGGGGCGAGAAGTACCTCAAGGTGATGGTCTTCATGCCCGTCGCCATCTCGTTCGTCGGCGCCGGCATCATCTGGAAGTTCGTCTACGACTACCGGCAGGGCGAGCAGATCGGACTGCTGAACGCGATCATCACCATGTTCGGGGGCGAACCGGTCGGCTGGCTGGACGCGCAGCCCCTGATCAACACGTTCTGCCTCCTCGCGGTGTTCATCTGGACGCAGACCGGCTTCGCGATGGTCATCCTCTCCGCCGCCATCAAAGCGGTCCCGACCGAGCAGCTGGAAGCCGCGCAGCTGGACGGGACGAACGCCTGGCAGCGCTTCATCAACGTGACGGTCCCCGGCATCCGCGCCTCGCTGATCGTCGTGCTGACCACCATCACCATCGCCTCGCTCAAGGTGTACGACATCGTCGCGGTGATGACCGGTGGTCGCTCCAACAGCAGCGTGCTCGGTTTCGAGATGGTCAACCAGCAGCAGCGATTCCAGAGCTACGGCCACTCGTCGGCACTCGCCGTCGTGCTGTTCCTGTTCGTGCTGCCGCTGATCATCTACAACGCCCGGCAGCTGCGCAAGCAGAAGGAGATCCGATGAGCACGACAGTCGACGCGCCCCCGTCCTTCGACCGTCGCGCCGCACGCCGCACGGCGCGCGAGACGCGACGGAATGAGAAGACCGCGCAGAAGAAGCTGACGTCGAAGACCGCCACGATCATCGCGGTCATCATCGCGATCTTCTGGACGATCCCGACCTTCGGGCTCTTCGTCACCTCGTTCCGCCCCGGGTCCGACTCGCAGACCTCCGGTTGGTGGACGGTCTTCGTCAACCCGAGCTTCACGCTGGAGAACTACGGCGATGCGCTGACCTCGGGTGGCACCGCGCTCACGCTCGGTCAGTCGTTCCTGAACTCGCTCGCCATCGCCATCCCGGCCACGGTCATCCCGATCGCGATCGCGTCGCTCGCGGCGTACGCGTTCGCCTGGATCGACTTCAAGGGCAAGAACCTGCTCTTCGTCTTCGTGTTCGCGCTCCAGATCGTGCCGATCCAGATGGCGCTCGTGCCGCTGCTGACGCTGTTCTCGCGGGGGCTCGAGATCAACGGCGTGGGGATCTTCCCGGGCTTCGGTCTGCGCGACGTGGATCACAGCTTCGCGACGGTGTGGATGGCGCACGCGATCTTCGCCCTCCCGCTCGCGATCTTCCTGCTCCACAACTTCATCGCGGAGATCCCGAGCGAGGTCATCGAGGCCGCGCGCGTCGACGGGGCGGGGCACGGGCAGATCTTCTTCCGGATGATCCTGCCGCTGGCCATGCCGGCGATCGCCTCGTTCGCGATCTTCCAGTTCCTCTGGGTGTGGAACGACCTGCTCGTGGCGACGATCTTCGCGCCATCCTCGTCGCTGCCACTCACGCAGACGTTGAACTCGCTCTCCGGGTCGTGGGGCGACCGCTGGTACCTGCAGTCGGCGGGTGCGTTCATCTCGATCATCGTCCCGCTGATCGTGTTCTTCGCGCTGCAGCGGTTCTTCGTCCGCGGCCTCATGGCCGGTGCCACGAAGGGCTGACCCCCTCCGACCGAGCGACCGCCGTGCACAGGGCCTCCGGGCCCGGTGCACGGCGGTCGCTCGTCTCGCGGGACATGGGGACGGCGTCATCTCGATAGGGTGAGCCCATGGAATCGGGGGATACGGCCGGCGTCGCCGTGCGCGTGCAGGCGACGGTCGATGAAGCGCGGGGGCTCGACGCCGAGCAGGTCGCGGAGCGTGTGCGCGACGGGAGGGTCAACGCCTTCGAAGCGGACTCCAGCCGGAGCATCGGCAACATCATCCGCGCGAACGTCCTCACCCTGTTCAACGGCATCGTCGGCGGGTGCTTCCTCATCCTGCTGATCGTCGGCCGCTGGCAGGACGCCCTCTTCGGCCTGGCCGCGTTCGCCAACGCGATCATCGGGACCGTCCAGGAGTTCCGTGCCAAGCGCGCCCTCGACCGGCTGGCCCTGCTCAACGCGCCCCGCGCACGCGTGCGCCGGGACGGGCAGGAGGAGGAGATCGCCCCGGGCGAGGTGGTCCTGGACGACATCCTGGTGCTGCGTGCCGGGGACCAGGTCCCCGCCGACGCCATCGTGGTCTCCTCCCGTGGGCTGCAGATCGACGAGTCGATGCTGACGGGCGAGTCGGATGCGGTGGACAAGACCGTGGGCGACGAGGCCCTGTCCGGTTCGATCGTCGTCGGTGGCGAGGGCAACGCGCAGGTGAACCGCGTCGGCGCGGACTCCTACGCCAACCGGTTCCAGGCGGAGGCGAAGCGTTTCTCCCTGGTCTCGAGCGAACTGCGCACGAGCATCAACCGCGTGCTCCGGTGGGTGAGCTGGGGAATCGGCCCGATCGGGCTGCTCGTGCTGAACGCGCAGGTCCAGGTCGCCGGCGGCTGGGGCACGGTCGCCGAGGACGGCCGCTGGATCCAGCCCGTGGTCAACACGATCGCCTCCCTCACGGCGATGATCCCGCTGGGGCTCGTCCTCATGACCTCGATCACCTTCGCGGTGGGCGCGGCCAAGCTCACGGCCAAGAAGGTCCTCGTGAACGAGCTCGCGGCCGTCGAGGGGCTGGCCCGGGTGGACATGATCTGCCTGGACAAGACGGGCACGCTCACGGCGGGGGAGATCACGTTCGACGCTGCCCACCCGTCCGCGGACGCCCCGGCCGGATGGGAGGACGCCCTGGGCTGGTACGGCGCAGCGCCGGACGCGAACGCCACCGCCCGGTGCCTCCGGGAGCCGTATCCCGTGACCGAGCCCCGCACGCCGGTGCAGACCATCCCGTTCTCGTCGGCACGCAAGTGGAGCGCCGTCTCCTTCGCGGACGGATCCACGTGGGTGCTCGGCGCCCCCGAGATGGTGTTCGGCGACACCGCGACCGATCCCGGGTCCGCGCTCGGCGCCCAGGTCACCGCGCTGGCGGCCCAGGGCCTGCGCACCCTCGTCCTCGGCCACTCGGCTCGTGAGCTGACGGCGGAGGACGCGGAGGCGGAGCGGTTGCCGGCGGATCTGCGCCCGGCCGTGGTCGTGACCTTCCGGGAGCAGGTGCGTCCGGATGCCGGCCAGACCCTCGCGTACTTCCGGGCGCAGGGGGTGGGGGTCCGGATCATCAGCGGCGACAACCCGCGCACCGTGGCCGCGATCGCCCGTGACGTGGGTCTCGACGTGACCGACGGGTACGACGCCCGTTCACTCCCGGTCGAGCAGGAGGCCCTGGCCGACGTCCTCGAGGCGCACACCGTGTTCGGCCGGGTGACGCCCGAGCAGAAGAAGGGCATCGTGCTGGCGCTGCAGAGCCGCGGCCACACGGTCGCCATGACCGGCGACGGCGTGAACGACGCGCTGGCGATCAAGACCGCGGACATGGGCATCGCGATGAACTCCGGCGCGGCAGCGACGAAGGCGGTGGCACGGATCGTGCTGCTGGACGGCAAGTTCTCCCACCTGCCGGACGTCGTGGCGGAGGGGCGCCAGGTGATCGCGAACATCGAACGCGTGTCGATGCTCTTCCTCACCAAGACGGTCTACGCGACCGGTCTGGCGCTGCTGTTCGGACTGCTCGTCCTCGAGTTCCCGTTCCTCCCGCGCCAGCTGTCCATCACGGACGGACTGACGATCGGGATCCCCGCGTTCTTCCTCGCCCTCATGCCGAACGCTCGCCGTTACATCCCCGGCTTCCTGCGGCGCTCGCTGTCGTTCGCGATACCCGCCGGTATCGTCGTCGCGATCACGCTGACCGCTTACACCCTCGTGGCGCGCTCCCTCGGGGTCACGGAGGACCAGTTGCGCACGGGCTCCACCCTGATCCTCGCGATCGTGGGGATCTGGATCCTCTGCATCCTGGCCCGTCCGCTCGACCGCTTCAAGGTGCTGGTCATCGGCGCCATGTTCATCGCGCTGACGGTGCTGTTCAGCGTGCCGCTCGCGGGTGAGTTCTTCCAGTTGGTGGATCCCGGACGCGAGGGTGCCTACGCCGTGGCGGGGTTCACGATCGTCGCCATCCTCGCGATCGAGGTCGTGCGGATCTTCCACGTCCGCTTCGTCCGGCACACGATGCCGGATCGGGCGGCGGTTCAGCCTTCGTAGGGGTCCCGCGGGGGCAGATGCGTCCCGAAGTAGCGCGAGCCCGGAGGCGACCAGACGACGACGAGGACACCGACGCCCAGGAGGATCTGGACGATCGAGGTCCAGTCCCACACGTCGCTGACGAAGATGGTGACGGTGTGGAGCGCGAGCTGCACGGCGAGGTAGAGCGTCAGCAGCAGACGGGACAGGCCGCTCGCGCGGGCGATGCCGGAGGCGATCGCGAGCGTGAGCAGGCCGAACAGCAGGATGCCGACGCCGACGAGGGAGACGGTCAACACCTCATCGGCGGGGACGTCGTACCTGCTGAGCAGCAAGAGGAGGCCGAGCACGGTGTTCAGGCCGCCGCTCAGGGCGACGAGCACGGCGGCCATGGTCACGACGAGGGGGCGGCGTGGGTCGGGTGCATGCACCCGACCCACCCTAGTGGCGGGAGTTCCCTCAGCCCGTGCAGCCCAGCCTCTCCCGGATGGACTCCATCGCGTCGATCTCCGCGCCTTGATTGGTCTGCATGGTCTGTGCGACCTGCAGGACCCGGGGGACGCTGCCCCGCTCGAGCACCGCCTCCGTCATCGTCAGCGCGCCGGCGTGGTGTCGGATCATGAGATCGAGGAACAGGCAGTCGGCCGCCGTGCCGGTCGCGGCGTCGAGCTCCGCCAGCTCGGCGGCGCTCGCCATCCCCATGGCCGCGAGCACGTCCTGCTCCTCGGTGCCGCCGGCGTGATCATGCCCGTCCGGCCCGCTCATCCATGCCATGGTGTCGCCCGTCTGCGGCAGCCCCCACTGCACGAGCCAGTCGAACATCTCGCCGCGCTGGGCGGCCTGACCGGTCGCGATGTCGTACGAGAGCGCGCGGATCTGCTCGTCCGCGGTGCCGCGGTGGATGGTCATCGCCATCTCGACCGCCTGGGCGTGGTGGGTCTGCATGTCGCGGGCGAACCCGGCATCCGCGGCGTTCGGCGTCGGCGCCGCGTTCCCGAACATCGTGAAACGTCCGATCGCGAAGGCGAGCGCCGCCACGCCCACCGCGGCGAGCACGATCAGCGCCCAGCGTCGGGGGCGGGCGGCGTCCTCGGTCACGGGGTCACTGCCGGCCAGGAGCGTCCACGCCGCCGCTGCACAGGGCGTTCGGCTCGGGCGAGTTCTGGCTGCGCCAGTACTCCTCGAAGAACTCCGGGATGCGGCTGTCGCCGGCGTCGTCGATCTTCAGCTGGGCGTTCCAGGCGCTGAGGACGATGGGGGAGTCCAGTCCGTCGTACGGGGACATCAGGGTGTAGGACGACGGGAACTGCGCACGCAGTGCCGCGAGGTCGTCGTCATCGACCCGCGCGGGGTCGTAGGTGACCCAGACGGCGCCGTGCTCCATGGAATGCACCGCGTTCTCGTCGGGGACCGCCTGGTCGTAGATGCCGCAGTTCAGCCAGTAGGAGCTGTGCGGACCGCCGGCGGGCGGCGTCTGGTCATAGTCGACGGGTTCCTCGGTGTGGGTGGTGACGTTCTCGAACGTCTCGACGCCCTCGATCGTCGCGCCGGCGGAATCGAACGCGCCGTAGCTGACGGGCTTGGGGGTGAAGACGATCGAGGCGACCACGACGGCGACGACGACCACCGCGGCGGCGGAACCGACCACCCACCAGAGGAGCTTGCTGCGCCTGCGCCGCGCGGTCTGGCGCTGGTACTCGGCCAGCTTCTCCTGGCGTCGCTGCTCGCGCTGCTGCTTCGCGGTCTGGGCGATCTGGGCCTGCGTTGCCGGGTTGCCGCTCTGGCGCTTCTCGGGCGTCGGGGTCATGTGACGTGCGTCCTCGGTTCGGTGCGGTCGGTGCCGCGTTCGGGCGGTGCCGAGCGGGAACCGTCGGCACCTGCGAGCCTATGCGAGCGCATGGAGCGCGTGCTGGGAGAGCGCCGATGGCCGGGTCGTCGACTCCGGCGCCGGTGGGCACTAACATGGTCAGGCCGCTCGAATCGTTTCGAGGGTCGGCCCCGTCGCGATCACCGCCCCGTCGCCGTGTGTCCCGCGTCCCTCCCACCGGATCGAGGTCTTCTCGCATCGTGCCCGAAACATCCCCCGTTCCCGTCACCCCGGACGCTCCGGCAGCGCCCCGTGAGCCCGAGCGCACCGCCACCGGCTCCATCCGCACGCACCACACCAGCGCGACCGGCGCCATCCGCACGCTCGGAACGAACCCCCGGACGGCGCCCATCGTGCTGCATCCCGGGGACGCCATGTCGACCCGTCGCCGGGTCCTCTACATCGTGCTGCTCGGCGCGCTCACCGCGCTCGGTCCGTTCACGATCGACCTGTACCTGCCGGCGTTCCCGATCCTGGAGGACGACTTCCAGACCTCGGCGGCGATGATCCAGCTGACGCTCACCGGCACGATGCTGGGATTCGCCCTCGGGCAGCTCATCGTCGGTCCGCTCAGCGACAAGGTCGGCCGCCGGGTGCCGCTCCTGGCCGTCACCGCGCTGCACGTCGTGGCGAGCGCGGCCGCGGCGTACGCGCCCGACCTGCTCCTGCTCGGCATCACGCGCGTCCTCATGGGGGCCGGCGCCGCCGCCGGAGGCGTCGTCGCGGCGGCGGTCGTCCGTGACCTCTTCGGCGGTCGTCGGCTCGTGCAGATGCTGTCGCGTCTCGCGCTCGTGTCCGGCGTCGCGCCCATCGTCGCGCCCCTGTTCGGATCGTGGCTTCTCGGGGTGATGCCCTGGCGGGGGCTGTTCCTCGTGCTCGCGCTCTACGGCGTCGTCATGCTGATCGGTGCGGCCGTCTACATCCCGGAGACGCTGCCGCCCGCCCGCCGCCGGGACCGTGGCGCCACGACGGTCTGGGAGCGGTACCGAAGCGTGCTCGGGGACCGCGTCTTCATCGGCGTCCTGATCATCGGCGGAATGGCCTTCAGCGGCCTGTTCTCCTACCTCTCCGCATCCTCCTTCCTGTTCCAGCAGAGCTTCGGGTTCGACGCGCAGCAGTACGGACTGCTGTTCGCCGCCAACTCGGTCGGGGTGGTGCTGGGTGTGCAGCTCGCGTCGCGGCTCGCCGCGCGGTACGGGCCGCAGTGGGTGCTGGCCTACTCGACCGCCGCGCTCGTGATCGCCTCCGCCGCGATCATCGTCGCCGACCAGCTGGGGCTGGGGCTCTGGGGCACGGTCATCCCGCTCTTCTTCTTCATGACCGCGTGCGGATTCACCACGCCCTGCGTCCAGGTGCTGGCCCTCGACCGGCACGGCAACGCGGCGGGCACCGCGCAGTCGATCATCGGCGCCACGAACTTCGGCGTCGCCGCGGTGATCTCGCCCCTCGTGGGACTGATCGCCGAGGGCGACGGCATCACGGCGACCACGATGGCCATCGTGATGGTCGGATGCGGTGTCGTGGCGGTCGTGGCACTGTGGGCGGTCGTCCGCCCCCGGACGGTGGCACAGCTCGCCCCCTGACGCAAGATCCGTCCATAACGGGGCCGGTACCCGATCGGCCGGAGAGAATGGGCCGATGACCTCACCATCCGTCTCCCGCCGTCACGCCCTCGTCCTCGGCGTGACGGGGGCCGTCCTCCTCGCGCTCGCGATCCTGTTGGGCTGGTGGATCTACTCGCGCGAGAACGAACCGTTCACCGTGGATGCGGCGTGGAACACCCTGCTCGCCGGCGTGGACTCGGCGCCGTTCACGGGTCTTTCGCAGTTCATGAACGTCGCGGGCGGGGTCCTGCTCAGCTCGCTGATCGTCCCGGTGGCGGTGGTCGCTCTCCTGCTGATCCTGCGCCGGCCCCGCTCCGCGGTGTTCTTCGTGATGGCGGTCGCCCTCAGCGCCCTCGCGGTGCAGGTGCTGAAGAACTCCTTCGGGCGGGCGCGGCCCGAAGACATCCTCATCAGCAGCGATTACGGCTCCTTCCCCTCCGGCCACGCGGCGAACGCCGCCACGCTCGCCGCCGTGCTGGTGGTGCTGCTCCCGCGGTTGTGGACGGTCGGGGTGGGGGCGCTCTGGGTGATCACCATGGCCTTCAGCCGCACCTATCTGCACGCCCACTGGCTCAGTGACACCCTGGGCGGAGTGCTGGTGGGGGTCGGGATGGTGCTCGTATGCGTGGCGGTCCTGGCCGGATGGCTGAACCGGGAACGCACGCGGGGCGGCGCCGTCACCGATCGCGTGGGGCGTCCTTCGCACGGGTGATCGCCTCGAAACCCGGCGTCTCGGGGATCCGCAACCGGAACCAGATGGCGACGACGCCGAGGGTCGCGGTCTTCCATCTGCTGTGATAGCGGAGCCGGGTGGGCCGCGGGGGGCCTACGATCGGAGCATGGTGACGAAGCCTCCGATCTCAGACATCGACGAGTCCGCGCTGACCGTCTCGGGACCGAAGAAGACCGCCGTCGGCGTGCCTGCAGTGCTGCATGCACTGAAGATGTCGATGGAGCAGATGGGCCCGGTGCGGTCCGCGCGGACGCTGCTGCAGGTCAACCAGAAGGACGGGTTCGACTGCCCGGGGTGCGCGTGGCCCGACCCGGCGCACCGCCACATGGCCGAGTTCTGCGAGAACGGTGCGAAGGCGGTGGCCGAGGAGGCCACGGTGCGCCGGATCGGCCCGGAGTTCTTCGCCGCCCACTCGCTCGAGGACCTGCGCGGCCACGACGACTGGTGGCTGGGGCAGCAGGGGCGCCTGACACATCCGATGATGCTCGAGGAGGGGGACACGCACTACCGTCCGATCTCCTGGGACGATGCGCTCCGGGCGGTGGCCGACGCCATCCTGTCCCTCGACGACCCGGATGAGGCGATCTTCTACACCTCCGGCCGCACCTCCAACGAAGCGGCGTTCCTCTACCAGCTGCTCGTGCGCGGGGTCGGCACGAACAACCTGCCGGACTGCTCGAACATGTGCCACGAATCCTCCGGGTCGGCGCTGACCGAGACGATCGGCATCGGCAAGGGCACCGTCTCGCTGGAGGACATCTGGTCGGCGAAGCTGCTCATCGTGGCCGGGCAGAACCCCGGGACCAACCACCCGCGCATGCTGAGCGCGCTGGAGAAGGCCAAGCAGAACGGTGCGAAGGTCATCGCGGTGAACCCGCTCCCGGAGGCAGGTCTGCTGCGATTCGAGAACCCGCAGACGGTGCGCGGCGTCATCCTCGGCGGAACGCCCATCGCGGACCGGTTCGTGCAGATCCGGCTGGGCGGCGATCAGGCGCTGTTCCAGGCGATCGGCAAGCACCTGCTCGAGGCCGAGGAGCGCTCCGGCGGCGTGCTGGACCACGCGTTCATCGCCGCCCACACGAGCGGGTACGCCGACTACGCGAAGGCCATGGCGGAGCTCGACTGGGCCGATCTCGAGGTCGCCTCGGGTCTCAGCGAGACGGAGTTGCGGGAGATCGGCGAGGCGGTACGCACGTCACCGTCGACGATCGTGTGCTGGGCGATGGGGCTCACGCAGCACAAGCACTCCGTGCCGATGCTCCGCGAAGTCGTGAACATGCTGCTGCTGCAGGGCAACATCGGCCGTCCCGGCGCGGGCGTGTGCCCCGTGCGCGGACACTCCAACGTGCAGGGCGACCGCACGATGGGCATCTACGAGAAGCCGTCCGATGCGTTCCTGGACGCACTGGATGCGGAGTTCTCCTTCGCGGCGCCCCGCGAACACGGGCATGACACCGTGGAGGCGATCCGGGCCATGGACTCCGGACGGGCACGCTTCTTCATGGCCATGGGCGGCAACTTCGTCAGCGCCACCCCCGACACCGAGGTCGTCGAGCGCGGGATGGCGAAGCTCGACCTCACGGTCCAGGTCTCCACCAAGCTGAACCGCTCGCACGTGATGACGGGCCGGCGGGCGATCATCCTGCCCACCCTGGGCCGGACCGACCGCGACCGCCGGGGGAGCACCGACCAGCGGGTGTCCGTCGAGGACTCCATGGGTGCTGTGCACTCGTCACGCGGGCGGCTCGCGCCGCCCGCCGAGGACATGCTGAGCGAAGTCGCGATCGTCGCGCGGCTGTGCGAGATGCTCTTCGGGTCGGAGGCCGGGACCCGGCCCTCGGCCACTCCCTCGCACACGGGCGATGTGGACCGCGACCAGGTCGAGCGGACCGCGGCGGAGGAGTCCGGCGGCACCGACAGGGTCGTCGTGGCGGATCCGGCCAACGTGCCCCGGGCCGACTGGAAGGCACTCGAGCAGGACTACGCCCTCATCCGCACGCACATCGAGAACGTGATTCCCGGTTTCGACGACTATGAGGAGCGCATCGCCAAGGGCCGGACCTTCTTCCTGCCCAACGGCCCCCGCGACGAACGCCGGTTCGCCACGAGCGATGGGAAGGCGCAGTTCACCGTCAATCCGCTGGAGTACCCGCGGATCCCGGAAGGTCGCCTCCTGCTGCAGACGATCCGGTCGCACGACCAGTACAACACCACGATCTACGGCAAGGACGACCGCTACCGCGGCATCCACGACGGCCGCCGGGTGGTGCTGGTGAACCCGGACGACATCGCCGCGCTCGGTTTCGCGGACGGTGAGATCGTGGACCTGGTCTCGGAGTGGACCCGCGCCGACGGCTCGGTCGAGGAGCGCCGCGCACGGGAGTTCCGGATCGTCGGATACTCGACGCCGCAGGGCAACGCGGCGGCCTACTACCCGGAGACGAATGTGCTCGTCCCGCTGGAGTCCGTGGCGGATGTCAGCAACACGCCCACGTCGAAGTCCGTGATCGTGCGGCTGGAGGCACGCGTCCCGGCCTGATCGATGTCCGCGGAAGCCTGCCCGCATACCCCGGGAGTCCGTCTCCCGGGGCGTGTCCACCCCGGTGGAATGTGGCGTAGCGTCGCGGTATGACCCAGCTGACCACCCCCACCGGTCGGGAGAGCGCGCTGCGGGCGGTGCCACGCGCGGACGGCACCGCGCCGCGGGCGCTGGTCCTCGGCGCGACCGGGTACATCGGCGGACGGCTGACCCCCCGGCTGCTCTCGGCGGGGTACCGGGTGCGGGTCCTGGCGCGCGATCCGGCGCGGGCCGCGGCATTCCCGTGGGGGAGCGAGGTGGAGGTCGTCGAGGGTTCGGCCGCCGATCCGGAGGCGGTCGCGACGGCGACGGCGGACGTCGACGTCGTCTTCTACCTGATCCACTCGATGGGTGCCGGCGCCGGTTTCGAAGAGGCGGACCTGGCGGCGGCCCGGGCGGTGGCCGCCGCGGCGGAAGCGGCGTCCGTGTCCCGGATCGTCTACCTCGGCGGGCTGCACCCGGAGGGCGTCGCGCTGTCGCCGCACCTGCGTTCGAGGGTCGAGGTGGGCGAGGTGTTCCTGGACAGCTCCGTCCCCGCGATCGTGCTGCAGGCGGGGGTCGTGATCGGATCGGGTTCGGCGTCCTTCGAGATGATCCGGCACCTCACCGAGGTGCTGCCGTACATGCCCGCACCCCGGTGGGTGCGCAACCGCGTCCAGCCCATCGCGGTGCGCGACGTGCTGCACTATCTCCTGGGCGCGGCCCGGGTCGATCCGCAGGTGAACCGTGCGGTCGACATCGGCGGTCCGGATGCCCCCCGCTACGGGCAGATGATGAACGGGTACGCCGTGGAGGCGGGACTCCGGCAGCGGGCCATCGCGTCGCTGCCGGTGCTCACACCAGGCCTGGCCTCGCACTGGGTGAACCTGGTCACCCCGGTACCGCGCGCCATCGCCCGGCCGCTCATCGCCTCGCTCGAGAACGAGTGCATCGTGAAGGACCGATCGGTCGACGAGCTCATCCCGCCTCCCGAGGGCGGGCTCACCCCCTATCGGCGGGCCGTCCAGCTCGCGCTCGGTCGCGTCGATGCGGATGACGTCGAGACCAGCTGGCAGGACGCCGAGGTGTCCGGCCTGCCGAGCGACCCACTGCCGAGCGACCCCGACTGGGCGGGGCGCACCGTCTTCACCGATACGCGGACGGTGCACACCACAGCACCCCCCGCGGACGTGTGGCGGGTGGTCATCGGCATCGGCGGAGAGAACGGCTGGTACTCCACGCCGTGGCTGTGGGCGGTGCGCGGCTGGATGGACCGGATCATCGGCGGTGTGGGGCTCCGGCGCGGGCGCCGTAGCCGCAGTTCCGCCTCCGTCGGCGACGCCATCGACTTCTGGCGGGTCGAGGCGGTGGAACCCGGCCGGATGCTGCGCCTGCGGGCGGAGATGAAGGTGCCCGGGCTCGCCTGGCTGGAGCTCGGTGCGGTGCCGGACGGGGACGGCACACGCTACGAGCAGCGGGCGGTGTTCTTCCCCCGCGGTCTCGCGGGCCGCCTGTACTGGCTGCTGGTGCTGCCGTTCCACGCGCTCATCTTCCCCGGCATGGCGACGCGCATCACGGCCGCCGCCGAGCAGCGCCCGGGTGCCGGGCAATAGGGTGAGAGGATGCGGCGTGCGGCGATGATCACGGTGTCCGACCGGACCGCGGCCGGGCTGCGCGAGGACGGCTCGGGACCCGTCGGCGTCGCCCTGCTCCGGGGCGCGGGCTGGGAGTGCGCGGACGCCGTCGTCGTCCCCGACGGCGCCGACAGCGTCGAGGGGGCGCTGCGCGCGGCCCTCGCCGCGGGTGCCGTGCTCGTGATCACCACAGGGGGGACGGGGGTCTCACCCCGCGATCAGACCCCGGAGGGAACGGATCGCGTGATCGAACGGGACCTCCCCGGCATCGCCGAGGAGCTGCGCCGTCGCAGCGGTGCGGAGAAGCCGGCCGGCCTGCTCACCCGCGGGCGGGCGGGCGTCACCGCGGGCGCCCTGGTGGTGAACCTGCCGGGAAAGCCCGCTGCCGTCGCATCCGGCATGCCCGTCGTCCTCGCCGTCGCCGCACACGTCATCGACCAGCTCGCCGGAGGAGACCACTGATGCCTGTTGCGATCGCCCGGATCAGCACCCAACCGCTCGATCTCGAGGAGCACCTGCGCGCCGTCGACGACGAGGCATCGGGGGCGGTCACGACCTTCCTCGGGCGGGTCCGGGACAACGACCCGGATGCGGCGACCCGTGTGGTCGCCCTCGAGTACTCCGCACACCCCGACGCCGAAGCGGGGCTCAGGTCGCTCGCGGAACGGGCGGCCGGGGACACCGGTGCCGTGGTCGCGGTCAGCCACCGCGTCGGACGCCTGCAGGTGGGGGACGCGGCGGTCGTCATCGCCGTCGCCAGCGGTCACCGGGACGAGGCGTTCACGGTGTGCCGCGAGGTCATCGAGGCGATCAAGCGGGAACTGCCGGTGTGGAAGCGCCAGGTCGAGGCGGACGGCACGACGGCATGGAAGGGCCTCGGCGGCTGACCGGAGGGCCGGATGGCGGCGACCGGCCGGAGGAGAGCGGGTCAGCCTCCGGCGAACGGCGGCAGCACGTCGACGAGGGTGTCCTCGGCGAGCACGGCATCGTCATCCGTCCGGGACCCGCCCACGAGGACCGCGCAGCGGGGCAGGATACCGCCGAGACCCGGACGTTCCTGCGCGAGCGCGCGACGGAGGTCGCCGAGCGTGCGCTCGGTGCGCGTCTCCTCGGCGCGGCCCGCCATCTCCTCGGCGGCGGCGAAGTAACGTACCCGTGCCATCAGGACCTCCAGTCGCCCGCGAGGTCGCTGAGCGCGGCGACAGCCTCACGCACCTGCTCGGGGGATCCGCCGGCACGACCGGCCGCAAGACCGGCGGCGAAGGCGCTGAACGGGGCGGCGGGGCGGGCGACGCCGCGTGCCACCACGGCCGCGAGATCGAGGATCAGGGAGATCGGCAGATCGTCCGGCCCCAGTCCGAGGCGTTCGCGGACCGCGTCCGCCCACTCGTCCAGGGCCTCCGGGGGCAGGTGCTCGGTCACGGGGAATCCTCCTCGGCGTCGATGGCGGACAGGTCGCGCGCGGAATCCCGGCGCGCCTCCTCCAGATCCTCCCACGTGTCGATGTCGCGGACGAGGCGGTCCTCGACGGGGAGGACGGCGATCGCCAGATCGTCGATCAGCGCGTGCACCGGCGCGCCCCGTCCGCCGTCGGGGAGGGACGCGGCGGTGCGGCGGAGTGCAGCGGTGCGGTAGACGGCGGTGAGCCACTGCGGACGGGAGGAGGCGTCGCCCAGGCACAGCCCCTCGGTGTCCGCCGGAAGCAGGGGCAGATCGGCGACCAGCAGCGGTACGACCCGGTCCGGATGCACCAGGTCGCACGCCAGCACGAGCACCCACTCCGGATCGACGGCGGGATCGCTCGCCGTCAGTGCCGCGGCGATCGCGGCCGCAGGGCCGGAGAACTCCGGCTCCTCACGCACCCACCGGACATCGGTGATCAGGTCGGTCGCAGGGCCCGCGACGGTGACGGAGGCGGCTCCCGCCGCCCGGACGGCAGCGACGGTGCGGGCCAGGATCGTCTCCCCGCCGATCTCCAGCAGGGGCTTGACGGCGCCGCCGAGGCGGGTGGCCCGGCCGCCGGCCAGCAGGATGGCGCCGAGGCTGGGCTTCATCGCTCGCCGGGGCGCGTCCAGGTGCCGGACTTCCCACCCTCCTTGCGCACGATCCGCACGGCGTCGATCGCGGTCCCCTTGTCGAGCGACTTCACCATGTCGACGACCGTGAGAGCGGCGACCGAGACCGCGGTCAGGGCCTCCATCTCGACGCCGGTGCGATCCGCGGTGCGCACGGTCGCCTCGATCTCCACGCCGGTGTCGACCACTGCGAGGTCGACGACGACGCCATGCACCCCGATGACGTGGGCGAGGGGGAGCAGCGTCGGGGTGTGCTTCGCCGCCTGGATGCCGGCGATGCGCGCGACGGCGAGGACGTCGCCCTTCGGCACGCTGCCGTCCCGCAGTGCCCCGACGACCTCGGGCGCACAGCGCACGAAACCGCGGGCGGTGGCCGAACGCACAGTGGGCTGCTTCGCGGTGACGTCGACCATCCGGGCGTGGCCGGCCGCATCCAGATGGGTGAAACTCATGAGACCAGCATGACATCGACGAGGTCGCCGGGTGCGACGGCCTCGACCTCCGCGGGGACCACGGCGTATGCCTCGGCCCGGGCCAGTCCGCCCGCCAGGTGCGACCCGGACCCGCCCGACGTCGCCGGGCGCACCGTCCACCCGCCCGGATCGCTACGGTCGATCGCCGCCGGGAGATACTGCCGGCGGCCGGCCGGGGTGCGCCATCCGGTGGCGGCGATGAGACGCAGGACGGGCCGGTGGATGTCGCGTCGTCCCTGCATGCGCAGCAGTGCGGGGCGCACGAACGTTTCGAACGACACGGCCGAGCTCACCGGATTGCCCGGCAGGCCGAACAGCAACGCCCCACCGGGCAGGCGCCCGAACCCCTGCGGCTTCCCCGGCTGCATGGCGACCTTGGTGAACCCGATCCCGCCGCCCTGCAGGACGTTCTTCACCACCTCGTAGGCGCCCGCGCTCACTCCGCCGGAGGTGATGACGACCTCCGCGCCCGCGGCGTCGGCGGCGTCGAGCGCCGCCAGGAAGGCCGTGTCGGTGTCGTCGACGCTCGTGCGCAGCACGACCTCCGCCCCGGCCTCATCCGCGAGGGCGGACAGCAGAACGCCGTTCGATTCCGGGATCTGGCCCCGTCGCAGCGCGGATCCCGGCGGCACCAGCTCGCTCCCGGTGGACACCACTGCGACACGGGGGCGCCGGGAGACGCGCACGACGGCGACGCCGGCCGCGGCCGCGGCGGCGAGCTGGAGCGCACCGAGCGGAACGCCGACGGGGACGATCTCGCCGCCCGCCGCCGCGTCGCCGGCGCGGCGGCGGATGTGCGCGCCGGCAGCGCGCGGGGCCTGCACGACCTCGATCTCGTGCAGCGAGTCCGCGAGTCCTCCCGCGGTGTCCTCGAAGGGGACGACGGCGTCGGCGGCGGTGGGCACGGGGGAACCGGTCATGATGCGGGCCGCCTCGCCCCGGGACAGCCCCGGGTCGAGGTCCGTGCCGGCCGGGAGATCCGCCACGACCCGGAGCGTGACCGGGCGGTCCGGGGTCGCCGCCGCCACGTCGGCGAACCGCACCGCGAACCCGTCCATGGCCGAGTTGTCGAACACGGGGATGTCGACGGCGGCGCGCACCGGCTCCGCGGTCGTGCGTCCGTGGGCCGCGGGCAACGGGAGGTCCTCCGGGGTGCAGGGGGTCACCTGCGTCAGGACGTGTGCGAGGTGCTCCTCGACCGATCGGAGCGGCATGTTCACTCGCCGCTCCGGCGCGTCCACGCCTCGATGCCGCCGGTCAGCACCGCGGCGGACGCGCCGGTGCGCCGCAGGGCCGCGGCGGCGCGCTGGGCGCGGATCCCGGCCTGGCAGACGACGACGAAGGGTCCGGGACCCGCGGCGGCGGGGTCGGCCAGCACCTCGCCCAGTGGCCGGAGGACGGAACCGGGGATCACGCCGAGGGAGGTCTCCGCGGGTTCCCGGACATCGAGCAGCACCGCTCCCGCTGCGACCCGTGCGGGCAGCTCATCCGGGGTCACCTGCGGTGGTGCGGGCGCGTCCGCGTCGACGGCGGCCGGAGACGTTCCCGCGGCGCGGCCCACGGTGTGCGCGGGGTGCAGTGGGATCTCGTGCTGGCGGGCGTGCAGACTGTCGATCAGCAGGACGCGCCCGAGCAACGGCTCGCCCACTCCGGTGAGGAGCTTGATCGTCTCTATCGCGAGGACCCCGCCCACCTGGAGGCAGAGGGCCCCGAGCACGCCGACCTGGGCGCAGGTGGGCACCGCGCCGACGCTGTCCGGCGGGTACAGATCGGAGAGCACGATCGGGTCGCCGACGGGCGGTGCCGACCAGAACACCGTGACCTGTGCGTCGAACTCCTGCAGCGTGCCCCACACCAGCGGGACGCCGAGGGACTCGGTGGCTGCGGCCACGGCACCGCGCGTCTCGAACGTGTCCGTGCCGTCCACCACGACGTCCGCACCCCGCAGCAGCTCCTGGGCGTTGGCCGGGGTCAGGCGCTCCCGGACCGTGCGCACGACCGTCTCCGGTGCGAGGTCGGCGGCGACCCGCACGGCGCTGTCGACCTTGGCCGCGCCGAGGTCGGAGTGCCGGTGCATCACCTGCCGGTGGAGGTTCGACTGCTCCACCTCGTCGTCGTCGATGACCACGAGTTCGCCGACCCCGGCGGCCGCGAGGGCGAGGACGACGGGGGAGCCGAGTCCGCCCGCGCCGACGACGGCGACGCGGGATGCGGCGAGTCGGCGCTGCGCGAGCTCGCCGAAGCCGGCGAGGGCGGCGTGCCGTGCGGTGCGGACGCGCTCGGCGGGGCTGAGCGCGGCGACGGGCTCGACCAACGGCGGGATGGGCATGATCTCAGCGTAGAGCGCGTACGTCGCGCCCGGGCTGTCCCTTCCCGCTGCGCGGAGCCCGGCGGGAAGGTGCGGGCGGCGGCCGTGGGCGCGTCGCGGATGACGCCGAAATCGGCATCCGCGGAGGAATCGGTCCGGAATCCCCGCGGATACGGCGATATGGTGGGCATCATGCGTGACTACAAGGTGTCCCACGCCGCCCGCCTCCTGGGCGTCAGCGACGACACCGTGCGCCGCTGGATCGATCAGGGCGTGCTGCCGGTCACCGACGCAAGCCCCGCGGAGATCCCCGGAGCGGCGCTCGCGGAGCGCGCCGTCGCGCTCGCCGCAGCGGCGGCGGATCCCACCGACGTCCTCTCCAGCGCTCGCAACCGCTTCGTCGGCCTGGTCACGCGCGTGCAACTGGACGGCGTGATGGCCCAGGTGGACATCCAGGCAGGACCGCATCGCGTCGTCTCGCTGATGTCCGCCGAATCCGCCCGTGAGCTCGGACTCGAACCGGGCTCCCTCGCCGTGGCCGTCGTCAAGGCCACCACCGTCATCGTCGAGACGCCGAAGGACTGAGCGTGGCCCGCCCTCGTCGCTTGGCCGCGCTCCTGATGCTGGCCGTGCTCGCCGTCTCCGGTTGCGCGGAGGGGACGGCGGCATCTCCGGGTACCGAGGGACAGGCCGCGCCATCCGGGCTCTCCGGATCGCTCACGGTCTACGCGGCGGCGTCGCTCGCCGTGGTTCTCGACGAGATCGCCGAGGCGTTCGAGGCGGAGAACCCCGGTGTCGAGGTCCGGCCGATCTCCTACGACGGGTCGACGACCCTGGTGACCCAGCTCGTCGCAGGGGCGTCCGCCGACGTGTTCGCCTCCGCCGACGAGACGTCGATGGCCGACGTGGTGGCGGCGGGGCTGGCGCGCGATCCGCAGGTGTTCGCGTCCAACACGCTCGTCATCGTCGTCCCCGCCGGCAACCCGGCCGGTATCCGTCGGCTCGCGGACCTCGCCGCGGACGACGCGACAGTCGTGCTCTGCGCGCCGCGCGTCCCCTGCGGCACGGCGTCCCACACCCTCCTGGCCGCGGCCGGCGTCTCGCTCGTCCCGGCGAGCGCGGAGCAGAACGTCACGGCCGTGCTCACCAAGGTGGCCGCCGGCGAGGCGGATGCGGGCCTCGTCTACGCGACCGATGCGCTCGGGCGTTCGGACGTCGAGACGATCATCCCGGAAGGGGCGTCGGATGTCGTCAACCGCTATCCGATCGTGGCCCTGACGGACGCGCCGGATCCGGAGGTCGCGGCGGCGTTCGTGCGGTTCACGCAGAGCGACGCAGCCCGGCGCCTCCTCGCCGGCGCGGGGTTCGGTCCCGCATGAGCGCGGCAGGCCGTGTCCCGGGGCTGATGCCGCGCTCGCTGGCCGTCCCGGCCGTGATCGCGGTGGCCTTCCTCGTGCTCCCGCTCGTGGCGCTCGTCGCGCGGGTGCGGTGGTCGACGTTCTGGGCCGACATCACGTCGCCGACCGCGCTGTCGGCGCTCGGCCTGTCGCTCGGCACCGGATTCACCGCGACCGTCCTCTGCCTCCTGGCGGGCGTGCCGCTGGCCCTCACGATCGCCCGGGTCCCCGCTCGCCCGGCGGCGTTCCTGCGCGCTCTGGTCACGATCCCGCTGGTGCTGCCGCCCATGGTCGGCGGTGTCGCGCTGCTGTTCCTGTTCGGCCGGAACGGGTGGCTGGGGGAGCCGCTCGCCGAGATGGGCCTGCGCGTGCCCTTCTCCACATCGGCCGTCGTGCTCGCACAGGCCTTCGTCGCCCTGCCGTTCCTGGTCCTCGCGCTGGAGGGGTCCCTGCGCGCGACGGGTACCGGATACGAACAGGCCGCCGCGACCCTCGGTGCCGGCCGGTGGACGATCCTCCGGCGCGTCACGATCCCGCTCGCGGCACCCGGACTCGTCGCCGGGACGGTGCTCTGCTTCGCCCGCGCGATCGGCGAGTTCGGGGCGACCGCACTGTTCGCCGGGAACGCTCCGGGGACGACTCAGACCATGCCGCTGGCGATCTACACGGCCTTCAACGGAGCCGGCGTCTCGCAGTCCAGCGCGGTCGCCATGGCTCTGCTCCTGCTGGTGACGGCGGTGCTCGTGCTCTTCCTCGTCCGGGCCTGGCGACCGGAGGCCGTGCGATGAGCCGCGACGAAGGCGCCGGGGCGGCGCTGGAGGCGGACGTGACCGTGTCCCGCGGCGGGGGATTCCGGCTGCAGGCGCGGATCACCGCTGCCACGGGGCAGACCGTGGCGGTCATGGGGCCGAGCGGCGCGGGGAAGTCGACCCTCCTCGGGGCGATCGCCGGTCTGGTCGAACTGGACGGCGGACGGGTACGCCTGGACGGGCGCGACCTCTCCGGAGGCGGTAAGCCGGTCCCGGCATCCCGACGCGGCACGGTGCTGCTCGGACAGGACCCCCGGCTCTTCCCGCATCTCACCGCTCGGGAGAACGTGGCCTTCGGTCCGCGGGCCGCCGGGACGCCGGCGGCGGCGGCGCGGCGCATCGCGGACGACTGGCTGGACCGGGTGGGGCTCGCCGGCGCCGGGGAGCAACGTCCTGCGGATCTGTCCGGCGGGCAGCAGCAGCGGGTGGCGATCGCGCGAGCGCTCGCGGCATCCCCCCGCCTGGTCATGCTGGACGAGCCGCTGACCTCGCTCGACCCGGTCACCGCGGACGGGATACGTACCGTGCTGCGTGAGCATCTGGTCGGACGCACATGCGTCGTGGTCACCCACGACGCGGTGGACGCGGTCGCCCTCGCCGACCGCCTGATCGTCGTGGAGGGCGGGCGGGTCGTCCAGACCGGTCCGGTTCGAGAAGTGCTCCGCTCACCCGCGACCGGCTTCGTGGCATCGCTGGCCGGGCTCAATCGCGTGGTCGGGATGTCGCGGTCCGGCGACTGCGTGGTCGACGGCGTGCGGTTCGCCGGGGACAGCGGAGCCCACGTCCCCGACGGGCAGGCCGTCGCGGCGGTGTTCCGCCCCGCCGATGTGCGGCTGGCGGAGCCGGGTCCCGCACCGGGCGGCACGTCGTGGACGGCGCGGATCACGCGCCTGGAGCAGACCGTGGCCGGCGTCCGGGTGCACACCGAGGCTCCTGGCGTGGCGGTGGACCTCGCCACCGACGCGCTCACCGAGGCGGACCTGCGGCCACAGGAGTCGATCCGCCTCCATATCCCGGCGGGTCGGGTGCGACTCCTCCCGGCGTGAGGCATCCGAGAAGGGCATGCGCCGGGCGGGGAGCGGTCCTATGCTCTGCTCATGACCCGCATCCGCGCGTTCCACCCCGGTGACGAAGGGGCACTCGCCGATGTGTGCCTGCGCACGGCGGATGCGGGCGCGGATGCGACCGGCGTGCTCACCGACGACCGCATCTGGGCGGAGGTCTTCGTGCTCCCGTACGTCGCCCGCGAACCGCGACTCGCGTTCGCGGTCGAGATGTCCGGCCGCGTGCTCGGTTACGCCGTGGCGACCTCGGACACCGAGGCGTTCGAGGACTGGTTCCGCGACGAGTGGTGGCCGGTGCACGGTGCACGCTTCCCTCGTCCGGGCGGCAATCCCCGGGAGATCGAGATCCTCGCCTACGCGGACGGTCGGCGGAGCGGGCGGGAGCCGTACGGCCGGACCTACCCGGCGCACCTGCACATCGATCTCCTGCCGGAGCTCCAGGGTCAGGGGTGGGGCCGTCGGCTCATCCAGACCATCGTGGACGAGCTGCGGGAGCGGGACGTCTCCGGACTGCACCTCGTCGCAGCGTCGGACAATCTGGGCGCTCTGCCCTTCTACGACCGGCTGGGATTCTCCCGGCTCCCTTCGCCGGAGGGCGTGCAGGCGTTCGGACTGACCCTCTAGCGGTTCGGCTGCGTGAGCCGCCCCGCCTCCATCCGCACTTCCCGGTCCACGAGTCCCGCCGGGACCTCGACGTGCGAGATGAGGACGACCGCCCGCCGGCCGTCGATGGCGCCGAGCAGGTCGAGGAGCAGCGCATCGGATGCGGCCGGGTCCACCCCTGCGGTCGGCTCGTCGAGCACGAGGACCGGGAATTCCGCGAGCACCGCTCGGGCGAGGGCGATCCGCTGCGCCTGCCCACCCGACACGAGCGCTCCGCGCTCGCCGAGATCGGCGTCCAGCCCGCCCCGTTCCCGCGCCCACTTCGCCAGTCCCACCCGCTGCAGCACCGCCCACAGCTCGTCGTCCGTGGCGGTGTCGCGCGCGAAGATCAGGTTCTGCCGGAGCGACTCGTCGAACAGGTAGGGCGACTGTTCGCACAGTCCGATCGTGCGGCGCAGGTCGTCGCCGTTCAGCTCCCGGACCTCCGTGTCACCGATCCGGTACGAACCCGTGTGATCGAGGAAGCGGACCAGGACGTGCGCGAGCGTGGTCTTCCCCGCTCCGCTCGGTCCGGTCACCAGCACCCGTTCGCCCGGGGCGACATCCAGATCGATGTCGACCAGCCGGCCCGTCTCCTCGGCGGAGGGGGAGCCGGGGCGCGCGGGCCACCGGGCGCCGACCCCGCGCAGGTGCAGACCGGATCCGAGGGCGGGCGCGTGACCGGTGGCGACCGGCTCGTCGCGCGGGAGCCCGGCGGGGATCCCGTCCGGGACGGTCTCGGCGATGCGCTCGGCAGCCGTGCGCACCTGGCGCCAGGACGCCAGCGCGAGCGGCACCGGACCGAAGACCTCGAACACCGCCATGGGCAGCAGGACCACGACGGCCAGGGCCGGGCCGGTGAACCCGCCCTGCCCGAGCAGCGGCGCCGCCACCAGCAGTGTGGCGAGGGACGCGACGCCGGCGAGCAGGGAGACGGCTCCCGACGTGAGACCCTGCGCACCCGCCCGGCGCACGGTCGCCCGCCGGAGCGCCGCATCCGCCGAGCGCACCCGCGCGTGTGCGGCATCCGTCGCATCGAATGCCGTCAGGACATCGAGTCCGGTGAACTCGTCGACCAGGGCGTCGGTCAGCCGGGAACGCAGCGGAGCGATCGACCGTTCCGCTCTCGCTCCCGCCCAGCCGCCGATCCAGACGGCGAGCGCGAAGGCGACGATCAGGCACGCGGCGAGCGCGAGTGCCGCGACGGGGGAGAGGAACGCCGTGAACACGACGCTGGCCACCGAGGCGAGCCCCGCCACGGCGAGCGGCATCACGACGCGCAGCGGAAGGTTCTGCAGTTCATCGACGTCGTCGACGAGCCGGGAGAGCAGAGCACCGCGCCGAGCGCCGCCGAGGCCGTCCGGAGCCAGCGGCACGATCCGCCGCACCAGCGCCGCACGCACCCCGGCGAGCTGGCCGAGCGCGGCGTCATGCCCGCTCAGTCGCTCCAGGTACCGGAAGACGCCCCGGCCGAGCGCGAAGGCGCGCACCGCGACGACGACCGCCGTGATGTACATGACGGCGGGCTGCTCGGCGGAGCGGGTGATCAACCAGGCACTGGCGGCCAGGAGGGCGATCGCGCTGACCGCCGTGCCGAGCCCGGCGAGCAGCGGCCACCAGAACCGCCGGAGCGGTGGCTGGGCGGAGCGGAGGACATCGGCGGTTCTCATGCGACTCGCCCTTCGGGTGTCTGCACGGGGGAGCCCGACGGGGTCAGTGGCAGGCGGACCACCCGGTCGGCGATGCCGCGGGCGGAGGGCCGGTGGGAGACGAGGAGGATCCCCGCGCCGTCGGCGTCGGCGAGTCGGCGGAGGGTCCGCCACAGCCGCGCCTCGGTCTCGGAGTCGAGGGCGCTGGAGGGTTCGTCGAGGGCCAGCACGCGGGCGCGGCCGCTGCGGAAGCGGTACAGGGCTCGGGCGATGGCGACACGCTGCGCCTGACCACCGGAGAGGCCCGAGCCGGACTGCCCGAGCACGAGCGTGGTCGCCACGTCGGCGCCCGCGTCCGCCAGGCAGCGGGCGACGAGCGCGGGGTCGGGCTCCGCGTCGCCCAGTGCCACGTTCTCGGCGACCGGGCCGGACATGAGCCCCGGCTGCTGCCCGCACCACGACAGGATTCCTCGGGCGGCGGTCTCGCGGGCGGGTCGCCCGGCCACCCGCAGCGTGCCCTCGAACGGAGCGAAGCCGAGGAGCGCGGCGAGGACACTCGACTTCCCCGAGCCGCTGGGTCCCTCGAGCAGGACCACTTCGCCGGCGTCGAGCCGGAGGTCGACGGGGCCGATCACCCGGTCGCCGCGGCGTACCGTGAGTCCGCGCATCTCCAGCAGCGGGCCGCTCCCATCGCCCACGCCGACCGGGGCCGGGGTGGCGGACGGGACGGGTAGGGCCCGCGCCTCGTCGAGGACGCCGAAGATGTCATCGGTCGCCGCGACGCCTTCCGCGGCGGCATGGAACTGCACCCCGACCTGTCGGAGGGGAAGGTACGCCTCCGGCGCGAGCAGCAGGACGAACAGCCCCACCAGCAGCGGCATCTCGCCGCCGAGAAGCCGGAAACCGATCGTCACGGCGATGATCGCGACCGAGATGGAGGCGAGGAACTCCAGGGCGAAGCCGGAGAGGAAGGAGATCCGCAGCACCGCGAGGGTCTCGCGCTTGTAGTCGCGGGTCACCGTCTCGATGCTGTCTGCGGCGCGGTGCGCGCGGCCGAAGACTTTGAGGGTGCCGAGCCCCGCGACCGTGTCGCTGAAGCGTGCGGCGAGGCGGTGCAGGGTCGCGTACTGACGGTTCTGCACGGCGCTGGTCGCCAGCCCGATGAGCACCATGAAGATCGGGATGAGGGGGACCGTGACGATCACCGTGATGCCCGAGAGGGGATCGGCGAGCAGCATCGCGAGGATGACGATGGGCATCGTGATGGCCGTGGCGACCAGTTGCGGCAGATACCTGCCGAAATACGCGTCCAGCGCCTCGAGCCCGTGACCGGCGGTCACCGCGAGGGCGGAGGTGTTGCGCCGGGCGAGCCATCCGGGGCCCAGGCCCTCGACCGCCTGCACGAGGCGCTCACGCAGCTGCAACGATGCGCGGGCGGCCCCGGACGCCGAGGTGCGATCGGACGCGAACAGCAGGACGCCCCGCAGCAGCGCCAGCGCCGCGGCCGCGGCCATGAACGGGAGAAGGCTCTCGATCGCCTCGCCCTGGATGACCCCGACCAGCGCCCGCGAGAGGAACCAGGCGAAGCCGACGATCACCCCCGTCTGCGCCAGCACGATCGCGGCGGTCACGAGCAGGAAGCCGCGCGATGCGGTGCTGTAGCGCAGCAGCCGGGGGTCGAGGGGTCGAAGGGAGGCGCGCGGGGGCACGCCGGCGGCATCCGGGGTCACTCGACGATCCTGCCTCACCGAGGCGGGGAGCGACCCCGGGGCCGGTGCGGGCATCAGTGCACCACGGCGGCGGCCTGCTCGATCCGGGACCGCGTGACGCGCTTGCGGAAGACCCAGTAGGTCCATCCCTGGTAGAGCAGGACCAGGGGCAGGAAGATGACCGCCGCCCAGGTCATGATCGTGAGCGTGTAATCGGTGCTCGAGGCGTTCTCGATCGTGAGGGTGCCCGCCGGATCGGTCGAGGAGGGCATCACGTTCGGGAACAGGGCGAGCCAGAGGGTGAGCACCGCGAACGCGACCGTGGCGGCACCGAACCCGAAGGCCCAGCCCTCGCGGTCGATGCGGTTGGCCACGAGCGACGCGATCAGCAGGACGGCCGCAGCCCCCGCGCAGGCCATCACCAGCGCCACGGCGGGCGCGCTCGCCGCCACCGCGTTCTGCACGGTCCACGCGAGGAAGACCGCCGCCACCAGGACCGTCACGATGCCCGACTTCGCGGCGAGGGCACGGGCATCCCGGCGCACCTGGCCGTCGGTCTTCAGCGCCACGAAGAACACGCCGTGCGTGAAGAACAGCAAGAGCGTCGTGAGCCCGCCGAGCAGCCCGTAGGGGTTGAGCAGGGTGAGCAGGGAACCGGTGAACTCGTGATCCACGTCCAGCGGGACGCCCTGGACGATGTTGGCCACCGCCACGCCCCACAGGAAGGCCGGCACGGCGGAGCCGACCACGATGAGTGTGTCGAAGCCCTTCTTCCAGCGCAGGCTGTCCCGCTGGTGGCGGTACTCGAAGGAGACGCCGCGGACGATGAGCGCGAGCAGGATCAGCAGGAGCGCCAGGTAGAAGCCGCTGAAGAGTGTGGCGTACCACTCCGGGAAGGCGGCGAACAGGCAGGCGCCCGCGACGATCACCCACGTCTCGTTGAGGTCCCAGACCGGACCGATCGTGTTGATGATCTGTCGCCGGCCGATGTCGTCCTTGCCGAGGAACGGCAGGGACATGCCGACGCCGAAGTCGAACCCGTCGAGCACGAAGTACCCGACGAACAGGATGCCGACGATGAAGAACCAGATGTATGCGAGATCCATGGCGCTCTCCTAGTAGACCGTCGTCTGGGTATGGGCCGAGGAGGACGAGCCGTCCCCGTCGCCGGGCTCCGGGATCGGTTCGGGTCCCTTCTTGGCGGTCTTCAGGATGAGGCCGAACTCGACGACGGCGAGCACGGCATAGATCAACGTGAAGGCGACGAGGGAGATCAGCACGTTCCATCCGGGGACGCTCGGCGAGACGCCGTCCTCGGTGAGCATCAGTCCGAACACGATCCAGGGCTGACGTCCCATCTCGGTGAACACCCAGCCGACGAGGCTGCCCAGCAGGGGGAGCGGCGCGGACCAGATCGCGACGCGCCAGGCCCACTGCGGGACCGCACGGGTCGCCTTCTTGCGGGTGATCCAGAGGCCCACGAGGGAGATGAGGGCGGCGACGGCGCCGAAGCCCATCATCCATCGGAAGGACCAGTACGTGACCCAGATGACCGGTGCGAAGGGGAGTTCGCCGCCGAGCTGATCGGCGAACAGCGGCCAGTTCTGGGTGTACTCGGCGTTGAGGTTCGTGATCCCCTCGACGCAGCCGTCCAGGGTGTGCGTGGACAGGAAGGCCAGGAGATAGGGCACCCGCAGCGACCAGATCTCGCTCGTGCCGTCGGGTGTGCCGATGGAGAAGAGCGAGAAGGAGGCGTCCGCGCCGCACGCGGAGGTGTAGAGCGCTTCCGCAGCGGCCATCTTCATCGGCTGCGTCGCGACCATCTGCAGGCCCAGCTGGTCGCCGGAGAGCGCCACCCCGGCGAAGGAGGCGAGCATCATCCACATCCCGAATCGCAGGGCGGGACGCATCGTCTCCTGGTTGCGGGCCCGGGCGAGGTGCCAGGCCGCGATCGCGATCACGACGGCGGCGGCGAACATGAACGCGGAGAAGAGGGTGTGCGGGAAGGTGGCCAGAACGACCGGGTTGGTCAGCACCGCCACGATGTCGGTGAGCTCGGCGCGACCGCCGTCCTCCGCCATCCGGTACCCGACCGGGTTCTGCATGAAGGAGTTGGCGGCCAGGATGAAGTACGCCGACATCACGGCGCCGATCCACGCCATCCAGATCGTCGCCAGGTGCAGCTTCGGCTTCAGCCGGTCCCAGCCGAAGATCCACAGCCCGATGAACGTGGCTTCGAAGAAGAAGGCGAGCAGGCCCTCGAAGGCGAGCGGGGCGCCGAAGACATCGCCGACGAAACGCGAGTAGGCGGACCAGTTCATGCCGAACTGGAACTCCTGCACGATCCCGGTGACGACCCCCATGGCGAAGTTGATGAGGAAGATCTTCCCGAACAGCCGGGTCAGTTGCAGCCACTTCACATTGGCCGTGCGCACCCAGGCGCTCTGGAAGATCGCGACCACGAGGCCCATCCCCAGAGTGAGGGGGACGAACAGGTAGTGGTAGAGCGTGGTGAGACCGAACTGCCAACGGGCGAGCGCGAGCGGGTCCAGGAATTCCATCGGGACGTCCCCTTCTAGACCGCGCCGACGACGTCGTCCAGACCAGCGCCGAAGGATCGGCACGGTTCTCCCACAGTGTGCCAACATTCGCTGGAAACGGCACCCCTTCCGAGCCGTGAATAATCGGCCCGGACCCCACCGCTGTCCGCGTACCCTCGAAGCATGACGACACAGGCGCCGGAACGGATGCGGCGATGACCGCCGTCCCCGTGGCGATCCGTCGGCGGCCGTCCCCGCCGGCCGCTGTTCCGGCGGTCGGCGGAGGCGGCGCGCTGGTGGACACTTTCTCCCGGGTGCACCGCGACCTGCGCATCTCGCTGACCGACCGGTGCTCGCTGCGCTGCACCTACTGCATGCCGGAGCAGGGGAACGAATGGCTCGCCCGCGAGAGCATCCTGAGCCTCGACGAGATCGAGCGCGTGGCGCACGTGGCGGCCCGGGCCGGGATCACGACCTTCCGGCTGACCGGCGGTGAGCCGCTGCTGCGGCGTGACATCGTCGACGTGGTGCGGCGCCTCGCCGCGGTGCCGTCCGCGAGCGGACCGGTGGAGATCGCGATGACCACCAACGGGATCCGTCTGGGCGAGGTGCTGCCCGACCTCGTGGCCGCCGGACTCGGGCGGCTCAACATCTCCATCGACACCCTGATTTCGGAGCGCTTCGCCGCGCTCACCCGTCGCGATCGACTCGCCGACGTGCTCGAGGGGATCGCGGCGGCCGCCGCATCCGGCCTTCGTCCGCTCAAGCTCAATGCGGTGGCGATGCGCGGCGTGAACGACGACGAGCTCGTGGACCTCGTGGCCTTCGCCACCGAGCACGGTGCGCAGATGCGCTTCATCGAGCAGATGCCGCTTGATGCCGGGCACACCTGGGACCGTGCACAGATGGTGACGCGCGAGGAGATCCTGCGTTCCCTGTCCGCGCGGTGGGACCTCACGCCCGTGCCCGGCCGCGGCGGCGCTCCGGCGGAGCGCTGGCTGCTGGATGGCGGACCGCATTCGGTCGGGGTCATCGCCTCGGTGACCGCGCCGTTCTGCGGGGACTGCGACCGGTTGCGGCTCACCGCGGACGGGCAGCTGCGCAACTGCTTGTTCTCCACGACCGAGTACGATCTGGTGCCGATCCTGCGCGGCGGGGGAACGGACCAGGATGTCGACCGGATGCTGCGTTCCTGCGTGCACGGCAAGCTCGCCGGGCACGCGATCGACGACCCCTCGTTCCTGCAGCCCGCGCGCGGCATGAACGCGATCGGAGGCTGAGCATGGGCAGGATCACGGTGCGGCGGCCCGTCGTGCGGATATCACTCGGGCAGACCCCCACCACGCGTGCGGACTCGCTCGCGGCGGAGGAGCCGCTGGAGATCCGTGTGGGCGGCCGTTCTCTCGCGGTCACGATGCGCACACCCGGCAACGACGTGGAACTGGCCGCCGGCTTCCTCGTGTCCGAGGCGGTCATCGGACGCGGCGACGAGTTCCTGGGCGCCATCCATTGCGGCGGACCGGGGACCGGAGGCGTGGAGAACACCTACAACGTGCTCGACGTCACCCTCGCCCCGGGCGTCGCGCCTCCCGCCCCCGAGGTCGCGCGGAACTTCTTCACGACGAGTTCGTGCGGTCTGTGCGGCAAGGCGTCGATCGACGCGGTCGAGACGGTCTCGCGCTACGACGTGGCGGCCGACGAGGTGGTCCTGGACGCGGAGATGCTCGCGACATTCCCGGACGCACTGCGTGCGCAGCAGGCCGTCTTCGCCAAGACGGGAGGCCTGCACGCCGCGGCGCTCTTCGACGCCCGCACCGGGGAACTGCTGGTGCTGCGCGAGGACGTCGGCCGGCACAACGCGGTCGACAAGGTCATCGGTTGGGCCGTGCTCAACGACCGGCTGCCGCTGACCGGGACGGTGCTGCAGGTGTCCGGCCGGGCGAGCTTCGAGCTCGTGCAGAAGGCCGTGATGGCGGGGATCCCGATCCTCGCCGCCGTCTCCGCGCCGTCCTCGCTGGCTGCCGAACTGGCGGCGGCGTCCGGCCTCACCCTGGTGGGGTTCCTGCGCCCGCCGTCCATGAACGTGTACGCGCGGGCGGACCGCATCCGCGTACCCGCGCCGGTCCACGAGGACGTTCTCAGCGGGATCCGGGCCGACCGAACCTGAGCTGCACGACGCAGTCGGAGGGGTTGCAGGAGGGGGCCATGCCGGTCACCTCGAGTGGGCCGCCGGCATGACTGAGCACCCCATCCATGAGGGTGAGGTGCACGGCGCACAGCGTCTCCCGCTGCGCCGCGTCGACGTCGGTGTGCGGACACGGGCTGATGTCGACGCTCAGGGCGTTCTCGTCGAGGGCGGGGTCGAATCCCGCGCTCGCGAGGTCTTCGACGAGGGCGTCGATCTGGTGCACCGCCTCCGTGGGCAGTGCGTTGGTGCCGGTCTCCGGCATGATCCGGCGCATCAGATCGCCCCGCTCGGCCGCCTCTCGGGCCTTGCGCTGGGCGATGGGGCTCGGGGTGGCAGCACCCGAGGCGGCACTGTAGAGGGCGCGGGGGCGTCCTCTGGTCGTCCGCTGCTCAGTCTCGACGATGATGTAACCGTCGTCGATGAGCCGCTGCAGGTGCTCGCGCACCGTGTTGGCGTGCAAACCGGTGGCGTCCCGCAGGTCGGCTATGGTGCGGCGGCCACGCTTCTGCAGGGTGTGCAGGATCTGCACGCGAGAGTAGCTGGACAACGCACTGTACGAACCAGTGGTCATACCTCTCATTATGGCTTGGGTGCAGGAAAGTACCCAATCGCGGGCCTGTCGCGCGGACCGGAGTGAGAGAGTGAGCGCATGACGCTTCCCCGTACCGGCATCGTATACAACCCGAGCAAGATCGCCCGTGAGGAGCTGGCCGACGCGTGGGACTCCGCGTCCGGCGGCGCTTCCGCGGAGTGGTTCGAGACCACGCCGGAGGATCCGGGACAGGGGCCTGCCCGCGCGGCGCTCGAGGCGGGGTGCGAGGTCGTCGTGGCCGCCGGCGGCGACGGCACCGTGCGCGCGGTCGCGGAGACGATCGCCGGCACCGGGGCAGCACTCGGCATCGTGCCGCAGGGGACGGGGAACCTCCTCGCGCGCAATCTGGACGTGCCGCTGGGCAACCCGAAGACGGCGCTGCGGAAGATCGCCGAAGGGACCGCCCGCGCGATCGACATCGGCTGGGTGGAGCTGGACGGCGGTGACCCGAAGGCGTTCGTCGTGATGGTGGGCTTCGGCCTCGACGCGGAGATGCTCGCCGCGACGGATGACGATCTGAAGACCAAGGCCGGGTGGCTGGCCTACGTCGCCGCCATGGGGCAGGCGCTGTCGGCGTCCGAGCTCGTGAGTGCGACCGTCACCGTCGACGACCGCGAGCCGAAGGACGTGCAGGCGCACACCCTGCTGGTCGGCAACTGCGGCACGCTGCAGGGCGGCGTCACGCTGTTCCCGGATGCCGAGCTGGACGACGGATCGCTCGATGTCCTCGTCGTCAGCGCCGAGGGTCCGGTGCAGTGGATGGAGACCCTCCGTGCCGCCGTCTGGGACAACGGGATCATGCGTCTGTTCGACCGGGAGAAGACCGCGACGAGCGTCGAGGCGGCCCGGCACGGCCAGGTGGAACGCATCCGGGTCGAGCTGCCCGAACCGCGTGCCTTCGAGATCGACGGCGAAGAGGTCGGCGACGTCACGACCTTCACCGCCCGGGTCGATCCCGGGGCGCTCCGCGTCTACTGATCGCCCGAAGGACAGACGCCCACCGCCGTGGATCACGGTGGTGGGCGTCTGTCCTACGGAGGATGCGGGTCAGACCCGGCGGTAGGTGGCCGCCATCGGGCAGTCGAACGGGTCGCGCGCGGCGAGGCCCACCCGGTTGAGGTAGTCGATGACGATCGCGTAGGAGCGCAGCAGCGTCGTCTCGGTGTACGGGACGCCCAGCGTGCGGCAGTGCTCCATGACGATCTCGCGCGCACGGGCGAGGTGCGGGCGGGGCATGTTCGGGAAGAGGTGGTGCTCGATCTGGTAGTTCAGGCCGCCCATGAGCCAGGTCGCCCACCATCCGCCGCCGATGTTGCGGGAGGTGCGCACCTGCTTGCTGAAGAAGTCCAGCTTGGCGTCCTTCGCGATGACCGGCATGCCCTTGTGGTTCGGCGCGAACGACGCGCCCATGTAGACGCCGAAGACGGCGAGCTGCACGCCGACGAACGCGAACGCCATGCCGACCGGGAGAAGCAGGAAGATCGGGGTGAGGTACAGCGCGAAACGGACCGCGATGAGGGTCAGTTCGAAGGCGCGGCCCTTGACCGGCTCCTTGCCGAAGAGGTGACGGAGGCTGATGAAGTGCAGGTTCAGGCCTTCCAGCGTGAGCAGGGGGAAGAAGAACCAGCCCTGACGCTGCGTGATGAACCGCTGGATGCCGCGGGCCTTCGCCGCGTCCTCGTCCAGGAACGAGATCGTGTCGATCTCGATGTCCGGGTCCTTGCCGACGCGGTTCGGGTTGCCGTGGTGGCGGGTGTGCTTGGAGGACCACCACGAGTAGCTCATGCCGACGACGCCGTTGGCGAGGATGCGGGCCAGGCGGTCGTTCGCCGGGCCGGACTCGAGGATCTGCCGGTGCGCGGCCTCATGGGCGAGGAACGCGACCTGGGTGAAGAGGATGCCGAGGGCTGCGGCGATGAGCAGCTGGAACCAGCTGTCGCCCAGCAGGAGGAAGCCCGTGATGGCGCCGCCGAAGGCGAGGGCCAGGGCTGCGGCGACGAGGCCGTAGAACAGCCGTGCGCGGTTCAAGAGGCCGCTTTCGCGAACGACCTGCGCGACGTCGGTGTACGCGCGGGTGATCGGGGGGAAGTCTTTGGTGCCGGCATAAGTCTGGCGGACGGGGCCGAGCCGCGGCTCGAGTGCGGTGGAAGAGATAAGCATCACCTTTTCGATCGTCGGCCGGTCTGGCCGTGAAGCCAGGGGCGGGTGTGCCCATCGCTGTCTTCAGCGTACGGCCGCCCGCATTCGCCGTGGGGAATACGTCGCTACTCCCAGACAGTCGTCAGCCGGGGTGGACGATGTCCACCCCGGCTGAGGAAAAATCAGATCTGTGAGATCAGAGCGGGCGAATGTTCGCTGCCTGCATGCCCTTGGGGCCGCGCTCGGCGTCGTATTCGACCTTCTGCTCCTCGCGGAGCTCCTTGAAACCGTTGCCGGTGATCGCGCTGTAGTGCGCGAACAGGTCAGCGGAACCGTCGTCGGGGGCAATGAAGCCATAGCCCTTTTCGGAGTTGAACCATTTCACGGTGCCAGTGGCCATCGTGTCTTTCCTTCTACTTTTCGGGCCGCGAGTGCGACCGGTGGTGCCGCTCCGACGAATGCGGAACGGACGTGCGAGGTGCGGTGCGGCCGAGGAGACCGGCACTGCAAGATCGTGGTGGGCGTCGACGGCGACGCGTGCCTCGTCGGAGGAGAGGTACTCGCCGAGGAACTCTCCGCGGGGACCGTGGGCGGCGTGGCCGCGGACGGTCATGCTGACGAAGCCGGCGTACTCACCGTGGGCCATGGCGACGAAGACATCATCGTCAGCCTGGCGCCAATCGAGCGGGAGAGCCGAAGGGAGGATGGTACTGAAGGGCAAGAACTAGCTTTCGAGAAGAAGACGTCACGCTGACGTCGGCAGACGCGCACAGAACGCGATATGTATATGGGGCGTCTACCAGCTGGAGTGGCGACACGTTATTCGGTTTGAAGACTCCACAGCGAGCAATCAAACTCTGAAGCAGCCTGTCCCAAAGATCAGGAACGCTCTAAACGTATCACGCGAATCCGAAATGAACCAGCGCGCGGGGGAAATCCGTCTCGTCGCGGTGCCGCTGTCGAGCTGGATCCCCCCGCACGGGCGCGGCTTCCGCCGCGGGTGTCTGTCAGGAGATGGTGTTGCCGCAGGTGCCGCACAGGCCCTTCGCGGAGACCTCCATGTAGCACGTCGGGCAGACGGCGCGCGGACGCTCGTGACCCGGCGTCGGCTTCGGGGCCGCAGGCGCGCGGCGCTCGCGGGGAGCCGCCGCCTTCTTCTTGGCGGGGGCTGCCGCGGCGGGTGCCGGGGCGACGACCTCGGGCTTGTGCTCGGCGCAGTAGAAGCGCACGAATCCGGCGTGGTTGTTGGGATGCTGGTGCTTCACCGCCCAGAGTTCCTCGCGCGGCAGAGCCGGCGCGTCGGTGCCGCACGTGGCGCACCGGGTGGGTTCGCCGGGGGCGACCTCGGCGGCGGAGACGGGGGTTTCGAACGGGAGCGCTTCGCGCCAGTCGGCAGAGGCGACGATCTTCATGGGGGTCCTTCCCTCGGAATCGAGCCGAGGCCCGCCGGAAGCGGGGTGAAACTCGACCGGAGCGGGCGCACACTGCACGCTCCGTACCTTCCACGGTAAGCGACGCGCGGTACCTTCGGTGACCATCGTGCGACCCGGTGGCCCGAGCACTGCGATGCTGGGGACATGGATACCGACGTCGCCACCCTCGCAGAGCACGAGTACGTTCTGCTCACCACCTTCCGTCGCACCGGTGAGCCGGTGGGGACCCCGGTGTGGATCGTGCGGGACGGCGAGCGGCTGATCGTCACCACCGGCGCCGAGTCCGGCAAGGTCAAGCGCCTGCGGCACACGCCGCGCGTCACCCTCACCCCCTGCGACATGCGCGGTCGGGTGAAGGCCGACGCGGTCCCGGTGGAGGCCACCGCCGTCATCGACGATTCGGCGGTCACCCGCGAGCGACTCGACGCGGCGCTGCGCGCCAAGTACGGGATGAAGTACCGGATGATCCGGATGACGCAGCGCCGCGGCGCGGATTCCGTGGCGCTGGTGATCACCCGCTGAGGCGGGGGATCAGAGGGTCAGCAGGACCTTGGTCGCGCGACGCTCGTCCATGGCCCGGTACCCCTCCGCCGCCTCCTCGAGCGGCAGGGTCAGATCGAACACGTCTCCCGGCGTGATCGCGCCCTCCTGGATGAGGGCGATCAGCTCCGGAAGGAACCGCCGGACCGGCGCGGGACCGCCCAGCAGATGCACGCTCGCGAAGAACAGCGCCGTCCCGTTGAGGTTCACGTCGTGCGAGACGCCCACGTACCCGACGTGACCGCCCGGCCGGCAGGACCGGATCGCCTGCTGCATGGACTCCTGGGTGCCCACCGCCTCGATCACGCTGTGCGCGCCCAGTCCGTCGGTCATCTCCTTGATCCGGGCGACGCCCGGAACGCCCCGCTCCGCCACGATGTCGGTCGCGCCGAACCTCCGTGCCAGCGCCTGCCGGTCGGCGTGGCGTGACATCGCGATGATCCGCTCCGCGCCGAGTTGCTTGGCGGCGAGGATGCCGAGCAGCCCGACCGCCCCGTCGCCGACCACGGCGACGGTCTTCCCGGGGCCGGCGTCGGCGGCGACGGCGGCGTACCATCCGGTGCCGAGCACGTCCGAGGCGGCCAGCAACGACGGCACGAGCGCCGCCGTCGGCTCACCCGGGACGATCACGAGGGTGCCGTCGGCGAGCGGGATGCGGGCGTACTCGGCCTGGGTTCCGATCGAGCCCATCATGACCGCGTGCACGCACCGCGACTGGTAGCCCGCGCGGCAGATCTCGCAGGTGTTGTCGGAGGCCACGAAGGAGCCGACCACGTAGTCGCCGGGCTTCACGCCGCGGACGTCGTCGCCGACCTCCTCGACGATGCCGATGTACTCGTGTCCCATCTGCTGGGGCGTGTCGGCGAGCGGTTCGAGGCCCCGGTACGGCCAGAGATCGGATCCGCAGATGCAGGTGGCGGTGACGCGGATGACCGCATCCGTGGCCTCGAGGATCCGGGGCCGCTCGCGCTCCTCGACCCGGACGTCGCCGGGGCCGTACATCATGACTGCACGCATGGCGTGCTCCTTCCGGTCGGGCCCCGGCCAGGCGCTGCTCCGGAGCGTCTCCACCTAACCGTCGAACCCCGGTTCGGGCGAGCACTTGTGCAAGGGCGCGCGGTGAGGCAGAAGCCCCGTCCGCGTCAAGGGCTTGGCCCGTGCCCGGGGCGATGAGAGCCTGCCGGAACGGGCACCGACACCCGAAGGGAAGGAGCGGCGTCATGAGCGACACGACCGGCGACCAGGCCGAAGAGCGGGAGGACACGCTGGCGGACAGCGACCTCGAGCAGCCCAGCACCGAGCAGGAACCGGGGGAGGAGCCCAAGGGCGGGACGGACCAGGAGGCCGAGGCGGAGGCCAGCCACGAGGCCGTCGGCATCGGCGTGATCGACGCTCCGCTCACGGATCCGGACGCGGGGGCCGCCGACGCCGACTGAGCGCGGAGACGCCGTCAGCCGCGAGGGGGAGCCGCCGGGGTGAGGGGGCGACCGTGGATGCGTCGGGAGAGCTCCGCGGCACTGGCACCGATGTGCTGGGCGATCTCCGCCGCCCGCGCCGCCGGCACTCCGGAGTCGAACGTCACCGCGATGCTCGCGGCCGGCCACCCGGCGTGGTCGCGGACCGCGAATGCGATGGACGCGAGTCCCGGCGTCACCTCGCCGTCCTCCGTGGCGAACCCGTCCCGGCGCACGTCGACGAGCAGACGCGCGAGGGCGCCGTACGTGTCGACCGATCGGTCCGTGCGACGCACGAACGCGCTCCGATCGGGGTAGAGCGCCCGCAACTGCGGCGGCGGGAGCGTCGCCAGCAGCGCCCGGCCGCTCGCGGTGAGATGACTGGGCAGGCGCACGCCGACATCCGTCACGAGGGAGGGGCGCCGCGGTGCGCGCTCCTCGATCAGGTAGATGACGTCGCGTCCGTGCAGGACCGCCAGGTGCGCGCTCTCACCGAGCCGGTCGACGAGCTGTGCGAGGAGGGGCCCGCCCAGGCGGGTGAGCGGTTGCTGGCGGGAGAACCCGGAGCTCAACTCGAACGCGGCCAGTCCGATCCCGTAGCGGCGCTCCTCGGGGAAGTGCAGGGCGAATCCGGTCTCCTCGAGCACGCCGAGCAGACGGTAGACCGTGGACCGGGGCAGGGTGAGAGCGGCGGCGACGGCGGCGGCCGACACCGGGCCGCGCTGCGCGGCCAGGTACTGCAGGATCGCGAGCGTGTGGCGGGCCGCCGGAGCGGTCTCGGACGGGGCGGCGATGGCATCCTCCTCGATGTCGCTGCCGTCACTGTCTCACAGGTGGGACAGGAAAGCCGTCGCGCGTCGTGACCGCGCCGGGGCGATGCCGTGGGATGTGACCATGGATCGTTCCTCCTCGGACACCGGCGTCGTGGTCGGCGTCGGCCCCGTCTCCCTCGACGAGGTCGTGGCCGTCGCCCGGCATGACGCGCGCGTCATCATCACGGACGATGCGCGCGCCGCGGTCGCCGCCGGCCGGAGTGTGATCGAGGCGCTCGCCGCGGATCCGGCACCCCACTACGGCATCTCGACCGGGTTCGGCGCCCTGGCGACCACCTACATCCCCGCCGACCGGCGGGCCCGGCTCCAGCAGAGCCTCGTGCGCTCGCACGCGGCCGGATCGGGGGCGGAGATCGAGCGCGAGACCGTGCGGGCCCTGATGCTGCTCCGGCTGTCGACCCTCCTGACCGGCCGGACCGGTGTGCGGGTCCAGACGGCGGAGACGTACGCCGCGATCCTGAACGCCGGTGTCACGCCCGTCGTCCGGGAATACGGATCCCTGGGCTGCTCCGGGGACCTCGCCCCGCTCGCGCACTGCGCGCTCGCGGTGATGGGGGAGGGCGAGGTCCGGGGAGCCGACGGGCTCCTCGCGCCGGCGGCCGACGCGCTCGCCGCGGCCGGCATCCGCCCGGTGCTGCTCGCCGAGAAGGAGGGGCTCGCCCTCATCAACGGCACCGACGGGATGCTCGGGATGCTCGCACTCGCGATCGCCGATCTGCGGATGCTGCTGACGACCGCGGATGTCACCGCCGCGATGAGCGTCGAGGCGCTGCTGGGCACGGATGCGGCGTTCGCGGACGACCTCGCCGCGCTCCGCCCCCAGCACGGCCAGCGGGACTCCGCGGGCAACATGCGCCGGATGCTGGCGGGATCCCCCATCGTCGCGAGCCATCGCGGTCCGGAGTGCACGCGGGTGCAGGACGCGTACTCGCTGCGGTGCGCTCCCCAGGTGCACGGCGCGGCCAGGGACACGCTCGCGCACGCCGCGCTCGTGGCCGAGCGGGAGCTCGCGGCGGCCGTCGACAACCCCGTCGTCACACCGGACGGCAGGGTCGAGTCCAACGGGAACTTCCACGGCGCCCCCCTCGGCTACGTGCTCGATTTCCTCGCCATCGTGGTCGCGGACGTGGCGAGCATGTCCGAACGCCGCACCGACCGGATGCTGGATCCGGCACGCAATCAGGGGCTGCCCGCGTTCCTCGCCCACGACGCCGGCGTGGATTCGGGGCTGATGATCGCCCAGTACACCGCGGCGGGCATCGTCTCCGAGCTGAAGCGGCTCGCGGTCCCCGCATCCGTGGACTCGATCCCCTCGTCGGCGATGCAGGAGGACCACGTCTCCATGGGATGGGCGGCGGCCCGCAAGCTCCGCACCGCCCTGGACGGTGTGAGCCGTGTGCTGGCGATCGAGGCGATGACCGCGGCCCGTGCGCTCGACCTCCGGGCGCCGCTGCTCCCCGCATCCGCCACGGGGGCGGTCCGCTCGCGCATCCGCGAGGACGTGGCCGGCCCCGGCCCGGACCGCCACCTGGCCCCGGAGATCGAGCGCGTCGTCGGTGCCGTGCGCAGCGGTGCGCTGCGCGGCGCTGCCGCGGCCGTCGTGGAACTCGCCTGACCGAAAGGGAACACCGTGACCGACCACCTGCCCCGTCCCGTGCGAGCCGCGCGCGGCACCGCCCTCACCGCCAAGTCATGGGCGACCGAGGCGCCGCTGCGGATGCTCATGAACAATCTCGATCCCGAGGTCGCCGAGCGGCCGGACGACCTCGTGGTGTACGGCGGGACCGGGCGGGCGGCCCGCAACTGGGCCGCGTTCGACGCCATCGTCAGGACCCTGGAGTCCTTGGAGGCGGACGAGACGCTGCTGGTGCAGTCGGGGAAGCCGGTGGGTGTCTTCCGCACGCACGAGTGGGCGCCCCGGGTGCTGATCGCCAACTCGAACCTCGTCGGGGACTGGGCGACGTGGCCGGAGTTCCGGCGCCTCGAGCAGGCCGGGCTGACGATGTACGGGCAGATGACGGCCGGTTCCTGGATCTACATCGGCACCCAGGGGATCCTGCAGGGCACCTACGAGTGCTTCGCCGCGGTCGCCGAGAAACGGTTCGGCGGTTCGCTCGCCGGGACCCTGACCCTCACCGGGGGCGCCGGCGGGATGGGCGGGGCGCAGCCGCTGGCGGTCACGATGAACGGCGGGGCGGTCCTCATCGTCGACGTCGACCCGGCACGCCTGGAGCGCCGGGTCGCGCACGGATACCTCGACGAGATGACGCACGAGCTGGACGAGGCCCTGGCCCGGGTCCAGTCCGCGAAGGAGGCGCGCCAGGCCCTGTCGGTCGGTCTGGTCGGCAACGCCGCCACGGTCTTCGCGGAGCTGCTGGCACGCGGCGTGGCGGTGGACATCGTGACCGACCAGACCTCCGCGCACGACCCCCTCAGCTATCTGCCCGAGGGTGTGGCGCTGGCGGACTGGGGTCCGCGGGCGGAGGCCGACCCGGAGGGATTCACCGCCGCCGCCCGGGCCTCGATGGCCGCACAGGTGCGCGCGATGATCGGTTTCCAGGATGCCGGGGCGGAGGTGTTCGACTACGGCAACTCCCTCCGGGCGGAGGCGCGCCTGGGCGGCTGCGAGGACGCGTTCGCCTTCCCCGGGTTCGTCCCGGCGTACATCCGCCCGCTCTTCGCGGAGGGCAAGGGTCCCTTCCGCTGGGTCGCCCTGTCCGGAGACCCGGCGGACATCGCGGCGACGGACCGCGCCATCCTCGAACTCTTCCCGGCCGACGAGCGGCTGCGCCGCTGGATCACCGGCGCGGCAGAGAAGGTGAGGTTCGAGGGGCTCCCCGCGCGGATCTGCTGGCTGGGCTATCAGGAACGGCATCTCGCCGGACTCCGGTTCAACGAGATGGTGGCGTCGGGGGAACTGCGCGCACCGATCGTGATCGGACGCGACCATCTCGACTCCGGGTCCGTGGCCTCCCCCTATCGGGAGACCGAGGGCATGGCGGACGGATCGGATGCGATCGCGGACTGGCCCCTGCTGAACGCCCTGCTGAACACCGCATCCGGGGCGACCTGGGTGTCGATCCACCACGGCGGCGGGGTCGGGATCGGTCGATCCATCCACGCGGGGCAGGTCGTCGTGGCGGACGGCACCCCGCTCGCGGCCGAGAAGATCGCACGGGTGCTGGTGAACGACCCGGGCTCCGGGGTCATGCGGCACGTGGATGCGGGCTACGAACGAGCCAGGGAGGTCGCGCGCGAGCGGGGGCTGCGCGTGCCCATGGCGGAGTCGACGTGAACACCCCGGCCGTCACCCGGGGCCGGCTGAGCGGGCTCGACGAGATCGCGGACATCGGGCGGGATCCCCGCCGCGGCGGCTACTCCCGGCATCTGTGGGATGCGGCGGACCTGGAGCTGCGGGACTGGTTCGTCGCGCGTGCGGAGTCCACCGGTCTCGACGTGGAACGGGATCGCAACGGCAACCTGTGGGCATGGTGGGGCGCCCCCGGCCCGGATGCGGTCGTCGTCGGCAGTCACCTCGACTCGGTCCCCGGCGGCGGGGAGTACGACGGGCCCCTCGGGGTCGTCAGCGCGCTGGACGCCGTCGCGCTCCTGCGATCGTCCGGTTTCGTGCCGTCGCGTCCGTGCGCGGTCGTCGTCTTCGCCGAAGAGGAGGGATCGCGCTTCGGCGTCGCCTGTCTCGGGTCGCGCCTGCTCACCGGAGCGCTGGACGCCGCCCGGGCCCGTCGTCTCGTCGACGCGGACGGGGTGACGCTCGCCGAGGCCGCGGACGCCCACGGGGTGCCTGCGCGGCACCTCGGCGCCGACGAGCGCGCTCTGGGCCGGATCGGGATCTTCCTCGAACTGCACGTCGAGCAGGGGCGCGGGCTCGTCGACGTGGACGGTCCGCTCGCGGTCGCGTCGGGCATCCTCGCGCACGGTCGGTGGCGTATCGGGTTCCGGGGCGAGGGGAACCACGCGGGCGCCACGCGCATGGCGGACCGGAGGGATCCGATGGTGGCCGCCGCCCGGGGCGTGGTCGCCGCACGCGATGCGGCCGCGGCAAGCCCCGGGGCGCGCGCGACCGTCGGGCGCATCGGGGTCGTCCCCGGGGGCACGAACGTCATCCCGTCCGCGGTGACGACGTGGCTCGACGCGCGCAGCGGCGACGATGAGGAGACCCGCGCCCTCGTCGCCGAGATCGAGGAGCGGATGCGGGACGTCGCGGCCGCGGAGGGGTGCGAGCTCGTGATCGCGGAGGAGTCCTGGAGCAGCGCGGTGACCTTCCCCGCCGATCTCCGCGAGCGGGTCTCGGCCGCTCTCGGCGGGATCCCGGAACTCGGGACCGGGGCGGGCCACGACGCGGGGGTGCTGTCGGCCCACGTGCCGACCGCCATGGTGTTCGTGCGGAACCCGAGCGGTGTCTCGCACGCGCCCGAGGAGTACGCCGAGCTCGACGACTGCATCGCCGGGGTCGTCGCGGTGGAGCGGATCCTCCGGGAGCTGCTGTGATCCTCCACTGCGCGACGGCGCTCATCGACGGGGTCGCAGCGCCCTCGGTGCGCATCCACGCGCAGGGCGGTCGGATCGTCCGCGTCGAACGGGGAGTCGAGGCCGCCGACGGCGACCTGCGCCTCGGCGTCGTCGCGCCCGGCTCGGGCAACGCGCACTCGCACGCCTTCCACCGCGCGCTGCGCGGTCGCACGCACGGGGACGGCGGGGATTTCTGGGGCTGGCGCGACAGGATGTACGCGCTCGCCGACCGGCTGGATCCGGACACCCACCACCGGCTGGCACGGGCGGTCTTCGCCGAGATGCTGGTGGGCGGATGGACGGCAGTGGGGGAGTTCCACTACCTCCATCACCGTCCGGGCGGGACGCCCTACCGGCCCGCGCACGCCATGGAGCGGGCGCTCGCCGATGCGGCGCAGGATGTCGGCATCCGTCTGACGCTGCTGGACACCTGCTACCTCAGCGCCGGCCCCGGGGCGGCCCTCTCCGGTACCGCGCTGCGCTTCGGCGACGGCTCGGCACGGCAGTGGCTGGACCGCTGGTCGGATCTGCGCGCGGAGCTCGGGTCGCACACGCGCCTCGGCGCCGCCATCCATTCCGTCCGGGCCGTGCCGCCGGACGCGATCGCCCAGATCGTGCGGGAGCTGCCCGAGGACGTACCGCTGCACGTCCACCTGTCCGAGCAACCGCGGGAGAACGAGGAATGCCTCGCGGAGTACGGGGTGACGCCCACGGCGCTGCTGGCGCGCGCAGGCGCCCTCTCCCCCCGGCTGAGTGCGGTGCACGCGACCCATCTGACCGACGAGGATATCCGGATGCTGGGAGACGCCGCTGTCACTGTCGTGATGTGCCCGACGACGGAAGCGGATCTCGGTGACGGGATCGGGCCTGCGCGTCGCCTCGCCGACGCGGGGGCGCGCATCGCACTGGGGTCCGACCAGAACGCCGTGGTGGATCCGTTCCTCGAAGCACGAGGGCTCGAAGCGGGCGAGCGGCTGTCGTCCGGGCGCCGGGGCAGGTTCACCCCGCGCGAGCTGGCGGCGGCACTGTCGACCGCAGGGTACGCGGCGCTCGGGGAGACCGGCGGCATCCGGGAGGGTGCCGCCTGCGACCTCGTGGAGATCGACGACGCATCCGTGCGGACCGCGGGCGCCGACCCGGAGCAGCTCGCGCTGGTAGCCACCTCGGCGGACATCCGACGCGTGATCGTGGGCGGGACGGTGCGGGCGGAGGGCGGGCGTCTGCGCACCCCGGCCGGCGTCGCGGGCGAGAGCGCGGAGGAACTGCTGACCGCCGTGCTCGGGACAGGGAGAGGAGACCGGTGACATGACCGCGACCACCCTGATCACCGACATCGGCGAGCTGACGACGAACCTCCCCGGCGCACCGCGCGCGACGGATGCGGCGCTCGTGATCGAGGGCGCCAGGATCGCCTGGATCGGATCCGCTGCGGACGCGCCCGCCGCGGACACCGCGATCTCGGTCGGTGGTGCGGCGGTGCTGCCCGGGTGGGTCGACGCGCACACCCACCTCGTGTTCGCCGGGGACCGCTCCGCTGAGTTCGAGGCCCGCATGGCCGGGCATCCCTACGCCGCGAGCGGCATCGCGGCCACGGTGCGCGCCACGCGCGGTGCGAGCGAGGCGGAGCTCAGGGCGAATCTCCGGCGGCTGCGCGGGGAAGCGCTGCGGCAGGGCACCACCTTCCTCGAGACGAAGACCGGGTACGGTCTCGATGTCGACGCGGAGGCACAGGCCGCCCGGCTCGCCGCGGAGTCGGCGGACGTCGTCACGTTCCTCGGCGCCCACGTCGTGCCGGACGGCATGGATCCCCGCGCGTACCTGGATCTCGTGACCGGGCCGATGCTCCAGGCGGTGCTGCCCTGGGTCCGGTTCATCGACGTCTTCTGCGAACACGGGGCCTTCGACGTCGAGCAGTCGCGGGAGGTGCTGGAGGCGGGCAGGCGTGCCGGGCTCGGGCTCCGGGTGCACGGGAACCAGCTCGGCCACGGTGGCGGGGTCGCGCTCGCCGTGGAGCTCGGCGCCGCGAGCGTCGATCACTGCAACGCGCTCACCTCCCGCGACATCGACGCGCTCGCCGCATCCGGGACCGTGGCCACCGTGCTGCCCGCCTGCGACGTATCCACCCGGCAACCGTTCGCACCGGCGCGGGCGCTGATCGATGCCGGCGCGACGGTCGCGATCGCGAGCAACTGCAACCCGGGCAGCTCCTACACGACCTCCCTCCCGTTCTGCGTCGCCACGGCCGTGCTGCAGATGGGGATGACGGTCGAGGAGGCCGTCTGGTCGGCGACGCGTGGCGGCGCCCTCGCGCTCGGTCTGTCCGACAGCCCGGATGCGGTGGGGATGATCGCGGTCGGCGGGCGCGCCGACCTGCAGGTGCTCGCGGCGCCCGCGGCCTCCCACCTCGCCTACCGCCCCGGCGTGCCGCTGACGGCCGCGGTCTGGCGTGCGGGAGAACTGGTCACCGCGCCGCCACGCGGATGACGGGTCCGTGCGTGGCGGGGGTCAGCGAGACCGCCGCGTCGCCCCGGGCGCGGGCGGGTGTTCCGCCTCGGGGGTGCGCACCCGGTACGGCTTCTTCGAGGGGATGCCGCGGGAGAAGAGCAGCGCCACCAGTGAGATCACGATCAGTCCGAACAATGCCACGCGCAGGGAGGACAGCTGGGAATCGAGGTAGATCGAAGCGAGCGACTCCGCTTCCGCGTCGGTCAGACCTCCGGCGCGAGCCAACTCGTCGACATCCGCCGCGGGGACGATCGCCACGCCCTGTTGGGTCGCCTCGCCGATGAGCGACCGAGCGGGAGCGGGAAGCTCACTCGCCGCCACACCGCCCGCGAACGACGTGGCGAGCGCCCCGATCAGGATCGACCCGATGAGCGCGGTGCCGAGCGACGATCCGAGGTTCTGGAACACGCCCTGAAGCCCGCCCACTTCGCTCGTCTCCTTCTCGGTGACGCTCGACATGTTGACGTTGCCGAGCTGCGAGGCGAGAAGTCCGAGTGCAGCCCCGGCCGAGAACATCCCGACCGCGAACAGGGCACCGCGCAGATCCGCCGTGGCGGCGCCGAGCAGCAGCACCGAACTGAACACGAGGAGCAACTGCCCGGCCCGCACGATGCGGCGCGGAGACCATAGCGTGGATAGCCGCGTGCCCACCACCGAGAACAGGATGAGCGATGTCGAGAGGGGGAAGATCCGCACGCCGGTCTCGAGCGCATCCATCCCGAGTGTCATCTGCAGGTACACCGGGAGGGCGAAGAACAGGCCCGCGGTGATGGCGTACTGCGCACCGAGGACGGATAGCCCGCTGCGCAGCTGCCGGATGCTGAACATCTCCACGTGCACGAGAGGCGAGCGGCGCTCTCGTGCGAGGAACATCTGTCGCCGGACGAACGCCACGATCAGCACCCCTCCCGCGACCACCAGCCACGCCGTGAGTGAGATGCCGAGCGGTGCGATCTCCACCTCGCCGATCGTGGGGGAGAGCAGGGGGATCACCCATCCCCAGGTCTTGCTCTGCAGCATTCCGAAGACGACGAACACCAGCCCGACCGCGGACAGCGCGACGCTCAGGAGATCGATGCGCACGTGCTGACGGGGGGTCGCATCCGTCAGACGTCGGGAGAACAGCACGACCACCGCCATGATGACCACCTCGGCGACGAAGACGTACCGCCAGCTGAAGTAGGTCGTCACGAATCCACCGATCAGGGGGCCGGCGGCGACCGCCGCGCCCGAGACGGCGCCGATGATCGCGTACGCCGTGATGCGCGCGCTGCCGGTGTAGTTGTCCGCGACGAGGGCAGCGATGGCGGGGATCACGAGGACGGCGCCGACGCCCTCGATCAGCGACCACCCCAGGAACAGGAACTGGATGTTCGGGCTGTACGCGGTCACCAGTGAGCCGACCGCGTACACACAGGACCCGATGACGAATGCGCGCCGCCGCCCCCAGATGTCGCCGAGCTTCGCGCCGAGCAGCATGGCCGCCGCCATCGTGAGCGTGTAGAAGGTGATGGCGCCCTGCATGGCGGCGACGCTCGTATCGAGGTCCTCGACGACGGTGGAAATCGACACGTTCATCACGGTGCCATCGAGCACCATCACGAACTGGGCCGAGCCCAGGATGATCACGACCGACCACTTCTTCATCGGTTCCGCCCTTCGCGGGGGACCGGCTCCACGGTCCGGGTGAGGTGGAGGTTGAGGATGCGCGCGACGCCGATCAGCAGGAAGAGCTGGCCGGTGATCGCCTCCAAGATGGCGACGCTCTGCACGGCAGGCGAGACCGGGACGAGGTTGCCGAAGCCCGTGGTGGTGAGTGTGGTGAACGAGAAGAACAGCTGGTTCGACAGTGAATCGACGTGGTCCTCACCGAAGGTCGGCACGGGGGACACGAGCGCGAACAGGTTGTACGCGAAGGTGAACACCATACCCACCATCAGGTAGGCGGAGACGACGGCGAGCAGCGCGGATGCGTTCGACAGCGGTCGACGGACCTGATCCAGGAGGATGGCGACCGGCGCGGATACGTACGCGACCATCGATGCCGCGGAGAGGGCGAGGTCGAGCCCCGCGCCCCGGAGCCCGAGCAGCGCCCCCGCGATGACGACCAACCCGGCGAACCCGGTGACCATCCAGGTGACGTGCTGGATCCTCGGCGGCATCCGGGCGGCCCGGAAGGCGACCGCGATCGTCAGCAGCTGCACGAGAAGCGCGATAGATCCGGGATCCGGTGTCAGCTGCGCCGCGCAGGCGCCGTACGAGACGACGACGAGACCCAGCACGACCCAGTACGGAGAACGCCAGGCCGACGACTCCTCACGCATCGTCGACACAGTCGCCCTCCTCCGGCGGGGAGTGATGTTCGGTCGGAGCCGAGCGGGGTGGGAGCATCCGCTGCCGGTCCGCGGACCGCCTCATCCGGCGGGTGACCGCATCCGGCCCGAACGCGGTCGCCCACGCCCGCGCCTGCTCGTCGGCATGGACGAGCACAGCCTTGCCGAGCAGGGTCGCGGGGACCGCGAGGAACGCGAGCAGCTCCCGCAGCAACGCCGCCGGAACTCCCCGCACCCACAGCACGAGGGCGTTGAGCGTCCCCTGTGCGACCCCGAGGACGGTCGTGGCCACCAGGTAGCGCCGCACGTTCCCCGCGTAGCGACCGAGGGCTTCGGCCAGATCGGGCTGCCGCGGGTTCAGCGGGCGCATGATCGTGGGGACATACGCGGCATCCGCCGACATCAGGATCATCATCGTGAGCACGATGATCAGGGCGACCGAGAGGGGGAACACACCACCGAGCGCATCGGAGACGGCGGAGAGCACGTTCCGAGGGTCGATCCCGGCCACAGACTCGATCTGGGCGGCACCGATGCCGATCGATCCGAGCCACGCGGCGATGCCGGCACCGATCCGGTCGAACTGCGCCGTGTAGTCCGGCAGCATGGCGCTGATACCGCGCGCCGTGACCGTCAGCGCGGCAAGGCTGACGAGAACGAGGGCGCCGCGGGGTACTCCTGCTCCCCTCATCGTGGCCTCCTCGGACGCAGCCATGCGCCGACTGTCCGCATGGTACGGACGCGCCCCCCCCGCGCACCTCATCCCCGAAGGACGATGTGCGGGACGGCGGCGGGCGCGAGGATCCGGTCAGCGAGTGAGCGGGTGCGACGAACATGAGTAAGAAGAATTCGGTTCCGACCGCGCGCGCCGAGTTCCGACAGCGGTCCGAGGCCGGCCGGGCGGCACGCGCGCGCGTTCCGCGCTCGTCGCACGGCACCTGGGCCGCGGGCTCCGCGAGGGAGGATCCGGTTGCGATGCTCGAGCGCCAGGGGGAGTCACGATTGCCGGAACTCCTGCCCATCCGGTACGCGCGGATGCTCGCGTCCCCGTTCGCTTTCTTCCGGGGTGCCGCCGCCATCATGGCCGCGGACCTGGCGGACACTCCCACGTCCGGGATCACTGTGCAGCTGTGCGGCGACGCCCACCTGTCGAACTTCGGGATATTCGCGACACCGGAGCGCAACCTGATCTTCGATATCAACGACTTCGACGAGACATTGCCAGGACCCTGGGAATGGGACCTCAAACGACTCGTCGCGAGCTTCGAGGTCGCCGCGCGCGGCCGGGGCTTCTCGAGGAACGAGCGCACGGCCGTCATCCGGGCCGCAGCGCGCGGGTATCGGGAACGGATGCGGACCGCCGCGGGATCCCCGGTGCTGTACTCCTGGCACGATCGGCTGGATTCCGAGCAGGTTCAGGCCCTGGTGCGTCGCGAGCGACACGCTGAACGGGTGGCGAAGCAACAGGTGGGACGAACCGAGCAGGCGCTGGCGAAGGCGCGATCGCGGGGGCACCTGAATGCCCTGAGCAAGCTCGCAGAGGTGGTCGATGGCCGGCTGCGTATCAAGGCAGCGCCGCCGCTCGTCGTCCCGTTGTCCGACCTGCTGCCGGCGGGGGAGGGCCGGGAGCAGACAGAGGCGCGCATGCGGAAGCTGCTGGGCGAGTACCGCAAGACCCTGCCGAGCCGGTCGCATCCGGTGAGCGAGTACGAGTACGTCGACATGGCCCGCAAGGTGGTCGGCGTCGGAAGCGTGGGTACCCGGGCCTGGGTGGTCCTGCTCCGCGGCAGAGACGACACCGACCCGCTGATCCTGCAGGCCAAAGAGGCCCAGACCTCCGTGCTCGAACCCTTCCTCGAAGCGAGCGCGTACGCGAACCAGGGCGAGCGAGTCGTGCGCGGTCAGCAGCTGATGCAGGCGGCGAGCGACATGTTCCTCGGCTGGCGGAGCGTGAAGGGAATCGACGGTGTCGATCGCGACTTCTACTTCCGGCAGTTGCAGGACGGCAAAGGTTCTGCCGAGGTCGAGCGGATGCCTTTCGCCGGCATGATGCTGTACGCGCGGGTGTGCGGTGAAACCCTCGCCCGGGCACATGCCCGCGGGGGAGACCGGGTCGCGATCGCCGGCTATCTCGGGGCCGGAGAGGTGTTCGACCGTGCGCTGGGGCGCTTCGCGGTGTCGTACGCGGATCGGAACGCGCTCGATCACGCCGCCTTCGGTGAGGCCGTCGCGTCGGGGCGTCTCATCGCCGCGGCCACATAAATCAGCCGCGGAGGACGAGTGCGCGGATGTGGAGCGACGCTATGTTCCAGAAACGCGGACTGGGTGAGGTCCGCCCGGGGCGAATGATCGAGGGCCCGATGGCTGAGCAGGGAGACGCGGCGCTGTTGCGACGTATCGAGATGCTGGAAGCCGAGAACACGGCCCTTCGGGCGCAGGTGAACGACGCGCCGGGGGTCACCGGTCCCGACGGTGCTGCTCACCCGGCCGCGAGGCGCCGGGCGCGGTGGTGGGCCTGGACGCTGCTGGCCACCGTTCTGATCGTGGTGGGCGCGATCCTCGCGCCCGTCGCGGCAGTGTCCGCGTGGGCGAAAGCGGTACTCACCGACACCGAGGGCTTCGTGTCGAGTTATGCGCCACTCGCGCAGGACCCCGCCGTCCAGCGCTTCGTCACCGACCAGACGATGCTGGTCATCACCCAGCAGCTGGACATCCGCCAGATCACCTCGGACGTGATCGACGGCATCACCGACCTCGGCACCGGTCCACGCGCCAGCGAGGCGCTCAACCTGCTGAAGGGCCCCGCCGCATCCGGGCTGCTGTCGCTCGTCGAATCCGGAGTGTCGAACTTCGTGACCTCCGATTCATTCGCGGATGTCTGGGCCTCGGCTCTGCGGGTCAGCCACACCCAGCTCCTGGCCGCGCTGCAGAACGATCCTGGATCCGCCGTCCGATTGGGCGGCGACGGCACGGTGGGCATCCAGCTGGGACCGATCGTGGTCGCCGTCAAGGAGGCGCTCATCGCCCAGGGCATCGACATCGCCGCCGGGATCCCGACCGTGGATCGCACGATCGTCGTAGCTCGATCGGAGGCGCTGCCCAACGTGCAGATGGCTTACGGCCTCACGGTGTGGGCCGGCGACTGGTTGCCGTGGATCGTGATCGCCATGCTCACCGCCGGTGTGCTGGTCGCGCGACGGCGCGCGACGGCCCTGATCTGTGCGGCGGTCGCGCTGGCGCTGTCGATGGCCGTGACGATCGCCGCACTGGCCGTCGGCCGGATCCTCTTCGCCGACGCGATGGACCCCGCCATGCTGCCCGCGGACGTGGCGGGGCGGCTCTACGAAGCCGTGGCGACGGGGATCCGCGCGACGGCCGTTGCGGTGCTGGTACTCGCGGTCGTCGTGGCTCTGGTGGGATGGCTCGCCGGCCCGTTCGACGTGCCGCGCCGACTCCGCGGACTCTTCAGTGCCGGAGCGGCACGCATCCGAGGTGCTGCCGAGGAACGCGGCTTGTCGACCGGACGTGTCGGCGAGTGGCTCTACGCGCAGCGCTCCGCCGTGCGCGTCGCGATCGCGGTGGTGTTCGCGGCGGTGGTGCTGTTCGTCCGTCCGCTGACTCCCGCACTGACGATCTGGTCGCTCGTGATCGCCGCGATCGCGCTCGCCGTCCTGGAAGTCGTGCAACGTCCGATCGTGCTCGTACCCGAAGACGCGGACGTTCCGATCCGGGGATGAGCGAAGGGGGATTCCGATGGCTTCCGCGGTCTCGTTCCGGCAGCTGGTGCGCCAGCCGATCTCGACAGCGGGCGCGGTCGAATCGTCGGCGCTGCTCGTCTCGGCACCGGTGTTCGTCATCGCCTGGATCATCGCCATCCTGCTATTCCGCGGGGGTGAAGTGGCGATCGCCGGTCCCGGGTCGGCCGGCCAGTTCGTTGCGCTGTCGTCGTTCGTGGTCTCGGCTGCCGGCTACGTGTCGGCCCGGGTGCTCGTTCGCCGGAGGTCGGCGGCGTCCGGTGTCGTACGTGCTCGGCCAGGCGGGTACGACGCGCAGCCCCGATGGTTCGACGTCGCGGCGCTCGCGTTCGCGCACGGCATCATCGCGCTGCTGGCCTGGCTCAGTCTCGCGAGCCTCTTCGAGCGGAGTTTCATCGGAGCATCCCTCTATCCGTTCGCCGCGGCGGTTGTCTCGGCGGCCGGCCTCGCCGTCACCTCCTACGCCGTCTTCCTCTCGGCGGTCGCGCTCGCGCCGGTGCAACTCTCGCTGGTCCTCGTCGTGTTCCTCGTGTGCGGCGTGTTCGCGAGCATGCTCACCGCATCCGATCCACTGTGGTGGCAGCAGAACCTCAGCGCCCTCGGCATCTCTGACGACATCTCGGCGAGGGCATTCAACCTCACGCTCGTCGTGGCCGGCGTGATCGTCACCACGATCGCGCACGTCGGCACTGCGCACCGCCCCGCGGGTGCGGTTCGTGAGGCGCGTCACCGACGATTCCTGCTCGTGGGCCTCACGCTCATCGGAGTACTTCTCGCCTGCGTCGGGATCTTCCCAGTGGACGAGTTCCTCGCCCTGCACAACCTGTCCGCGACGGGAACGGTGATCGTCTTCCTCGCGCTGGTGCTCGGCATCCGACGACTCATCCCCGGGATCTCGCACCCGTTCGCGCTGCTGGGCTACGTCTTCGCCGCGGTGATCGTCGTGCTCGCCGGGTGCTTCCTCACTGGGTACTACACGCTCACCGCGGTGGAGCTCGTCGCTTTCCTCCTGGTGTTCGCCTGGCTGATCGTGTTCCTGCGGGTCACGGGCGCTGCCGCATCGAGCCCGCGCACGGACGCGCTGTAACCGCACCGCCGCGGGTGGCGGGTCAGAGCAGTCCGACTTCGTGCGCGCGGGCGATCGCCGCATCCCGGGTCGTCGCGTCCAGCTTCCGATAGATGTTGGCCAGGTGTGTCTTGATCGTGCTGAGAGACACGAAGCACAGGTCGGCGAGCTCCGAGTTCTTGTACCGGCTGGGCAGGTAGGTGAGGATCTGCAGCTCGCGGTCGGTGAGCGGGGCGAGTAGATCGGTCGCTGGCAGGGGCATATGTGCGTCGCGGGCCCGATCCAGAATGCTGCGCCGGAGGCCATCGTGACTGCGGGTGTGCCCCGCGACCAGAGCCAGGACAGTGCCTCCTGCGCGGATGAACACATCCACCAGTCCCTCCGGTTCGGCGAGGTCGAAGGCCTCCGCGAGCCGGTGGTGGCAGGCGGCGGTGTCCCCGTCCGCTGCGGCGAGCCACGCGGCGAGGATCCGGCGCTGCACACCCTCCAGGGGTGCGGCGGCGGAGGGAGGGAGAGCATCGGCGAGCAGCGCCCGGGCGCGGGCACGGTGCCCCGCTGCGAGGGCCGCCGCCACCGCCTCGAAGAAGACGGCCGGATCGAGCAGGCAGTCCCGCGACAGTTCGCGTGCGGCGGCGTCCGGCGCGGCACGGAGCCGTAGGCGACGTGCGCGCAGGGCGCCCAGCCGCCGCGCGACGATCGGCGGCGGACAGGTCGCTGCCTCTTCCGCGAAGCCCTCGGCGGGGGCGGGATCCTCCTCGAACGGGTGTCCGAGGCTCAACTCGGCGGACTGCAGGCGCGTGATCCACATCAGTTGATCCCGCCTGTTCGACGCGGACCGGACGATCGCCTCGCGGAGGGGAAGCGCCGCGTGCCGCGGCTGAGCCTGTTCCAGCGCGATCTGCGCCAGGGCGAGATACGCGTCGGCGACGACCGGATGGAACGGGCGACCGACCTCCCGGGCGAGGGTGAGCGCCTCGTGGGCGGATAACCGGGCGTCCCGCATCCGCCCCGCCCAGGCGTCTATCAATGCGCGGGTGCCGAGCGCGCCCACCCGGTAGAGCGGGTAGGAGCTCCCGCGCGAGGACAGCGTACGGGCCGCCCAGCGCGCGGACTCGTCACGGTTCCCGGCCAGGAAGTGGGCGCGCGCACCGGACAGCAGCGTGAGCGTCTCCAGAAGCCGCGGATCGGTCACGTTCAGCAGGTTCGGGACCGGCGAACCGTCGTCCTCTGCGAGAAGCCCGATGGCCCGCTCCGCCGCGACGACGGAGACTTCGGGGTGCCCCGCGAAGTACACCTTCGCGCTGAGGTAAGTCGTGGCGATCTTGCGTTGCCCCGCAGTCGATCGCGGTTCCGACAGCAGCCGACCGAGGATGTCCTCGGACTTCGCGGTCTGACCCGCCATCCCCCACAACATCCCGAGCAGCAGCCAGGCATCCAGACGGTCCGCGCGGACCGCCTCCGGAATGCTCTCGATCCAGTTGATGACGGTGAGCATCTCGCCGCGTTCGTAGACCTCCGTCATCCTCGTCGTGACCACATCGATGACCTGCGCCCAGTCCTTCGCGCGCAGCAGGTACTCGACGGCCGCGTGCACCTCGTCGCGGTCCAGATGCCATGTCGCGGCTCGGTGCAGGAGCTCGACCTCGAGGGCGGGATCCGCGGCACGCAACCGGTACCGGAGCATGTCCTGGAAGAGCGGGTGGAATCGATACTCGCTCCGCGTCGTGTCGAGCGGGACGAGAAACATGGACTCGCGTTCCAGCTCCTCCAGGAGAAGCTGCGCGTCGTCCCGGCCGATCACGACGTTCACCAGCCCCGCACTCATACGGTCGAGTATCGACATCCGCAGCAGCGCTCGCCGGCGGCGCGGGGTCTGGATCTGCAGGGTCTCCTCGGTCAGGTAGTCGACGATCAGCCGGTCGGTGCCGTTGAACTGCGCGATGAACTCATCCGGATCGTCGCGATGCCGGAGCGTCACGGCGGCGAGCTGCAGCCCTGCCGCCCAGCCCTCCGTGCGTTTCACCAGGGCGCCGATCTGACCGGAGGAGAACGCCACGCCCGTGATCCCGCTGAGCAGCTGGGTGGCCTCTGCGACAGTGAGCGCGAGATCCGCCTGCCGGAACTCGAGGAGCGCGTCGTCGGCGCGGGAGCGTCCCCGCGGCAACGGCGGGTCCACCCGGCTGGAGAGGATGACATGGACGTGGGCCGGCAGGATCCTCAGCACTCGGGCGAGGTCCGTCAGCAGAACACGACTGGTGATGCGGTGCAGATCGTCGATGATGAACACGCACTCCGGGAAACGGCGGAGTTCGTCACCGAGTGCGTCGATGAGTGCCGTGCCGAGCCCGTTGGCGTGCAAGCGGATGAGGGTGCGGGTCCCGTCCGAGATCGGTTCGACGACGGACAGGGTGTCCAGCATCCGGGTCGCGAACCGGACCGGGTCGTTGTCCGCGTCATCCGCGTCGAGTCGGGCGCACGGTGTCTCGGGGTGGGATGCCACCCATTGCGCGAGCAGCGTCGTCTTGCCGGAGCCTGCGGGGGCGATCACCGTCGTCAGGCGAACGGACAACGCCTCGTCGAGGCGTTCCCGCAGTGCGGGACGGTCGACGCGAGCGGCGCGGGCGGACGCTGTGCGACTGGTCATCTCGACGCGCCGCCTCCCCTCGTCCGTGGTCGGTTTCTCGGTGACGTGAGCGCGATGTGACGGTCATGATCCTCCTCTTCGGTGCCGGCCGCCAGACGGGACGGGGTGGCGCCGTCCCCACCACGCCCGGACACTCGTCACGCGGTCGACAGGGCGCGTACCTTCAACGACTCGTAGTCCGTTGCGGTGATGGCACCCGCATCGAGGAGTGCCTTGGCCCGGGCGATCTCGTCGCTGGGCGAGGTCCGCGCGGTGCCCACCACGGATCTGTTGTAGGCCTCGGTGTCGTGTCGGGCGCTCTGCGCGCGGCGGTGTACTGCCGGTCCGCCATCGAAGGCAGTGCGTCGCGATCAGTTGAGCGGATTCACCGAGATCAGCGGGATGTTGAGGCTGCTCAGCTGTGTGAGGATGCCCTGCAGTCGCGCCTGGTCCGGGACGGGGCCGATGAGGTGGGTGCGGCCGTTCTCGACCCGGGCGACGCGGAAGTTACCGATGGCCGTGCCGAGGGCTTCGCCGAGCGTGCCCTGGACGACGATCTCGATCATCTGCGCGCTCACGCTGACCTCCCGTCGATCCCATCATCCGCACGGGCGGCCGAGTTGGCATCGGCCGGTGAGGATGATGATCCCCTTCGGGCCGTGTTTTCTCCCGCGAGACTGCACGCCAACTACGAGACGGACGTAACCACGCGCAGTCTCGTGGTTGCTATGCAGTCTCGCGGGAAGAAATGAGGATAGGGGATTCGCCCCCACCGCTTCTCCACCCGCCGCTGCGCGCCGCGCGGAGCCTCGGCGGCGTGGGCCCACCCAAGGGTTCTCATCGCTGTGCCCGATAAAGAGTTTGAGGCCGCACCCTTCGGGCGCGGCCTCAAACTCTTCTGCGGAGGATAGGGGATTCGAACCCCTGAGAGCTTTCACTCAACACGCTTTCCAAGCGTGCGCCATAGGCCACTAGGCGAATCCTCCTCGGCCCCGGAGGGCCGCGGACCATCCTACCTTGCTCCGGAGGGCTCCCTTGCACCGGCGGTCGCGCTGCCGGGCCGGACGACCAGCGAACGGGGTACGAGCACAGCCAGGAGGCGGCGGCCGAGGGGCGTTCCGGCGCGGAGCGCGCCCCGGACGGCATCCACTGCGGAAGCGAGCGTACCGTCCCGCGCCGCCCCGCTCCGTGCCGACCCGGCCGGCGCGTAGCTGGCGTGCTCGACGGCGGTGACGAGGGCGTCCACCGCACCCGGCGGGGCGCCGTGCGCCGCGACGAGCCGCGCGCCGAACGACCGCGGTGACTCGCTCGCGGGGACCGGGATGCCGAGGTCGATAGCGGTGTCCTGCACGACCCGCCATGCGGCCCGCTCATCGCCGCCGCCCGCCGCCGTCAGCTGCCGTCGCCGCCACGCCGCGCGAACCACCCCGGGGGCGCCCAGCAGCGCGACGATGGCCAGGCCGACCAGGCCCGGTACCGCGGTGGGGGACGCCTGATCGTCCTGCGCCGCGCCGGACTCGGTCGCACCCGGCAGATCCGGTCGCTCGGACGGTCCGGCGGAGGGGGCTGCGCTCTGCTCGGGCGTCAGCCCGAGCTCCTGGTCGGCGGCGCTGCCGGGCGTGGTGGCCCCGCTCGAGAACGTCGGCGGTGACCCCAGGCTGTTCGTCGGCTCGAACCCCACCCAGCCGATGCCCTCGAAGTACACCTCCGGCCACGCGTGGAGCAGATCGCTCGTCACCGAATAGACCACCTGATCGTCCACGAGCTCGGGCGTGTCCGCGCCGGGCAGGTAGCCGATCACCACCCGGGTGGGGATGTCGAGGGAGCGCGCCATGACGGCGAAGGCCGAGGCGAAGTGCACGCAGTACCCGGTGCGTTCGACGAGGAACCGCTCCACCGCGTCGACCCCCGCCCCGTCGAAGCCCTCCTCGACGGGCGCATCGAGCGAGTAGGAGAACGCCGAAGAGCGGAACCAGCGCTGCAGTGCCGTCACCGCGTCGTAGTCGGTCCGCGCGTCGGCGGTGACCTCGCGGGCGAGCTGCCCGATGAGGTCGGGCGTCACGACCGGCAGCTGCACGTAATCGGGAGCGACCGCCGCGCCGCGCGCCCGGGCGCCGCGGATCTGCTCCAGGGTCGGACGGGGCTCCTCCGTGAGCACCTCGTAGCCCTGACCCGAGGTGTTCGCCTGCAGCGCCACGACCGTCCGGTTCTCGGCGATCAGCCCCCAGTCGCCGCGGAGCCCGCCGATGTCCGTCGCGGGATAGGGGAGGGGCAGGTAGGTGCTGGAGAGCCGCTCGATGTCGATGCGGGTGACCTGCTCCGCGCGCGCCACATCCGCCCCCGCGGGCACGGGCCCGAATCCCTCTCCGCTGCCGACCGGCTCCGGACGCTGCTCGTCCGGCCGCCATACCTCGCCGGCGAAGGCGGACAGCGTCACCGCGCGCAGGTACGGTGCGGTGGACGCGGTCGTGCGCACGCGCAGCACCTCGACCGGGTTCGGGCGCCGCAGATCGTCGCCCAGGCGCAGCGTGGGGTTGATCCCGGAACTGCCCGCGGCGATCGGGTCCGCCCGGCTCTCCGGGGCCGGGAGGAGCGGCGTGAGCACCACCGCCACGATCACCGCCACCGCACCGATCGCCACCCCCGTGGCGGAGGCGGTCGAGGGTCGCCGCGACGACCCGGCGTGCCGCGCGCGGGTATCGGTGCGGAGCAGGAAGAGGATGCCGATCCCGAGCACGACGAACGCGCCGACGTCCATGGGTGCCGGAACCGCGATGGTGGGGACGAGGGCGACCGCGACGAGGGCGACGGCGCCCAGCAACGGCAGCCGGGTCGTGACCACGACATGATCCAGCACGAGGGTGAGCACTCCGACGCTCGCCACCACGAAGAACGACAGCGCGTCGGATGCAGGCAGGGGCGCGGCGCCCGTGGCCATCTGCTGGACGGCATCCGTGAGGAGGACCGGGACCGCCCGGAGGGTGCCCGGTGTCGGGATGACGCCGAACCAGGCGGTGTCGCGGAAGAACGCGACGGTGATCACGAGCACGAACAGCGCGGACTCGACCAGCGAGACCCCCACCGCCGGGACCCGCGCCCGGCGCAGCAGCGCGCCCGTGGCCAGCATCACCGTCGCGAGGGTCAGGGCTCCGGGCACCCAGCCGCCGGGTTCGATGACGCGCGTCACCGGCATCATCGCCGCCGTCAGGGAGAGCAGGATCCCCGCCGCCAGCGCCGCCGCGCCGCGCCGGCGCAACCGCTCAGGCCGCGGCATCGCCGGACCTCCAGGCGCCCGCCGCTCGCCAGGCTCCCGCCGCATCATCGCGCAGGCGCGCGGTCGCCCAGCCGCCCGCCGCCTCGAGGGCGTCCGGTTCGGGGGAGGCCGACAGGAGCATCGGGAAGGAGCTGTGGTGCGCGACGACCGCGAGCGCCTCCGCATCCCGCCGCCCGAGGTGGCCGGTGACGACCACGAGCGGGCCCGTCGTCGTCCCCGAGAAGACGTCGATGAGGGCGAGGAGCCGGTCGTCGGGCCGGGCGGTGACCGTGGCGAGGGCGAACATGGCGTCCTCGAGGGCGCCGGCGTCGGTCGCGTCGATCCGCGCGCACAGGGGCGTCCCGTCGGCGTCGATGACCTCCACGGCGTAGCCGTCCTGCACGAGACGGACGACGGCCGAGGCGCACAGGGTCACCGCGGTCTCGAAGGCGGCATCGGCCCCGGTCCGTTCCAGCGCACCGGGGCTCCAGCGCATCGCGCCGCGATCGAGCACGATCACGGCCTCCGGGGCGGTCTCCTGCTCCTCCTGCCGGACCATCAGTTCGTCGCGGTGGGCGGAGGCGCGCCAGTGGATGCGGCGCATCGAGTCGCCCGGGGCCCACGGCCGGGCGACGATGTCGTCGGTGCCCTGGCCGAGACGATTGGCGGGGGAGGGAACGGTCCCCCCCGACCTTCCGGACATCCCGGAGAGCGTCGGCAGCTCGACCGTGGCAGGGGTGACCACGAGACGCGTGAGTTCCCCGAGGGAGACCGTGCGTCGGGCGATGCCGAACGGGTCGGTGCTGGTGACCTCCAGTGGGCCCAGCCAGTGCACCCCGCGCTGTCGCGGGACGGCACGGTAGGTCAGTTCCGCGGTCCGGTCCGCCCGGCTGAAGCCGGAGGCGACGGCGGGGAACGTTCCGTACGCCGTGCCTGTGACGGCGCGCGGGAGGTCGTCGTGCCAGCGTCCGCCCATCGCCGGGAGGGTGCTGCGCATGACGACGTGCACCGAGACGGAGAGGTCGGTGCCGGCCTCGGGCACGCTGGGGGACACCGTGCGGGTGACGTCGGCGCGACCCCGGCCGGCCACGACCGCCAGCACCGATCCGATCACGAGGGCGAGCATGAGCAGCCCGAACCAGATCAGTTCCACGAGCCCCAGCTGATTGGCCACGGCGAAGCAGCCGAGGGCCAGCACGAGCGCGCCGGTGCCCCGATTGGTGAGCAGTCGTACCCGGCGCATGGGCTCAGGGGCGCGCAGCCAGGGGCACGCGCACGGACCCGACGATCCGCTCCAGGATCGCCGGGACGCTGTGCGCGTCCGCGCGGGCTCCGCTGACGCGGTTGGGGATGAGGCGATGGGCGAACACCGGGACGACGAGGGAGGCGATGTCGTCGGGGATCACGAAGGAACGTCCGTCGAGCGCCGCCCACACCTTCGCGGCGCGCACCAGTTGCAGCGTGGCCCGGGGACTCGCGCCGAGGCGCAGGTCGGCGTGCACGCGGGTCGCGTGGGCGAGCCCCACCGCGTACTCCTCGACGGCGGGCGAGACGTGGATGCGGCGGGCCCAGGCGATGAGGTCGAGCACGCGCTGGGCGGTCAGGACCGGGCGGATCTTCTGGAGCGGGTTCTCCGTCTCCCGCTGACGCAGCATCAGGGTCTCGGCGGCCGCATCCGGATACCCCATCGAGATGCGCATCATGAAACGATCGCGCTGCGCCTCGGGCAGCGCGTACGTGCCCTCCATGTCCAGCGGGTTCTGCGTGGCCACGACGAGGAACGGCGCCGGCAGCGGGTGCGAGTGACCGTCGACGGTGACCTGGCGCTCCTCCATCGCCTCGAGCAGGGCGGACTGCGTCTTGGGCGAGGAGCGGTTGATCTCGTCGGCGATGACCACGTGCGCGAACACCGCGCCCGGTTTGAACTCGAACTCGCGGGCGACCGGGTCGAACACCGACACGCCGGTGACGTCTCCCGGGAGTAGGTCGGGGGTGAACTGGATGCGGCGGACGGTGCCGTGGATCGAGGCGGCGAGGGCACGCGCGAGCATGGTCTTGCCGACGCCCGGGACGTCCTCGATGAGCAGGTGGCCCTCGGCCAGCAGGGCGACGAGCGCCGCGCGGACGGCCGCGGGCTTCCCGTCGATGACCGTCGAGACGGCATCGGCGACGGCGCCGGTCAGCTCGGCGAAGGACTCCGCGTTCATCTGCGCATCGGTGCGCAGCGCGGCATCCGGTCGGGTGTCGGTCATGCCTGGCCTTCCGTGTCGGCGGCGGTACGGCGAACCTCTTCGATCGTATCCTCGGAAACACGCGTCGGGGCCGGGGATTCGCCGTGGACGCCGCGGGGGTTTAGACTCGGTACAGCTCTCCGCGAGGCGGCATCCAGGCCAATTCCCCCAGGACGGAAACGTAGCAAGGGTAACCGGGCTCTGCCGGGTTCGCGGAGAGTCTTTCTTTTCCCCGGTGGCACCGCATTTTCCCCGGTCCGAGCGGAACCCTCCCTGGCGGATCGGCCGCGCCGGTGTCAACCCGTGGCGGCCCGCCTCCCGCGTCGGCCAGCATGAGCGCATGGTCGGACTCGCAGTCATCCTCATCATCGTCGGAATCGTGCTGATCCTGCTCGGGGTGTTCGTGCAGGCGGTGAAGTTCCTCGTCTGGGTGGGCATCGTGATCCTGGTGCTCGCGGTGATCGCCTGGCTCATGCGGTTCATCCGGCGCCAGACGTGACACGCGCACGCCTGGCCGGGCGCGCCGCCGCGACTTAGGCTGTTCCGGTGGCGCACAGCATCATGATCACGTCCGCCGAAGGCAATTCGGGTAAGTCCACGGTCGCCCTGGGGGTGCTCGAGGCCCTCAGCCATGCCGCGGCGCGGGTCGGGGTGTTCCGGCCGATCGCGCGCTCCACCGTGGAGCGCGACTACGTGCTGGAGATGCTCCTGGAGCACGACGGCGTGGATCTGTCCTACGAGGACTGCATCGGCGTCACCTACGACGACGTCCACGCCGACCCGGAAGCGGCGCTCGCGCGGATCGTCGAGCGATTCAAAGCCGTCGAGGCGCGCTGCGACGCGGTGGTCATCATCGGCAGCGACTACACGGATGTGGGCAGCCCGGCCGAGCTCGGATACAACGCCCGCATCGCCGCGAACCTCGGCGTGCCGGTGCTGCTCGTGCTGGGCGGGAGGTCGCAGCACACGCGGAGTGAGCAGCTCGGGATGAGCGACCCGCGCACGCCCGAGGAGATGGGTCAGATCGCGACCCTCGCGCTGCTCGAACTGCGCACCGCGCGTGCGGAACTGCTGGGGATCGTGGCGAACCGCGTCGATGCGGACGCACTGGAGGCCACGATCTCGGAGATCCGGGTCTCGCTGGAGCACACGCCCGCCCGGGACGCGCCGGTGTGGGCCCTTCCCGAGGACCGCCTCCTCGTGGCCCCCTCGATGCGGGGCGTCCTGCGTTCGGTGGACGGGGTGCTCGTCAAGGGCGACCCGGAACTGCTCACCCGCGAGGTCTACGGGGTCGTCGTCGCCGGCATGTCGATGGTGAACGTGCTCCCGCGCCTCACCGAGAGCTCGGTCGTGGTGATCCCGGCCGACCGCACCGAGGTGCTCCTGGCGACGCTCCTCGCGCACTCGTCCGGCACCTTCCCCTCGCTCGCGGGCATCGTCCTGAACGGTCCGTTCCCGCTCCCGGAGGACATCGACCGTCTCATCGACGGACTCGGCTCGACGCTGCCGATCGTCGCCACGGACCGCGGCACGTACGACACCGCCGTGCGCATCATGAGCACGCGCGGACGTCTCGCCGCGGATTCGCAGCGCCGGTACGACACGGCCAGGGCGCTGTTCGAGATGCACGTCGACGCGGACGAGCTCACCCGGCTGCTGGGGCTTGCCCAGCCGACGGTCATCACCCCGATCATGTTCGCCTACCGGCTCATGGAGCGGGCCCGCGGGGACCGTCGCAGGATCGTGCTGCCGGAGGGTGAGGACGACCGCGTGCTGCGCGCCGCGGCGACGGTGCTGACCCTCGGCATCGCCGACGTGGTCATCCTCGGTGACGAGGAGGCCGTGCGCGGCCGGGCACGGGAACTCGGCATCGACATCGCCGGCACGCAGATCGTCAGTCCCTTCGAGCCGGAACTCGTCGCCCGCTTCGCCGAGGAGTACACGCGGCTGCGGGCGCACAAGGGGATGACGCTCGACCGCGCCGCCGACACGGTCACGGACCCGTCCTACTTCGGGACGATGATGGTGCACCTGGGGCTCGCCGACGGGATGGTCTCCGGGGCGGCGCACACCACGGCCCACACCATCCGGCCGGCCTTCGAGATCATCAAGACCCGGCCCGGGGTGTCCGTCGTCTCGAGCGTCTTCCTGATGGCGCTCGCCGATCGGGTGCTGGTCTACGGCGACTGCGCCGTCATCCCGGATCCCACGGCGCCCCAGCTGGCCGACATCGCCATCTCGTCCGCGGCCACCGCGGCCGCCTTCGGAATCGAACCGCGCGTGGCGATGCTGTCTTATTCGACCGGCGAATCCGGTTCCGGGGCCGGGGTCGAGAAGGTCCGGGAGGCGACCGCGCTCGTGCGGGAACGCGCCCCCCGGCTGCCGGTGGAGGGCCCGATCCAGTACGACGCGGCGGCCGACGCGGCGGTGGCATCCCAGAAGATGCCGGACTCGGCCGTCGCCGGGCGGGCGACGGTGTTCGTGTTCCCCGATCTGAACACCGGGAACAACACCTACAAGGCCGTGCAGCGCTCGGCCGGCGCCATCGCGATCGGCCCGGTGCTGCAGGGACTCAACAAGCCGATCAACGACCTCTCCCGCGGCGCACTGGTCGACGACATCGTGAACACGATCGCGATCACCGCGATCCAGGCGCAGGAAGAGGCCTCCGCATGAGCGTCGTACTCGTCGTCAACAGCGGTTCATCGTCGTTCAAGTACCAGCTACTGGAGACGGAGGACGAGCGCGTGCTCGCCTCCGGGCTCGTGGAGCGTATCGGCGAGGAGTCCGGGCGGATCAGGCACACCGTCACCTTCAGCGGGGTGGGACCCGCCGCGACGGATGCGGAGTACTCGCGGGACGTCGCCATCCCGGACCACACCGAGGGCTTCCGCCAGATGCTGGACGCATTCCGCACGTACGGCCCCTCGTTGAGCGAGGTTCCACCCGTCGCGGTCGGCCACCGCGTCGTGCACGGTGGCGCACGGTTCTTCGAACCGACCCTCATCACGCCGCTCGTGGAGATCAACATCGACGAGCTGTCGGCGCTGGCGCCGCTGCACAATCCGGGCGCGCTGCAGGGCATCCGGGCGGCCGAGGCAGCCTTCCCCGACCTCGCGCACGTCGCGGTGTTCGACACGGCCTTCCACCAGACGCTGCCGCCGGCCGCCTACACGTACGCCATCGACCGGCGCCTGGCCGAAGCCCACCGCATCCGCCGGTACGGCTTCCACGGCACCTCGCACAAGTTCGTCAGCGAGGCCGCGGCGCGCTACCTTGACCGCCCCCTCCAGGACCTCACCCAGATCGTCTTCCATCTCGGCAACGGCGCCTCGGTCACCGCCATCGACGGCGGACGCTCGGTGGAGACGTCGATGGGACTGACTCCGCTGGAGGGACTCGTGATGGGGACGCGATCGGGGGACATCGATCCCGCCGTCCTCATCCAGCTCGCCCGGCGCGCGCATCTGTCGATAGACGATCTCGACGACATGCTCAACAAGCGCAGCGGCCTGCGGGGACTCGCCGGAGTGTCCGACATGCGCGACATCGTGCAGCGTGTCGACGACGGCGATCCCGATGCGACCCTCGCCATGGAGGTGTACCTGCACCGGCTGCGCGCCTACGCCGGTGCCTACCTGGCGCAGCTGGGCGGGGTGGACGTGATCTCCTTCACCGCCGGAGTGGGCGAGAACTCCCCCCGCGTGCGTGCCGGTGCCCTGGAGACCCTGGGGTTCGCCGGCGTCGAGATCGATCCCGAGCGGAACCGGGCACGCGCCCGGGGAATCCGGGTGATCTCGACCGACGCCTCCCGGGTCGTGGTGCTCGTGGTGCCCACGAACGAGGAGCTCGAGATCGCGCGACAGACCATGGAGGTCGTGGACGCGCTGTGACGGCACGGCCCGATGATCCCGCCGGACGCTCCTGCCGGCTTCCCTCACGGCCAGTACGCTGGCCGAACCCGCTCCCACTGGAGGTCACATGACCGATCTGCCCGACCTTGCACGCTTCGACGCGGTCCTCTTCGACCTCGACGGGGTCCTGACCCCGACCGCCGAAGTGCACATGCACGCGTGGCAGACGATGTTCGAGGATCTCTTCCGCGCATGGCGCATCACCCCGCCCTACACGGAGTCCGACTACTTCGAGTACCTCGACGGTAAGAAGCGCTACGACGGGGTCGCCAGCCTGCTGCGTTCCCGCGACGTGGAGGTGCCCTGGGGTGAGCCGGCCGACCCGCCGACGGCGGACACCGTGTGCGGCATCGGGAACCGCAAGAACGAGGTGTTCGCGCGCGTGCTGCGCGCCGAGGGGATCGCCCCCTACCCGGGATCCCTCGCCCTCGTCGATCGGCTGCGGGCGGCGGGCGTGCCCATCGCCGTCGTCTCCAGCTCGAAGAACGCCGAGGAGGTGCTGGCGGCCGCCGGCATCCGGGACAGGTTCGACGTCGTCATGGACGGGGTCATCGCGGAACGGGACGGACTGGCCTCGAAACCCGCACCCGACGTGTTCCTCGAGGCGGCCCGGATGCTGGGGGTGGAGCCCGCCCGCAGCGCCGCCGTGGAGGACGCCCTGAGCGGCGTTCGCTCCGCCTCCGCCGGCGGGTTCGCCCTCGTCGTCGGCGTCGACCGGGGAGTCGGCGAGGCGGCTCTGGTCGATGCCGGCGCCGATGTGGTCGTCGACGACCTCGCCGCGTTCGTAGACTGATCGTCGCGCCCGCACCCTCCACCGCGACACCCCGCCTGACATCCCCTGCGGAAGGCAGTTCTCCATGATGGATCGAGACCGGTTCCCCGTCGACCCCTGGCGTCTCACCGAACGCTGGTTCGACATCGACACGACCGGTGTCAGCGAGACGTTGTTCACCGTCGGCAACGGGTATCTGGGGCTTCGCGGCAACCAGCCCGAGGGACGCTTCGCGCACGAGCACGGCACCTTCATCAACGGCTTCCACGAGACGTTCCCCATCCGGCACGCCGAGCAGGCGTACGGGTTCGCCGAGGTCGGTCAGACGATCATCAACGCGCCCGACGCGCAGGTCATGCGGGTGTACGTCGACGACGAGCCGCTCTCGTTCGACGTCGCGGACCTGCTCGAGTACGAGCGCACCCTCGACATGCGCGACGGCGTCCTCCGCCGCGACCTGCTGTGGCGGACTCCGTCCGGCAAGCAGGTGCGCATCGCCTACGAGCGCATGGTGTCGTTCGAGGAGAAGCATCTCGCGGTGATGAACCTCGAGGTGACCGTCCTCAACGCCGACGCCCCGGTCGCGATCAGCTGCCAGATCATCAACCGCCAGGACGGCGAGGACGTCTACGGCGGGCGTCCCTCCCACAAGGCGAAGGCCGGTTTCGACCCGCGCAAGATCGAGAAGCTGCGCGAGCGCGTGCTGCAGCCCCGGGAGCACTGGCAGGAGGGTGAGCGCTCCGCCCTCAGCTATCAGGCGACCGAGTCCGGCATGACGATGGCCGTCGCCGCGGACCACCTCATCGTCACCGACAACGAGTTCACGATGCGCTCGCTCATCCAGCCGGACATCGCGAAGAACATGTACCGCGTGCAGGCGGAGGCGGGCGTGCCCATCCGCCTCACCAAGCTCGTCAGCTACCACTCGTCCCGCGGCGTGCCGACGGCCGAGCTCATCGACCGCTGCCGCCGCACCCTCGACCGTGCCCGCAGCGAGGGCGTCTCGGTGCAGTTCGAGAAGCAGCGTCGCTGGCTCGACGGCTTCTGGGAGCGCTCGGACGTGCGCATCGCCGGGCACGACGACATCCAGCAGGCCACCCGCTGGTGCCTGTTCCAGCTGGCGCAGGCCGCAGCTCGTGCCGACGGCCTGGGCGTGCCGGCCAAGGGCGTCTCGGGTTCCGGCTACAGCGGGCACTACTTCTGGGACACCGAGATCTACGTGCTCCCGTTCCTCGCGTACACGACCCCGCAGTGGGCCCGCAACGCGCTGCGGATGCGGGTGCACATGCTTCCCGCCGCGCGCCGGCGGGCGTTCCAGCTCAATGAGGTCGGCGCGCTGTTCCCGTGGCGCACCATCAACGGCGAGGAGGCCTCGGCCTACTACGCGGCAGGTACGGCGCAGTACCACATCAATGCCGACGTCAGCTTCGCGCTCGCGAAGTACGTGCGTGCCACCGGGGACGTCGACTTCCTCTACCGCGAGGCCGTCGACATCGCCGTGGAGACGGCGCGGCTGTGGACGACGCTCGGGTTCTGGCGCGATGAGAAGGACGGCGAGGACTCGTTCCACATCCACGGCGTCACCGGGCCGGACGAGTACACCACCGTGGTCAACGACAACCTGTTCACGAACGTGATGGCGCGTTTCAACCTGCGCTTCGCCGCCCGCACGGTGCGCGAGATGGAGTTCGAGGCGCCGGAGGAGTACCGCCTCATGTCCGACCGCCTCGGGTTCGACCCGGAGGAGGCGGATGCCTGGGAGAAGGCCGCCGAGGCCATGCACATCCCGTACAGCCCCTCGCTCGGCATCCACCCGCAGGACGAGGTGTTCCTCGACCGTGAGGTGTGGGACCTGGAGAACACGCCCGATGAGCAGCGGCCGCTGCTCCTGCACTTCCACCCGCTGGTGATCTACCGCTACCAGGTGCTGAAGCAGGCGGATGTCGTGCTCGCACTGTTCCTGCAGGGCAACCACTTCACGGACGAGGAGAAGCTCGCCGACTTCGAGTACTACGATCCGCTGACGACGGGCGACTCGACCCTGTCGGGCGTCGTGCAGTCGATCCTCGCGGCCGAGGTGGGCTACCAGGAGCTCGCGCTCCACTACTTCCTCGATTCGCTGTTCGTCGACCTCGCGGACCTCCACCAGAACGCCGCGGACGGCGTCCACGTCGCCTCCGCGGGAGGCGTCTGGACCTCCCTGGTCAGCGGCTTCGGAGGCATGCGCGACCACTACGGGGCGCTGACCTTCGACCCGCGCCTGCCGGCGGACTGGCCGGAACTGTCGTACCCGATCACCTGGCACGACACGCGCCTGCGGATCCGCCTGCGCGCCACCGAGATGATCGTGACCGCGAACGAGGACGGCAGCCCCGTGTCGTTCTCGGTGCGCGGCGTCTCGTACACCGTGGCTCCCGGCGACGAGATCGTCGTGCCGCTCGCCTCGCAGGGGCCGGTGCGCCCCGGCCGCCCGTCGCTGCGCATGTTCGCCGACGCCCGGCGCGAGGACGGCACGCTCCTGTCCGTGTCCGTGCCCACCCTCACCTCGGCCATCCCGGTGGTCGCGGGCGGCGCAGCGGAGGACGATCCGGAGGCGCCGGTCGACGCCTGACCCCTCCCTGCGGTGCCCGCTGACCGGATGTCGCGGGCACCGCATAGGCTGGGTGGGTGACAACAGCCCTGTACCGCCGATACCGACCCGAATCGTTCGGCGAGATGATCGGCCAGTCGCAGGTCACCGATCCGCTCATGACCGCCCTGCGCGGCGACCGCATCGGACACGCCTACCTCTTCTCCGGTCCGCGCGGCTGCGGGAAGACGACCTCGGCACGCATCCTCGCCCGCTGCCTGAACTGCGCCCAGGGACCCACGGACACGCCGTGCGGTACCTGTGACAGCTGTGTCGAGCTCGGACGCGGCGGCGGCGGTTCGCTCGATGTCGTCGAGATCGACGCCGCGAGCCACAACGGCGTCGACGACGCGCGCGATCTGCGCGAACGGGCGATCTTCGCCCCGGCTCGGGACCGGTTCAAGATCTTCATCCTCGACGAGGCGCACATGGTGACCCCGCAGGGGTTCAACGCCCTGCTGAAACTCGTCGAGGAGCCCCCGGCGCACGTGAAGTTCATCTTCGCGACGACCGAGCCGGAGAAGGTGATCGGCACGATCCGATCCCGTACCCACCACTATCCCTTCCGGCTGGTTCCGCCCGCCGCGATGCTCGAGTACGTCCAGACGCTGTGCGAGACCGAGGGCGTCTCGGTCGAGCCGGGGGTGCTGCCGCTCGTCGTGCGCGCCGGCGGCGGGTCCCCGCGCGACACGCTGTCGCTGCTCGACCAGATGATCGCCGGATCCGAGGACTCCGCCGTGGGGTACGAACGAGCCGTGGCCCTGCTCGGCTACACCCACGCCGCCCTGCTCGACGAGGTCGTCGAGGCGTTCGGTGCGAACGACGCCGCCGCCGCGTTCGCCGCGGTCGATCGCGTCGTGCAGACCGGACAGGACCCGCGCCGGTTCATCGAGGACCTGCTGGAGCGCCTCCGTGACCTCATCGTCATCGCCGCGACCGGTCAGGGAGCCGGTTCCGTGCTGCGCGGCATCCCGGCGGACGACCTGGAGCGGATGTCGCGTCAGGCCGGCGCCATCGGCACCGCGCGGCTCTCCCGCATCGCGGACACCGTCATCGCCGCGCTGGACGAGATGACCGGCGCGACCTCGCCCCGGCTTCAGCTCGAGCTGATGGTCGCCCGCGTCCTCGCGCAGGGTGCGCCGGCGGCTCCGGCGGCTCCGGCGGCTCCGGCGGAGCCGCTCGTCGTGGCCGCGCCGGCGGTCGCCCTTCCCCCGGCGGCACCCGCGCAGGTACGGGAGCCCGCCGCGCCGGCGGCCGTGCGGGAGCCCGCCGCCCCCGCGCCCGCGCCCGCCCCCGTGCCTGCACCCGTCCCGCCCGCCCCCGCGCCCGCCGCGGTCGCGCAGGAGCCGGCCGCGCCCGAGGCTGGACCCGCGGTGCCGGCGGGACCCGTGACGCTGCAGCGCATGCGCGACGCGTGGCCGGAGGTGCTGGCGCGACTGGAGACGATCAGCCGCTCGTCGTGGTTGATCGCCACCGTTGCGCGGGTCGCCGGTCTCGACGGCGACATCCTGACCCTGTCGTTCCAGAGCCAGGGCGACGTCGCGGCGTTCAAGAAGCGCACGGCGGGCGCCGGGCCCAGTGAGGATCTGCGCCAGGCGATCCAGGGCGTCCTCGGCATCCGCGTGAAGTACATCGCACGTCACGACAACGACGAACCCGGCGGTCCCGGCGGTGCGGGCGGTTCCGGAGGATCCGGCGAGACCCCTCCGGCGCCGCGAGCGACGCCCCCCGCGGCCACCGCACAGCCGGAGCGGCCCTCGTCATCCGCGCCGGTCACCGACTGGGCGGTCGCGACCATCCCGAGCGATGCGCCCGCGGAGGTCGCCTCGGGCCCGGGGATCACGGCGCCGGTCGCCGGGCAGTTCCCGGTGGACGACGAGCCCGAGGACGCCGCCGCGGCCGTCCCGCAGCGGACGCTCACCCTCGAACCCGCTCGCGAGGGCGCGGTGCTGCCGTCCGCCGAGGTCGCCCCCTCGTTCGAGCCCGAGCCCGATGACCCCGCTGACGAGGAGACCTACCCGGTCGACCTGCCCGCGCCCGCGGTGACCGTGCCGCCCGTGCGGCTGAGCGCGCCCGCCGGCATCCAGCGGTACGGCGAGGCGGTCATCCGGCAGGTGCTCGGCGCGCGCTTCGTGCGTGAAGAGCCCTTCGAACGACCCACGAGGTTCGCCTGATGTACGACGGTATCGTCCAGGACCTGATCGACGAGTTCGGCCGCCTCCCCGGCATCGGCCCCAAGTCCGCGCAGCGGATCGCGTTCCACATCCTCCAGACGCCGAACTTCGACGTGTCGCACCTGTCGAAGCTGCTCGGCGAGGTGCGTGAGAAGGTTCGTTTCTGCGAGATCTGCGGCAACGTGTCCGAGCAGGACCGCTGCTCGATCTGTCGCGATCCGCGCCGCAACGAGGCGCTCATCTGCGTGGTCGAGGATGCCAAGGACGTGGCCGCGATCGAGCGCACCCGGGAGTTCCGCGGCCGCTACCACGTCCTCGGCGGTGCCATCAGCCCGATCGCGGGCGTCGGGCCGGACGACCTGCGCATCACGCAGCTGATGCAGCGACTGGCCGACGGGAGCGTGCAGGAGGTCATCCTCGCGACCAACCCGAACCTGGAGGGCGAGGCGACGGCGACCTACCTGAGCAGGCTGCTCACCACGCTCGAGATCCGGGTGACGCGTCTCGCGTCCGGCCTGCCCGTGGGCGGCGACCTCGAATACGCCGACGAGGTCACCCTCGGTCGCGCGTTCGAGGGCCGCCGCGTGGTGTGAGCACCGCCACGTGAAGGCGGTGGCTCAGCGCATCGGCGCGCGCGGCTGGATACTGTTCGGCGCGATGGCGCTGCTGTGGGGCGTGCCCTACCTGCTCATCAAGCAGGCCGTCGAGTCGTTCTCGCCGGCCGCTGTGGTCAGCGGCCGCACCCTGCTGGCCGCGCTCATTCTGCTGCCGTTCGCGCTGCGCCAGGGGGCGCTGCGCCCGGCCTGGGGCAAGGTCGGGTGGGTGCTGGCGTTCGGAGCGGTGGAGATGGCCGGCCCCTTCCTCCTGCTCGGACACGCCGAGCAGACGCTGCCGTCGGGGCTCACCGGGCTGCTCGTGGCCACCGTCCCGCTCTTCGCCGCGCTCATCGCCTTCGGCGGCGGCGACCGCTCCGTGTTCCGACCGTCACGGGCGATCGGGCTGTTCGTCGGGTTCATCGGCGTCGCGGTCATCGTGGCGGGACCGGGCCTCGCCGTTGGCTCCCAGGGGCTGCTCGCCGTCGGTGAGGTGCTGCTCGTGGCGGTCCTGTACGCCGTTGCGCCCTTCATCGTCGCGCACAAGCTCCAGGGTGTGCCCTCGCTCGGCACCGTCACGATCGCGCTCGGCGCCGTGGGGCTGTTCTACCTGCCGATCGCCCTGCTGACGCAGCACGAGGTGCCGACGCTCTCCAGCACGGTGTCGCTCGTGGTGCTGGCGGTGCTGTGCACGGCGGTCGCCTTCATCGTCTTCTTCGCGCTGATCGCACAGGTGGGGCCCGCTCGTGCGCCGCTGTTCACCTACGTCAACCCGATCGTGGCCATCCTCCTCGGCGCCGCCGTCCTGGGGGAGGAGATCACCCTCGGGCTGCTCATCGGCTTCCCGCTCGTCATCCTCGGATGCTGGCTCGCGGCGACCGGCGGCTCGTTGCGGCTCCGTCGTCCGCGCGGCGGCATGCCACCGGTGGCGCCGGGCTGACACCCCGCGCTCTCCGCGGAGCACTTCGACCAGCGCGCACGAGCCTCCGGGTCCCGATCCGGCAACCGCCCGTCCGTGCCGACCACCGTCGGGAGAGTGGGAAGACGCATGCCGGGGCCGTTACGCGGGCGACCGTAAGATGGACAGTTGGCGCGGCATCCGCCCGCCGCACGCCGCCGGGCGGCTACCGCCGGCGCACATCTTCCGGGAGTGACATCGTGGCGTTGATCGTGCAGAAGTTCGGCGGCTCGTCCGTCGCGGACGCCGAGAGCATCAAACGCGTGGCCAAGCGCGTCGTGGACACCCGCCGCGCGGGGCACGACGTCGTGGTCGCGGTGAGCGCGATGGGGGACACGACCGACGAACTCCTCGAGCTCGCCGGCCAGGTCGCCCCCATCCCGGCGCCGCGGGAGCTGGACATGCTCCTGTCCTCGGGCGAGCGGATCTCGATGGCACTCCTCGCCATGGCGATCCACTCGATGGGCTTCGAAGCCCGGTCGTTCACCGGCAGTCAGGCCGGGATGATCACCGATGCCACGCACGGTGCCGCCCGCATCGTCGACGTCACGCCGGTGCGGCTGCGCGAGGCGCTCGACGAGGGCGCGATCGTCATCGTCGCCGGTTTCCAGGGGTTCAACCGGGACACCCGGGACATCACGACCCTCGGGCGCGGCGGCTCCGACACGACCGCTGTGGCTCTCGCCGGAGCGCTCGAGGCCGATGTCTGCGAGATCTACAGCGATGTCGACGGCATCTTCACCGCCGACCCCCGCGTCGTCCCCAAGGCGCGCAAGCTCACCGTCGTCTCCTCTGAGGAGATGCTCGAGCTCGCCGCGAACGGCGCGAAGGTCCTGTACATCCGTGCCGTCGAGTACGCCCGGCGGCACGGCGTCACCATCCATGCGCGGTCCACGTTCTCGTTGAGCGAAGGCACCTTCGTCGTCGAGAAGGACAAGATGGCCGCGTACACCCCCGAGGGAGACCCCATGGAAGAGCCGATCGTCGCCGGTGTCGCCACCGACCTCAGCCAGGCCAAGATCACCGTCACCGGCGTTCCGGACGTTCCGGGCAAGGCCGCCGAGATCTTCAAGATCGTGGCGAAGTCCGGGGCGAACGTCGACATGATCGTGCAGAACGTCTCTGCCGCCAACACCGGGCGCACCGACATCTCGTTCACCCTGCCCATGTCAGACTCCGCCACGGCGCTGCGCGCGCTCGCCGCCGAGCAGCCCGAGGTGGGCTTCGTGAGCCTCGTCCACGACGATCAGATCGGGAAGCTCTCGGTCGTCGGCGCCGGCATGCGCACGCATTCGGGCGTCTCGGCGACGCTGTTCGAAGCGCTCAGCACGGGCGGCATCAACATCGAGATGATCTCGACCTCGGAGATCCGGATCTCCGTCGTCCTGCGTGCGGACGACATCGCGGAGGCGGCCCGCATCGTGCACACCGCCTACGGCCTGGACGGCGACACCGACGCCGTCGTGCACGCCGGCACCGGGCGCTGACCGCCCCTTCCCGCTCGTCCGCACGCCCCCGACCGCTGGGGGCGTGCGGCGTTTCCGCATCCCTCCGGGCGGGTCCGGAGCGCACCGTGACGGCGGCGCGGATGGCGTCTCCCGCGCCACGGTAGAATCGGGCAACCCCGCGCCCCGTCCGGATCCGGATGCCGCGCGCACGAACCCCAAGGAACTCGCATGACCCGCATCTCGGATTCAGGTATCTCCCTCGCCGTCGTCGGCGCCACCGGCCAGGTCGGGACGGTCATGCGCGACATCCTCATCGAGCGGGACTTCCCGATCCGCGAGCTGCGGCTGTTCTCGACCGCCCGGTCCGCGGGCACCGCCATCGACTTCGCCGGTCACACGGTGATCGTGGAGGATGTGGCGACGGCCGACCCGGACGGGATCGACATCGCGCTGTTCTCCGCAGGGGCCACCGGTTCCCGCGCGCACGCGCCCCGCTTCGCGGAGGCGGGCGCCGTCGTCATCGACAACTCCAGCGCCTGGCGCAACGACCCCGACGTGCCGCTGGTGGTGAGCGAGGTGAACCCGCACGCGATCGCGGACCGGCCCAAGGGCATCATCGCCAACCCGAACTGCACCACGATGGCGGCCATGCCCGTGCTCAAGCCGCTGGATGCCGCCGCCGGGCTGGAGCGCCTGATCGTCAGCACGTACCAGGCCGTCTCCGGCTCCGGCCTCGCCGGCGCGCAGGAGCTCCTCGGCCAGGTCGAGGGAGTGCTCGCCCAGGGAGATGTCCTGCGCCTCGTGAACGACGGCTCCGCGCTCGACTTCCCTGAGCCGGAGAAGTACATCGCGCCGATCGCGTTCGACGTGATCCCCTTCGCCGGCAACCTCGTCGACGACGGGGACAACGAGACCGACGAGGAGAAGAAGCTCCGCAACGAGAGCCGCAAGATCCTCGAGCTGCCTGAGCTGCGCGTGGCCGGCACCTGCGTGCGCGTGCCGGTCTTCACCGGCCACTCGCTGAGCATCCACGCCGAGTTCGCCCGCCCGATCAGCCCGGAGCGTGCGCGCGAGGTGCTCTCCGCGGCGCCCGGCGTCGTCCTCGAAGAGGTCCCCACGCCGCTGCAGGCGGCGGGCAAGGATCCGAGCTTCGTCGGACGGATCCGTGCGGACCAGTCCGCGCCGGAGGGTCGGGGGCTGGTGCTGTTCATCAGCAACGACAACCTGCGCAAGGGTGCGGCATTGAACGCCGTGCAGATCGCGGAGCTCGTCGCAGCCGGCCTCGGCGCCGACGCCTGAGCGGACCGATCGCTTTCCGCAGCGTCAAGAACCGCGCACTTTGACCCGATGGTAGGGGGTGCGACGGTCAGGGGTGCCCGGGACGAGAACTAGACTTGACGGGTGACCGAAACCGTCGACGTCCTCCTCATCGGTGGCGGCATCATGAGCGCCACCCTCGGGACCTTTCTGCAGCAGCTCCAGCCCGACTGGAAGATCTCCCTCTACGAGCGCCTCGGTGAGGTGGCGGAGGAGAGCTCCAACGCGTGGAACAACGCGGGGACCGGGCACGCGGCGCTGTGCGAATTGAACTACATGCCCGCCGCCGCGGACGGCTCGGTGGATCCCACCAAGGCCATCGCGATCAACGAGCAGTTCCAGCAGAGCCGGCAGTTCTGGTCGAGCCTCGTCGAGCGGGGCGTGCTGGACGCGCCGGAGACCTTCATCAACTCGGCTCCGCACATGACGTTCGTCCGCGGGGAGAAGGATGTCGCGTACCTGAAGACCCGGTACGAGGCGCTGAAGAAGGAACCGCTGTTCGAGGGCATCGAGTACAGCGAGGACTCCCGCGTCATCAACAAGTGGGCCCCTCTGCTCATGCAGAAGCGCCGCGTCGGTGAGCCGTTCGCGGCGACCCGTGTGCCCAGCGGCACGGATGTCGACTTCGGTGCGCTGACGCGTCAGCTGGTCGCGAAGCTGAAGGACAACGGCGCGGAGGTCCTCACCAACCGCGAGGTGAAGAACCTCAAGAAGCTGAAGGACGGCACCTGGCAGGTCTCCTACCGGAACACGGTCGGCGGGACCCCGGGCCGGGTCAACGCCCGGTTCGTGTTCGTCGGCGCCGGGGGATGGGCGATCAAGCTGCTGCAGAAGTCCGGCATCCCGGAGATCAAGGGCTACGGCGTCTTCCCCATCGGTGGTCAGTGGCTGAAGACCAGCAACCCGGCGATCGTGGCGCAGCACAAGGCGAAGGTCTACTCGCGGGCCTCCGTCGGCGCGCCGCCGATGTCGGTCCCGCACCTGGACGCGCGCGTGGTGGACGGGGAGAGCTCGCTCCTGTTCGGACCGTTCGCGACGTTCAGTCCGAAGTTCCTCAAGACCGGCCGGATGTGGGACATCGTCTCCCAGGTGCGCCCGTCGAACATCGGCAGCATGCTGAAGGTCGCGGTGACGAACTTCGACCTCGTGAAGTACCTGGTCAGCGAACTGCTCAAGACCCACCCCAAGAAGGTGCAGAGCCTCCAGGAGTTCATGCCGACCGCGAAGGCCGAGGACTGGGAACTCCTCCAGGCCGGGCAGCGCGCGCAGGTGATGAAGGGCGGGAAGCTCCAGTTCGGCACGGAGGTCGTCGCCAGTGCCGACGGGACGATCGCCGGCCTGCTCGGCGCGTCCCCGGGCGCGTCCACTGCTGTCTCGATCATGCTGGGCCTGCTGAAGTCCGCCTTCCCCGACCGCATGGCGGACTGGGAACCGGCGCTGACCGAACTCATCCCGAGCTACGGGTCGACGCTCAACCCCGACCCGGATGCGGCGGCGTCCTCGCTGAAGCGTACGGCAGAGGTCCTGCACCTCCCCGCGTAGCGCCGCGCGGCGCTCGCGCGCGGTCTCGAGCCGCGGGACCGGGTTCACGGGCGGAGGGCGTCCGCCTTCGCGCGCAGCACGGCGCTCTCCCGTTCGTTCGCGGTGAGCCCGGCGGCGGCCAGCAGCTCGGAACGCGCCTCCTCGGTACGCCCCAGTCTCGTCAGCAGTTCGCCGCGGACACTCGGCAGCAGGTGCGACCCGCGCAGCTGATCCGCGAGCCCGTCGACGATGCGCAGCGCCGTCGCGGGACCGGTCGCCATGGCGACCGCGACGGCGCGGTTGAGCTCCACCACAGGGCTCGGGGCGATGCGCCCGAGGGCCTCGTAGAGGATGACGATGCGTTCCCAATCCGTGTCCGCGACGCTCGGGGCGACCGCATGGCAGTGCGCGATCGCGGCCTGCAGTGCGTAGGCGCCGCGTCCGCCGCCGAGTGCGTCCGCACGCGCCAGGGCCCGTGTGCCGCGGGAGATCTGCGCCCGGTCCCAGCGGCTGCGGTCCTGGTCGTCGAGGAGGACGGGCGTCCCGTCCGGCGCCACGCGTGCGGCGAACCGCGAGGACTGGAGCTCCATCAGCGCGGCGAGTGCGTGCGCCTCCGGCTCGTGCGGGACGAGGGTCGCCAGCATCCGGCCGAGGCGAAGCGCCTCGTGCGCGAGGTCCGCGCGGATCCAGTGGTCGCCGCCGGTGGCCGCGTAGCCCTCCGTGAACAGGAGGTAGACGACGCCCAGGACCGCGGACAGCCGCGCACGCCACTCGGCGGGCTCCGGCGTCTCGAACGGCGCGCGGACGGCCGCCAGCGTCTTCTTCGCCCGGGTGATCCGGGCCTGCACGGTCGGTATCGGCACGATCAGCAGCCGCGCGATCTCCCGGCTCGTGAGGCCGCTCACCACCCGCAGCGTCAACGCGATCTGCGATTCCCGGGAGAGGGACGGATGGCAGGCGATGAACACGAGCCTCAGCACGTCGTCCTCGATGGGCTCCCACTCCGGCGGCGTCGTCTCGTCGAGGTCGTGCGCCATGGCCCGGTAGCGTTCGTCGAGCGCCGCCCGGCGCCGCCAGACGTCTATCGCCCGGCGCTGCGCGACCGCGGTCAGCCACGCTCCGGGATTGCGCGGCACGCCCGAATCCGGCCAGCGCTCGAGCGCTTCCACGAGCGCCTCCTGGGCCAGGTCCTCGGCGAGACCGACGTCGCCGGTCTTCCTGATGAGCGTCGCGACGATGCGCGCGCTCTCGATCCGCCAGACGGCGTCGACGGCGCGGCCGATGTCTCCGCTCACGACGGATCACTCCCGCGTGGAGAGCTGTTCCCGCCAGGTCTTCTCCTTCTGCACGTACTCGTTGTCGGCGTAGTCCGCGAAGTCGGACTCGTCGGTCATCCGGCGCACTTCGATCTTGTTGCCGGGTCCGAGCGGTGCGCGGGACGCCCACTCGATCGCCTCCTCGCGTGTGCTGGTCTCGACGGTCCAGAAGCCGTTGAACAGCTCGTGCGTCTCCCCGTAGGGGCCGTCGGACACCACGGGGGCATCGGCGGTGAATTCCACGACGGCGCCCTCGGCCGCATCGGTCAGACCGTCCCCGCCGAGCAGGACACCCGCCTTCATCATCGATTCGTTGTAGGCGCCCATCGCGTTGAGGACCGCCTCGAAGTCCATGTCGGCATAGTCCTGGGTGGAACCGCTGTTGCGCATGATGAGCATGTACTTGGCCATGATGTGTCCTCCTCGATTCGTGGGCCGCGTCGCGCCCCTTCACTATGACGTCGTACGGGCCCGGGCGGAATCGACAGGCCCGTAGAATCTGTAGGTGGCCAAGCTGTATTTCCGTTACGGGGCGATGAACTCCGGCAAATCGACAGCTCTGCTGCAGGCCGCGTACAACTACGAGGAGCGCGGCCAGCACGTGCTTCTGGCGAAGCCGACCATCGACACCAAGGAAGCGGATCACGTCTCGAGCAGGCTCGGGATGAGCCGCGAGGTGGACTTCCTCATCGGTCCGGATGCGTCGTTGCGGACGCTCTTCGCGATGCACCGGGAACGGGCGCGCGCCGCGGCCGCGGAGACGCTCCTGCCGGATGCCGGAGAGGGTGCGGACGTGGCCTGCCTCCTCATCGACGAGGCGCAGTTCCTCACCCGGGAACAGGTCGATGATCTGCTCCGGATCGTCGTGATGGACCGGGTCCCCGTGCTGGCCTACGGGATCCGCACCGACTTCCGTACGGAAGCGTTCCCCGGCTCCCGGCGGCTCATGGAACTGGCGCACAGCCTCGAGGAGCTCAAGACCATCTGCCGCTGCGGGCGCAAGGCCGTCTTCAACGCCCGGCTGGTGGGCGGGCGTTTCGTGTTCGACGGCGACCAGGTCGCGATCGACGAGCTCACCCCGGAGCGGGTCACCTACGAGTCGATGTGCGCGGAGTGCTACCTGAGTGAATCGGGCGGTCGACTGGGCTGAGCCCGGCGGTCAGCGCGGGGGGAGGGTCGGGAGCAGATCCTCGAGGAACGCGGCGGTGTCCTCCCACCCGGTGACCGCGTGACAGGCGACGCCCATCGCGAGTACCGGGTAGTCGTTGCCGTCCGGGTCGAGCCGGTCGCCGACGAAGAGCATGTCCTCGAGCGGGATGCTGGTCTGCTCGGCGAGCTGCCGCATGCCGTAAGCCTTGTCGATCCCGCGATGGGTGATGTCCACCGAGGTGGATCCACCGGAGCGCACCTCGAGGTCGGGGAGGCGGGCGGCCACGGCCTCCCGGAGGGTGTTCTTCTTGGCGCCCGTCGGGTCCCAGGCGGTCTTCGCGTCCAGCGGCGCCTGCTGCCCCAGTGCGGAGAAGGTGATCTGGGATCCGCGGTCCTCGAGGATCTCTCCCCAGGTCGTCTCCTCCCAGAGGCCCAGCCGTCGGGCCTCCTCCTCGACGGCGGCGAGCGCCCGGGACTTCTCGTCGTCGGTGAGGGCATGCGCGTACACGGTCTCGATGCCGTCCGCCCCGATGCGGTAGTACTGCGTTCCGCAGGTGGGCAGCAGTTGCAGGTGCGACAGGGTGTCGGGGGAGGCGTCGGGCAATCGTTCGACCACCTGGGAGCGGAACTGCGCGAGCTGACCGCCGGAGATGATCGCCACCTCGACGCGCGATGCGAGATCGAGCAGGAGACGCGCCATCCGCGGGTCCACCGGGCTCTTGGACGGGGCGAGCGTGTCGTCGAGGTCGAAGGCGATGAGCTTCGGAGTCTGAGGCAAGGCGGGCTCCCGGGCGTCCGGCGGAGGACCCAGTGGTCCTTGGAGTGACGAAAGGCTCCGCCTTTCGGCGGAGCCTCCTCGCGTCGGGGTGACAGGATTTGAACCTGCGGCCTCTTCGTCCCGAACGAAGCGCGCTACCAAGCTGCGCCACACCCCGTGGCAACCCTCCGAGTCTACCCCAGCATGGCCTCCAGCTCCGAATCGAGCCCCCGTTCAGTGCGTCTCGGGAGTGGCGGCGCTCGTGGCCGACGCAGGACGCCGCCGCGCGCCGGCCGCGACCAACAGCCCCGCGGCGACCAGGACGGCGCCCAGGCCTCCCACCACCCGCATCGGCACGGGCGGGGTGGCCGCCCCTGTCTCGGCGAGGACGTCGACGTACGTGGTCTCGCCGTCCTCCCCGCAGGTGCCGGTGTGCAGGACGACGGGCTCGGCGTCGGGGGAGACACGTGCCCGCAGTTCCGCTATCCAGTGCTTGGCACCCGGCGTCGAGGACCGTACCTCTGGCGAACGGTATTCGCCGTCGCCGGTCACCGGCACAGCGGCGGTCGTCTTCTCCAGGTTCGCGGGAGTGCAGATCGGACGCTCGTCCGCCTCGGTGTGGAAGAGGGAGAAGACGACCTCTGCGTCGACGCCTTCGCCGAGCCCGGTGATGACCGCGGAATCGTGGAACGGCGCGTCGAGCGCTGCCCGTTCGACGGCGCGGGTGGTGAGACCCGGACGTTCGACCATGGTCGTCTCGTTCTCCAGCCCGCACGCCCCCTCGGCGAGCAGGCGCGGCTCACCGCCTTCGGGCGTGTACCAGAGTCGTTCGATCCAGTAATGGGCGCCTGGATGGTGCAGCCGCACTCCGGGCGAGAGGAATTCACCGGCGGCGGTGACCGTGATGGGTGTCGCCGAGGTGTCGGCCACGAGTGAGTCGGGCGTGCAGGCGTCCGCCGGCGCGACGCCCTCGGTGCCACGGTGGAGCTGGAAGGTCAGCGTGGTGCTCCCGGTGGCCGGGATGGGGCCGGTGACGATGGCCGTGTCGGTGGCCTCACCGCCCCAGCCCACGGTCGCGAGGGCGCGCGTCTGCACAGTCGGCAGGGGAGCGCGGGTCGTCTCGGCTTCGACCCCGCATGCGCCCTCGTGCACGAGCCGTCCTTGGGCGTCCACGGCGCGCTCGCGCCACACGTAGGTCCCGAAGTCGGGCGCTGCCGGCCCCTCGATCCGCGTCCGCCCGGGTGCGGTGATGTGGACGGGTTGAGCCGGGCCGGCCCACAGCAGGTTCTCCGGGGTGCAGGCGTCAGCCTCCGGGACTCCGTCCGGCACGCGGTGGACGGACGCCGTGAGGTGCAGGCCGTCCGCCGGCAGTACCCCTGAGACGATGAGGTCATCGGTCAGCGGTGCCCCGACCGCCACGACCGGCTCCGCCTGCGAGGAGACCGCGGTCAGCATCGTGATCTGGGTCTGCTCGCCGAACTGCTCCTGCCAGCGGTATCCCTCCTCCAGCGCTGCGACGGTCTCCGCGTGCTGCCCGTCGGCGTCGATCTTCCAGACCGCGGTGTAGAACCCGGAACCGGGGAGCGGTTCGTCCGATTCGACGCGGTACGGGGCCGTGGGTCCGACCGCCCCGTCCGTCGTGGCCTCCAGGGTGGCCACGACCTCGGCGTCGGCGGGGACCTCCGGGGTGAGGAGCGGTTCCCGGTCGGTGCGGTAGAGCGTCGCCGTGGCGCGCACGGGAAGATACCCCTGCTCGGCGGCACGCGGCCAGGCCCCCCGTGCGCTGAGGAACGTGACGTCATCCACGTAGCGGCCCGACGGGATGTACCGGTGCGCCACCTGCGTCGTGACGACAGGGGCGAAGGTCGTCTCCCTCGGGGTCGCATCCTCGCCCGCGACGGGGAACTCCGTCCTGCCTGCGGGGCCGGCGGTGTCCTGACCTCCGGCGGTGGTGAAATGGTGCACCGCGGGCCGGAATCCTCCCTGGAACGTGCCCGAACCACGGACGGTGACGGGCTCGCGTCCGGTCGTAGGGGTGGCGGTGAGGGCGTAGGCCTGCCCGACGCGCGCGTCTTCGAGGGTGGCTTCGCCGGTGTCGGTGAACACCGCGTGCTCCAGGGTGAGGGTGCCCCTGGCGTCCGGTTGATCGGCGATCACCGTCACCGTGCCGAGCAGGGGATCCGAGGCGTCCGTGGTGAACTGCAGCGCTCCCGACGCGGTCTGCGCGCCGACGGGCATGGCCATGCCCTCTGCGTAGTACGCCTCCGCGAGGTGCTGAACCGCGATGCTGTGCGCCGGAGCGATGTGCCGGAAGACCCAGTCGACGGCACCGGCCAAGCTGTCCCCGGGGTAGCCGAACGTGTGCAGCGCCGTCTCGCGGTCGGCGATGGCTTTGACGGCCCAGCCGACTCCGGCTGCCTGCACCGGGTCGGTGGTCTGCCCGTACGTGCTGATGAGCATGTTGATCGCCGTGAGACGCTGGGGATCCAGTCCCGCCGCGTCCGTGCTGATGCCGTGGTCCTGGCTCTCGCCCGTGGGCAGGGGGAGTCCGGGGAAGATGCAGTAGGTGTGGATCCCGTCGACGTTCATCGACCCGTGCCAGCCGAATCGGGTGGACGGACCCCACTCACCGAAGCCGCTGCCGGGGGAGGCCGCCTGGGCCGGCCGGGTGGCGACGAGCCCGGCCACCACGAGGGCCGCGATGATCAGGAGGGCGGGGAGCACGCGTTTCATGCCTCCAGCGTCGGCCGCGCGCGGCCCGATCACCGGCCGGGCCGTGCGAATGTGTGCCGAACGCGGGCTGGGCGTGCCTGTGGAGGAGGTGTTGTGGCGCGTCAGTCCCGCGGCAGGAGCGTGAGGAGCGTGACCTCCGGGCGGCATCCGAATCGCACCGGGGCGTAGATGGAGTGTCCGATCCCCGCGCTGACGTTCAGCGGGACGTCGCGTCCGCCGTGCGACCACGTGCTGAGCCCACGGGCCTGATCCAGGGGGATGTCGCAGTTCGCGACGAGTGCCTTCGACGAGAGGGGAATGCGGACCTGACCGCCGTGGGTGTGCCCCGCCAGGAGCAGATCCGCGCCAAGATCCGTGAACCTGTCCAGCACCCGGCGGTACGGGGCGTGCGTGACGCCCAGGACCAGGTCGGCGGATCCGGCGTCGCGCTGTTGCACGCGCAACGGCGGCAGCGCATCCAGGTCGTCCCAGTCACGGTGTGCGTCGTCCACCCCGAAGGCGTCGATGCGCAGGCCCGCCACGTCCAACGTGGCTGCGGTGTTGTCGATCCCGGTCCAGCCGAGCTCATCGCTCAGGTAGCGGTCGAGGGAACCGGTATCCATCTGCGGGACCGTGGGATCCTTCTCCGAAGGTCCCATGAAGTACCGCAACGGGTTGCGCGGTGTCGGAGCGTAACGATCGTTCGATCCGTGTACGTAGACACCCGGGATGCCGCGCAGACCGTCGAAGGCGTGCCGGAGACCCGCCAGGCCGTCGGCATGGCCCAGGTTGTCGCCGGTGTTCACGACGAGATCCGGCTCCAGGGCGGCGAGCGTCGCCATCCACTCCTGCTTGCGGTGCTGCCAGGGCGCCATGTGGGCGTCGGAGACGTGCAGGACGCGCAGGGGGCGGGAGCCGGGCGGCAGGACGCGCACGTCGTGCTCACGGACGGTGAACAGGTACCGTTCGATCCCCACGCCCCAGACAGCGGCTCCGAGGCCCGCCGCCCCCACCGCCGTCACGGCGGCGAGGGCGGCGCGGGAGGCGCCCGGCGTCACGGTGCGCAGGTGTCTCTGGCGTAGTCCACCGTGATCTGCGCGCCCTTGTTGGCGGCGGTTCCGGCGGCGGGACTCGTGCCCAGCACCTTCGTCTCGTTCGGCTTCAGGTCCTTGTCCTCCGTGCAGGCGCCCAGCCCCACGTTGGTGAACCCTGCGGCGGCGAGTTGCTGCTGCGCGTTCTGCACGGTGCCACTCACGGACGGGATCGTGCCGCCCTGGCCGTTGCTGGGGTTGATCGTGATGGTCGATCCGCCGGCGGCCTGCCCGGACGGGTTCTGCGCGGCCACGACGTCGGTGGCGGCATCGGAATCGACCGGCTCGCCCACAGTGACGGTGAATCCGGCGTCCTCGAGTCGGGCCTGCGCCTCCTCGACGTTCATGCCGACGACGTTCGGGACATCGCGCAGCACGGTCTTGGTGAGGTTGCCTGCCGGTGCAGGGAAGGCGTTGCCGCCGTACAGGTCGTTCGCCGCGCCCTGGATGTTCCGGGCGATGGCGTAGCGCATGTTCGAGAGCTGGTACCCGTTCGCGGACCGGTTGAACAAGCTGACCTCGCCGGTCGAATTGCCGACCCAGACGGCGGTCGCGACGGCCGTGCTGGACTCGATCATCCAGGACTGCCATCCCTCGTGCGTTCCGGTCTTGCCGATCACGGGGACGCCGTCGTACGGGTTCGCCCCGGCACCGGTTCCGCCGTTCATCACGCCGCGGAGGGCGTAGGCGGCCGTGGCCGCGACCTCGGGGGTGAGGACCTGCTCGCAGGTGCGCTCCGGCTTGGGAAGCTCGTTGCCGTTCGCATCGGTCACGCGGTCGATGACCTGCGGCTGGCAGTAGATGCCGTTGTTGGCGACCGTGGCGTATGCACCGGCCATCGCCATCGGCGACACGTTGTCGGATCCGATGACCTCGTTGGCGACAGTCATCGGGATCGGCTGACCATTGCCGAGCGTCACGCCCATCTTGCTGGCCACCTTGCCGATGTCGCAGAGGTCCAGCTGCTCGGCCATGGCGAGGTATCCGGAGTTCAGGGACGCGGAGGTGAACTGCATCGGGGTGCCGGTGTAGCCGCCGACGTTCCCGAAGTTGCCGATCCGGTCACCGCCGTAGTTCACCCAGTCGCCGGAGCACGAGTTGGTCATGCGCGGGAAGACACGGTTGCGGCCGTTGAGCACCTCGTTGACGGAGCGGCCCTGCTCGAGCCAGTCGACGAGAGTGAAGATCTTGAACGTGGATCCGGCGTTGAACCCGCCCGACTTCCCGAACTTCTGGTCGCCCGCGTACACGAGGGCCGAGTAGTTGGGGTCCGACGCGAGGGAGGCGTCCTCACTGAACTGGGTGTTCTGCGCGATGGAGAGCACGCGTCCCGTGGACGCCTCGATGTTCACCGCGGAGGCGCCGAAGGACATGCCCTCCATGGAGCTGGGTGCGATGTCGGCCATCGTGGCGGCTGCGGCGTCCTGGAGGCGCCAGTCCAGCGTGGTGTACACCTTGAGGCCGCCGCGGCGCAGCGCGAGCTGCCGGTCCTCGCTCGTCTCGCCGAAGGCCGGGTCGTTCTTGATGACCTCGACCACGTACTGGCAGAAGTACGGGGCGATGGTGCCGGCGCACCCCTGCGCCGGGTTCGTGATGTTGGGGGTGATCGGCTCGGCGACGGCGGCGTCGTGCTGCTCCTGCGTGATCTTCCCGTCATCCAGCATGCGGTTCAGCACATACGTCTGCCGCTTCTTGGTGAGCGCGTAGCCGTCCGCGGCCCCGTTGACCTCGTTGTTCGGCTGATCGATGCGGTACGTGTTGGGATTCTGGACGATGCCGGCCAGCACGGCGGCCTGACTCAGGCTGAGGTCGCTCGCGGGGACGCCGAAGTAGTGGCGCGCCGCGGCGTCGATGCCGTAGGTGATGCCGCCGAAGTTGGCGATGTTGAGGTAGCCCAGCAGGATGTCGTTCTTCGAGTACTCCTGCTCGAGCTGGACGGCGTAGCGCATCTCCTGGAGCTTGCGCTCGATGCCCTCCGTGCCGCTGGAGTTGGTGGCCTCGATGAAGCAGGCCTGCTTCTCCTCTTCGCCGACGGCGTCCCACTCGCACTTCTGGATGAGGATGTTCTTCACGTACTGCTGGCTGATCGACGACCCGCCCTGCGTGCTCGCGCCGCCCTGCAGGTTCGACAGCACGGCACGGGTCGTGCCGATCAGGTCGACGCCGCCGTGCTCGTAGTAGCGCGGGTCCTCGCTGGAGAGGATGGCGTCGTACATGACCGTCGCGACCTGGTCGAAGCCGACCGGTGAGCGGTTCTGGTCGTAGAACGACGCCATCTCGACGTACTCGCCGGTGTTCGGGTCGTTGACCAGGAGGGTGGTCGGCTCCATCAGATCCGAGATCTCGAGATAGCTCGGCATGTTGTCGAACATCGTGATCGCGCTCGAGGCTGCGGCTCCGGTCACGGCGATCGCCGGGGTCACGGTCGCGGTGATGAGAACACCGGCCACCGCGCTCAGACCGACGAGTCCGGCGAAGCCGGAGAGCACGCCGGTGGCTGTGCGTTTGGTATCGGGCATAGGGTGATCGTAAGCCAGGATGCTGGGGGATCACCCGACATGCCCCGGTTCGTCTGGTATCCGCACGGGCGGGGGACCGCCCACGATCCACCTGACCGGGAGTCGCAATGACGACGTGGGAATACCTCACCACACCTCTTCTCATCCACAACACCGCCGCCATCCTGAACAACTGGGGCAAGCAGGGGTGGGAGCTCGTGCAGGTCGTCACCGGCCCGGAGGGCGGTCTCGTGGCGTACCTGAAACGACCCGTCGACGCCGATTCGTCCGCGAACGCGGGACTGGCCGCGGCAGCGGTCGCCGCGAAGCAGTTCGAGGGGGAGCGGTCGTGACCTCGCCGCAGGAGCGCCTCGCCGCGCTCGGTCTGGAGCTGCCCGAGGTGGCACCCCCCGTGGCCGCATATGTCCCCGCGAAGGTGCACGGGGACCTGGTCTACACGGCGGGTCAGCTGCCGTTCGTCTCGGGCGCCCTGCCGGCCACGGGCAAGGTGGGTGAAGGTCACGGACTGGTGACTGCCGCCGACGCCTACGAGTACGCGCGCCGCAGCGCACTGAACGCCATCGCCGCCGCGGCCGCCGCTGTGGGGGGCGTCGACCGGCTCACGGGAGTGTTGAAGGTGACCGGGTTCGTCGCGTCGGTTCCCGAGTTCACCGGGCAGCCGGGTGTCATCAACGGCGCCAGCGAGCTGCTCGCCGAGGTCTTCGGCGACGACGGCCGCCATGCGCGTTCCGCCGTGGGCGTGCCGGTGCTGCCTCTGGACAGCCCCGTCGAGGTGGAGGTCGTCTTCACCGTCGCCTGAGCCGCGCACGGACGACGAAGCCGAGGTCAGGACGCATCCTCCGGGATGTCCTGACCTCGGCTTTACCGTCGGATGCGGCTACTTCACCTGAGCGGAGATGACCGACATCACCGCCGTGTCGGCGAGCGTCGTGGTGTCGCCGACCTCGCGCCCCTCCGCGACGTCGCGGAGGAGGCGTCGCATGATCTTGCCGGAACGCGTCTTGGGCAGTTCGCCGACGATGTACACGTCGCGGGGACGGGCGATCGGGCCGATCTGCTCGCCCACCCACGCGCGCAGGGTCTGGGCGAGTCCCTCGGGGGAATGCGCCTTGAGGTAGCTCTCCTTGATGATGACGAAGGCAACGACCGCCTGGCCGGTGGTCTCGTCGCTGGCCCCCACCACCGCCGCCTCGGCGACCGCTTCGTTCCCGACCAGGGCCGACTCGATCTCGGCGGTGGAGAGCCGGTGCCCGGAGACGTTCATGACGTCGTCCACCCGGCCGAGCAGCCAGACGTCCCCGTCGTCGTCGAGCCGGGCACCGTCCCCGGCGAAGTAGAAGCCCTGCTCGGCGAACTTGTCCCAGTAGGTCTCGACGAAGCGGTCGGGGTCCCCCCAGATGCCGCGGAGCATCGCCGGCCACGGCTCCGTGATGACCAGGAGGCCCCCGTTGCCGTTCCCGACCTCCTGGCCGGCGTCGTCGACGACGTCCACGGTGATGCCGGGCAGCGGCACCTGCGCCGACCCGGGCTTCGTCTCGGTCACCCCGGGAAGGGCGGAGATCATCATCGCGCCGGTCTCGGTCTGCCACCAGGTGTCGATGATCGGGGCCCGGTCGCCGCCGATCACCGAGCGGTACCACATCCATGCCTCCGGGTTGATGGGTTCGCCGACGGAGCCGAGCAGCCGGAGGCTGGACAGGTCGAACTGCTGCGCGACCTGGCGGCCGATCTTCATGAAGGAGCGGATGGCGGTGGGGGCGGTGTACAGGATGGTGACGCCGTACTTCTCCACCAGCTCCCACCAGCGGCCCGGATGCGGGGTGTCCGGCGTCCCTTCGTACATCACCTGGGTGGCACCGTTCGCCAGCGGCCCGTACGTCACGTAGGTGTGTCCGGTGATCCAGCCGACGTCCGCGGTGCACCAATACACGTCGGACTCCGGGTGGATGTCGTGCACGACCCGGTTGGTGAAGGCGGCCTGCGTCAGGTAGCCGCCCGAGGTGTGCAGGATGCCCTTGGGCTTACCGGTCGTGCCGGAGGTGTACAGGATGAACAGCGGGTTCTCCGCCGGGAAAGCCTCCGCCACGTGCTCGGCGGATGCGGCCGGCACCACCTCGTGCCACCACAGATCCCGTCCCGGCGTCCAATCCACGTCGTTCTCGCCGCGTCGCACGACCAGTACGTGCTCGACCGTCTCCTGGACGCCCGAGCCGTTGCGGTCGGCGAGCGCGAGGTCGACGGCGGGCTTGAGCGCGGAGACCCGGCCCTTGCGGTATCCGCCGTCCGCCGTGATGACGAGCTTGGCCCCGGCGTCGTCGATGCGCGCCCGCAGGCTGTCGGCGGAGAACCCGCCGAACACGACGGAATGGACCGCGCCGACCCGTGCGACCGCGAGCATCGCCGCGACCGCCTCGGGGATCATCGGGAGGTACACGGCCACCCGGTCTCCGCGGCCGATGCCGAGCTCGGTCAGGACGTTGGCGAGGCGTTTCACCTCGTCTGTGAGTTCGGCGTAGGTCACGCGCCGCTCGTCGCCCGGCTCGCCCTCCCAGAGCAGGGCGACCCGGTCGCCGTTGCCGGCCTCCACATGGCGGTCGAGGCAGTTGTACGCGACGTTCAGCTCTCCGTCCTCGAACCAGGTGGCGAAGGGCGGGTTGCTCCAGTCCAGCACCTTGGTGAACGGCGTCTGCCAGTGCAGCAGCTCGCGCGCGCGGTCGGCCCAGAAGCCCTCGCGATCGGTCGCGGCCTGGTGGTAGAGGTCCGCGGTGCCCACGGCGGCCGCGGCGAAGTCCTCGCTCGGCGCGAATCGGCGGTCCTCGTTGAGGAGATGGTCGATCTGGCTGCTCATCTGTGCTCGCTCCTTTGCGGCTCGCCGTGACGGCGGGGGTGACACGGGGCGCAGAGACTGGCCCGCCTCCATTTTCCGGGGACGTCGGGGGGCGTCGCCACCCCCGTTAGTTGGTGCCCACGCACCGCCGCGCCGCGAGGGTTTGGCACCCGTCTCCGACCTTGCGTAGGCTCGATACGCCCGTCTTCGGACGGGGTGCGCGGCCGTCCTCACCCCCCAGTTCGAGGGGCCGCCACGGCGGCATCCCTACCCCCCAACGGGATGCCGCCCCTTCTTCTTCTTGGCTTCTCCCCAGCCGTGGGGGACGGCCCTTCCTCCACCGCTCGCCGCGGACGCGACCGGCTCGCCCGGAGCGAGCCCTAGCGTCGGGGCATGCCGCATCCGTTCGTCGTCGCCCCGCGCGGTGGTGCGCCGGTTGCGGCGGCGGTCCCCGGCGATCGACGGCCGCGGGAATCACCGCTCGATGGCCTGCCGGAGATCCTGCGTCGCCACGTCGACGACCCGGATGTGACGGACGTGTTCCTCAACGGCGCGTCCGGGTTGTTCGTCGACCGCGGCGACGGGGCTCGGCCGGTGACGGGGTGGCGTGCCGACGAAGAGGAGGTGCGGGACCTCGCGGTGACGCTCATCGCGTTGGGTGGCCGTCACATCGACGACGCCACCCCTTGTGTCGATGTGCGGCTCGCCGGCGGCATCCGCGTGCACGCGGTGCTCCCGCCGGTCTGCGCCGATGGAACGACGATCTCCCTCCGCGTGCCTCGTCGGACGCTCGCCGGGTTGGCGGATCTCGAGCGCGCGGGGATGTTCGACCACCGGGGTGGGGAGCGTCTCGCGGGACTGGTGGCGGACCGGGCGAATCTGCTCGTCACCGGCGCGGCGGGGACCGGCAAGACCACTCTGCTGGCGGCGCTGCTCGGCGCTGCCCGCCCGGAGGAGCGGATCGTGACGATCGAGGATGTCGCCGAACTCCGGATCGACCACCCGCACCATGTGCGCCTGGAGGCGCGGCAACCGAATCTCGAGGGTGCCGGCGGAATCGACCTGGCACGGCTCGTGCGGGAGGCTCTGCGGATGCGACCGGACCGGCTGGTGGTCGGGGAGTGTCGCGGGGCGGAGGTGCGTGAGCTGCTGTCGGCGCTCAACACCGGACACGACGGCGGGGCGGGCACGTTGCACGCGAACGGTCTGGCGGACGTGCCGGCTCGGCTCGAGGCGCTGGGCGCGCTGGCCGGGCTCGGCGACGGGGCGCTCGCCCGTCAGGTGGTCAGCGCCATCGGCTGGATCGTCCATCTCTCCCGGGGTGCGGACGGCCGGCGGCACGTCGCGGGACTGGGGCGACCACGGCTGGAGGACGGCCGGCTCGGGGTGGAGGTGCTCCCGTGGCCGGGCTGATCCCGCGACGCCGCACCCACGCCGACCGGACGCCGGAGGTCGCGCTGCGTCTGGCCGTGCTGCTGCAGGCGGGTGTCGCCCCGGCGCCGGCCTGGCGCTTCCTGGCCGACTCGGGGGAGCGGGACGCGGCGGAGATCCTCGACGCCCACGCGGCGGGTGCGGACCTGGGAGCCGCGATCGGCTCCCAGGGCGTCCGGTGGCAGGCGGTGGGTGCGGCCTGGCAGGTGGCCACATCCGTCGGTGCGCCCCTCGCCGACGCGCTCCGCGCGGTCGCGTCCGCCTTGCGGGATGCGGACGACTGCCGTGACGAGGTGCGGGTGGCGCTGGCGGAACCCGCCTCTACGGCGCGCCTGATGAGCTGGCTGCCGCTGGTCGCGGTGCTGCTGGGGTTGGCGCTCGGCTTCGACACGCTGGGCGTGCTCACCGGAACCCCCGGGGGAGTGACGTGCCTCGTGGTCGGCGTGGTGCTGACGGTGCTCGCGCGCCGGTGGAACGCGCGTCTGGTCCGGTCGGCGGGTCCGCCGCCCGGCGTGCCGGGGCTGCGTGCCGAACTCACCGCCATCGCGCTCAGCGGGGGCGTCTCGCTCGAGCGCGCTCGCCGGCTCGCCGCCGATGCGCTCGGCACGGCGGACGAGCGCCCGGTGCGCGCCGCGGCCGCTCCCGACACGTCGGAGGATGCGGACCTGGAGCGCATCCTCGGGCTCTCCCGAGACGCCGGCGTCCCGGCGGCGGAGTTGCTGCGGGCGGCCGCCGCGATCGCCCGGCACCGCGCGCGGACGGACGGCCGGATGCGGGCCGCACGCCTCGCCGCGTCCCTCCTGCTGCCGCTCGGCGTGTGCGTCCTGCCCGCGTTCATCGTGCTGGGCGTGGCCCCGATGCTGATCAGCATCCTGTCCTCCACATCCCTCGGACTGTGACGCCGTGACCGTCCGTGCTGTCCGTGCCCACCATCCGTGCCCCGAACCGAAAGGAAGATCCATGTCCCCGACTCCCCGTGCGCGCCGCATCCGCAGACGGCCCCACGTCACCCCGCTCCCGCCCCTCGGCACCGCCCGGGCGAGGTCCCTGTTCGCCGATGAGAGCGGCGCCGCGACCGCCGAATACGCGATCGCCACGATGGCGGCGGTCGCGTTCGCCGGCATGCTCGTCGTCATCATGCGCTCCGACGCGGTGCGGGGGATCCTCGAGGACCTCGTGCGCCGCGCCCTGACGGTCGAATGAGAGGCCGGCTCGGCGACCGCGGCTCGGTCAGCGCCGAGTTCGCGGTCGCCCTGCCGGCGATCGTCCTGCTCGTCGCCCTGTGCGTGGGCGCGTTGTCGACGGCGTCCCGGCAGGTGCGCCTCCAGGACGCGACGGCGGACGCCGCGCGGCTGGTCGCTCGCGGCGACGACGAGGGCCGCGCCTTCGCCCTCGTGGCAGGCTCGGTCGGCGGTGCGCGCAGCACCCTCGCCCGCGAGGACGACCTCGTGTGCGTGGTGGCCTCCGCCCCGGCCGGTCCGGTGCTCCCGGGGGTCCGCGTCCACGCGCGATCCTGCGCGCTCGACGGGGGACGCTGATGCCGGGCGCGGCCACCTCGGCGGGCATGCTCGCCGTCCTCGCGACCGTGACGGTCGGGCTCGCCGCGGTCGGCGCGGGGGCCGTGCACGCGCAGCGTCTCTCCGCCGCGGTGGACGCTGCCGCGCTCGCTGCGGCCGACGCCGCGTCCGGGGCGATCTCGGGCGTCCCGTGCGACCGCGCCGGCCGGATCGCAGCCGAGGGGGCGTTCGACGTCGTATCCTGCGAGGTAGAGGGAATCACCGCAACGGTCCGGATCAGTGGCTCGTTCGGTCCGTTCCCCGCCATGGCCGTCGCGCGAGCGGGGCCGCCACCCGGCCAGACGATCGTCGTCGGCCGATGATGCCTCCCAGCAGCCTGCCTTGCGCGAGTGTGTATGGTGTGCAAACGACGAAAGGACCTCTGTTGGCACAGGGCGCGAAGACGAAGACCGGTCAGGGCAAGAAGCTCGTGATCGTCGAGTCGCCGACGAAGATGACCTCCATCCAGGGGTACCTGGGTGACGGCTACGAGGTCCTCAGCTCCGTCGGCCACATCCGCGACCTCGCGAGCAAGAAGGACATCCCGGCCGAGAAGAAGGCCGCGTACGGCAAGTACTCGATCGACGTCGACAACGGCTTCGAGCCCTACTACGTGATCAACGATCGGAAGACCAAGACGGTCACCGAACTGAAGCGCGCGCTGAAGGACGCCGACGAGGTCCTGCTCGCCACCGATGAGGACCGTGAGGGCGAGGCGATCGCCTGGCACCTGCTCGAGGTACTCAAGCCCAAGGTCCCGGTCAAGCGCATGGTCTTCCACGAGATCACCAAGGACGCCATCCGCGCCGCCGCGGAGAACACGCGCGAGCTGGACCTCGCGCTCGTCGACGCGCAGGAGACCCGCCGTGTGCTGGACCGCCTGTACGGGTGGGACGTGTCCCCGGTGCTGTGGCGGAAGGTCGGCAGCGGCCGCGAGGGTACGGCGCTGAGCGCCGGGCGCGTGCAGTCCGCCGCGACCCGCATGGTCGTGGAACGCGAGCGCGAGCGCATGGCGTTCGTCTCGGCCGACTACTGGGGCATCGAGACCCTCGCCGTCAAGGACGGCACCGGCTTCACTGCGCGCCTGGCACGCATCGATGGAGCGCCGCTCGCACGAGGAACCGACTTCGACGACCGCGGCAAGCTGAAGAAGGCCGTCATCGTGCTGTCCGAGAAGGACGCCCGCGAACTGGCCGCCGCGATCGAGCAGGTCGGCGAGGTCACGGTCTCCAACCTCGAGGCCAAGCCCGGTACCCGCAGCCCCAAGGCGCCGTTCACCACCTCCACCCTGCAGCAGGAGGCCGGTCGCAAGCTCTCGATGAGCGCGAAGCACGCCATGAGCGTCGCCCAGCGTCTCTACGAGAAGGGGTACATCACCTATATGCGCACCGACTCGACCTCGCTGTCGAGCCAGGCCATCCAGGCCGCTCGCGAGCAGGCGGTCGCGCTCTACGGCGACCGGGCCGTGCCCGCCAACCCGCGCACCTACGCGAGCAAGAGCAAGAACGCGCAGGAGGCGCACGAGGCGATCCGCCCGTCCGGGGAGAACTTCCGGACCCCCGCCTCCGTGGCCGGGCAGCTGGATCGCGACGAGCAGCGCGTGTACGAGCTCATCTGGAAGCGCACGGTCGCGAGCCAGATGTCCGACGCGAAGTACGAGACCACCACGACCACGCTGTCGCTGACCGCCGGCGGCAAGTCGGTGGAGTTCACCGCATCCGGCACCGTCTACACCTTCAAGGGCTTCCTGGAGGCGTACGAGGAGGGTCGCGACGAGAAGCGCGGCGACGCGGACAAGGCCGACGACCAGGCGCTGCCCGCGCTCGCCGTCGGCGATGTGCTGGCCGCACGGGACGTCGAGCCCAAGGGACACAGCACGAACCCGAAGCCGCGGTACACCGAGGCGAGCCTGGTGAAGGCGCTCGAGGAGCGCGGCATCGGCCGTCCCTCGACCTTCGCCAGCATCATCGACGTCATCCTGGACCGCGGTTACGTGAGCAAGCGCGGACAGGCGCTCGTCCCCAGCTGGCTGGCGTTCAGCGTCGTGCGGTTGCTGGAGGAGCACTTCGCCGACCTCGTCGACTACGACTTCACCGCGGCGCTCGAGGACGACCTGGATGCCATCGCCCGCGGCGAGCAGCGGCGCGAGCAGTGGTTGCGGGACTTCTACTTCGGTTCGGAGAACCACGCCGGGCTCCGCAACATCGTGGACAACCTCGGTGACATCGACGCGCGCGAACTGAACTCCACGCGCATCACCGACACCGCCACGCTGCGCTTCGGCAAGTACGGCCCGTACCTGGAGGTCGTCGAATCGGACGACCCGGAGGCGAAGCCCCGCATCGTCAACGTCCCCGAGGACCTCGCCCCCGACGAGCTCACCCCGGAGAAGGCGCAGGAGCTCATCGACGCGCCGGTGGCGGGCGACCGTGTGCTGGGGGAGAACCCCGAGAACGGCAAACTCGTCGTCGTCAAGGACGGCCGGTTCGGACCCTACGTGCAGGAGGTCGAGCCGACCGATCCGGAGGATGCGGACGCGTCCACCGGGGAGGTTGTCGAGGCGCCGAAGAAGCGCGGGGCGAAGAAGGTCGCCGCGCCGAAGCCCCGCACGGCATCCCTGTTCAAGAGCATGTCGGTCGACACGATCGACCTCGAGACCGCGCTGAAGCTGCTGGACCTGCCGCGCGTGGTCGGGGTCGACCCCGCCACGGACGAGCAGATCACCGCGCAGAACGGCCGGTACGGTCCCTACCTGAAGAAGGGCGCCGACTCCCGGACGCTCGAGAACGAGCAACTCATCTTCGACGTGACGCTCGAGCAGGCGCTGGAGATCTACGCACAGCCGAAGTACGGTGCCCGGCGTGCGTCCAGCGCGCTCAAGGAGTTCGACGCGGATCCGGTCAGCGGCAAGCCGATCAAGGTGAAGGACGGCCGCTTCGGCCCGTACGTCACCGACGGCGAGACCAACGCCACGATCCCGCGCGGCGAGACCGTGGAGGACGTCGACTTCGAGCGCGCGAAGCAGTTGCTCGCCGACAAGCGTGCGAAGGGACCGGCCCCCAAGCGCAAGGCGACGACCCGCAAGCCCGCCGCGAAGAAGAAGTGAGCGGGCACGCGCCCGGTCTCTGGGTGACCTTCGAGGGCGGCGACGGCTCGGGCAAGACCACGCAGGCCGCGCTGCTCGAGGAGTGGCTCAGCGGGCTGGGGCGGACGGTGCTGCGCACGCGCGAACCGGGCGGCACCGAGGTGGGCGTGCTCGTGCGCGACATCGTGCTGCACCACCGCGGGGAGATCTCCCCGCGCGCCGAGGCGTTGCTCTACGCGGCCGATCGTGCGCAGCACATCGACACGCTCGTGCGTCCGGCGCTCGCCCGGGGCGAGGTGGTGATCCAGGACAGGTATCTGGACTCCTCCGTGGCCTACCAGGGTGCGGGCCGGGTCCTGGACGCGACCGAGGTCCGGGACCTCTCGCTGTGGGCGACGGGCGGTGTCCTTCCCGACGTGACGGTGCTGCTGGACCTCGATCCGGACACCGCGCGGCGGCGGCTGGATGCGGCGGACAAGCCGTTCGACCGGCTTGAGGCGGAGCGGGCGGACTTCCACGAGCGGGTGCGCGCGGCGTACCTGGATCTCGCCGCAGCGGAGCCCGGACGGTTCGTGGTGGTCGATGCCGGGCGTCCTCCCGCCGAGATCGCCGCGGCGATCCGGGACCGCATCGCCGCCCTGCTGTAACTGTGCACGGAAGCGGTCGGCGGGCCCGTGCGGGTCGCTGCTCGCAGTTAGGGTGAATGCATGCAGTCTGCGTCCGCCACCATCCCCTGGGGCGAGGTCTGGGGCCAGGACGAGGCGGTCGGGATGCTGCGTTCCGCGGCCGAGGATCCGGCCCAGATGACCCATGCCTGGCTGATCACGGGGCCCCCCGGTTCCGGTCGGTCCACCCTCGCCTACGCCTTCGCCGCCGCTCTCATCGCGGAGCCCGGCGACACCTCCGCGATGCAGCAGGTGCTGTCCGGGACGCATCCCGACCTCACGGCGCTCCGCACCGAGCAGGTCATCATCCGGATCGAGGAGGCGCGGAAACTCGTCGAACGCGCCTATTTCTCCCCCTCGCTCGGACGCTACCGGGTGATCGTGGTCGAAGACGCCGATCGGATGGCCGAACGCACTTCCAACGTGCTCCTGAAGGCCCTCGAGGAACCGCCCGAGCGCACCGTCTGGGTACTCTGCGCGCCCAGCGACGCGGACCTGCTGCCGACGATCCGCTCCCGGGTGCGGACCGTGCGCCTGCACGAACCCGATGTCGACGACGTCGCCCGACTGATCGTCCAGCGCACCGGCACGGATCCGGCGATCGCCGCGCAGTCGGCGCGTCACGCCCAGCGGCACATCGGCATGGCGCAGCGGCTGGCGACGGACGCGGACGCGCGGACACGCCGGGACGCCACACTCCGTGCGGTGCTCGCCGTGCGCAGCGTCGGCGACGCCGTGGAAGCGGCGGCGCGGATCGTGCAGGCCGCGACCGAGGACGCCAAGGCCCTCACCCTCGAACGCGATGAAGCCGAGCGGGCGCAGTTGCTGCGCACGGTGGGCATCGCCGAGGGGGCAGCCGTGCCGCCCGCGGTGCGGTCCCAGCTGAACGCCCTCGCGGACGAGCAGAAGCGACGGGCGACCCGGAGCCTGCGCGACGGGATCGACCGCGTGCTCACCGATCTCCAGTCGATGTTCCGCGACGTGGTGATGCTGCAATTCGGGCGTGAGGAGGGGCTCATCAACCTCGAGCTCGCCCAGGAACTACGCTCCCTCGCCGAGATCTGGGCTCCCCCCCGCACGCTGCTCGTCCTGGACGAGATCGCCCTCACCCGCCGGAACGTGGAGCGCAACGCCGCTCCGACCCTGGCGCTGGAGAGCCTGCTCGTCGCCGTCGTCACCGGAAGGTCCGCTTCATGAGAACCCCTGCCCGGGCGCTGCGCCGCGCCGCCGTCGCGACGATCGCCGTGGCGGCCCTGCTGTTGTCGGGGTGCTCGTTCCTGCCCGACCCGCCGGCGCCCTCCCGCAGCGCGACGCCGGACGTGTCCGGCGTCGACGAGGACCTGGTGCCGTTCTACTCCCAGGAGCTCGCGTGGGAGGACTGCGGCACGGGCTTCGACTGCACCACCGTGCGGGCTCCGCTCGACTGGACGGATCCGGACCTCGGCGAGATCGGCCTGGCGATCATCCGGCAGCGCGCGACCGACGGCGACCCGCTGGGATCCCTCCTGGTCAACCCGGGCGGCCCCGGCGCGAGCGGGGTGGAGCTCATCCGCGACAGCATCGGCTTCGCCACCGGCGAAGCGCTGCAGCAGCACTACGACGTGATCGGCTTCGACCCCCGCGGCGTCGGCGAGTCCACCGCGGTGCGCTGTCTGGACGCGGCCGGCATGGACGCGTACCTCTACGACGTGCCTGCGGCTCCGCGCGGCACGCAGGAGTGGACGGACGAGCTGAACGCCCGCAACGAGGCGTTCGCCGCGGCCTGCGACGCGAACAGCGACGGCATCCTGCCCTACGTCACAACCGTCCAGGCGGCGCGCGACATGGACCTCCTGCGCGCCGTGCTGGGCGACGAGACGCTGAATCTGCTCGGGTACTCGTACGGAACGTTCCTCGGCGCCACCTACGCGGAGCTCTACCCGGAGCGGGTGGGCCGCTTCGTCCTCGACGGCGCGATCGACCCGCAGACGTCCGAGCTGGAGGTCTCCACCACGCAGGCGATCGGTTTCGAGTCGGCCCTGCGCGCCTACATGGCGTCGTGCCTGCGCACGAGCGACTGCCCGTTCGCGGGCACCGTCGACGACGGTATGGCCGACATCGGGACGCTGCTGGCGAGTGTGGATCGCGCACCGCTCGCGGGCGCCGACGGACGGCGTCTCGGCGCCGACACGCTCCTCACCGCCATCATCGCCGCGCTCTACAACCAGGGGAACTGGCCGACGCTGACCACGGCGTTGCGGGAGACCCTCCAGGGGAACCCGGCGACCGCGTTCCTGCTCGCCGATTTCTACTACGCCCGCAGCGACGGACGCTACACGGACAACTCCACGGAGGCGTTCCTCGCGTACAACTGCATGGACTACCCGGATGCGCCGACCCCTGAGCAGGAGGAGGCGGCCCGGGCGGTGCTCGCCGAGAAGGCGCCGACCGTCGCACCGTACTGGGACGGCGTGGATCTGTGCGAGGTGTGGCCGTACGAGCCGACCGGCACCCGCGACGCACTGACCGCCCGGGGGGCCGCACCCATCGTCGTCATCGGCACCACGAACGACCCGGCCACGCCCTACGAATGGTCGGTCGCCCTGGCCGACCAGCTCGCCTCGGCCGTGCTCATCACACGGGTGGGGGAGGGCCACACCGGGTACCTCAAGGGCAACGAGTGCGTCGACGAGGCGGTCGAGGCCTACTTCATCGACGGAACCGTGCCCCGGGACGGGCTGCGCTGCGAGTGACCCTCAGCGGCGCAGGACGCGCCGCGCGAGGGCGTTCCCGAAGAACTGCACGCCCTGCACGATGATCACGATCACGACGACGGCCGACCAGGTCACCCACGGGTTGAACTGCTTGAAGCCGTAGACGATGGCGAAGTCGCCGAGGCCGCCCGCGGCGACGGCGCCGGCCATCGCGGTCATATCGACCAGCGCGACGACGATGAACGTGTAGCCCAGGATGAGGGGCCCGAGCGCCTCGCGGGGGATCAGGCGGAACAGGATGCGGCTGCGGCTCGCTCCGGCCGCCCGGGCGGCCTCGATCACCCCCGGGCGGACCGTCAGCAGGTTCTGCTCCACGATCCGGCTGATGGCGAACAGCGAGGCGATCGAGATCACGAAGACGCCGAAGTTCGTGCCGATGCCGGGGATGCCGACGCCGCGCGCGAACGGCTGCAGGGCGGTGAGCAGGATCACGAAGGGGATCGGCCGGACCGTGTTGACGATGACGTTCAGCACGCCGAAGACGGCACGGTGGGGGAACAGGCTGCCGGCGCGTGTGGCGTACAGCGCCACCCCCAGGATCAGGCCGCCGATGCCGCCGAGCACGAGGCTGGCGGTCACCATGTACAGCGTCTCCGCCGTGGCCTCCCAGAGGTTCGGCAGCAGGTCGACGAGCCTATCCACGGATCTCCTCCTCGATCAGCGGCGCGAACGCCGCGGCCGCGGTGATCGCGCGGGCGACCGCATCCGGGTCTCCGGTGAGCGCGAGCGTCAGATGGCCGAAGACGCGGCCGCCGATGTCGTTGATGCCGCCGTGGATCAGCTCGAACCGGACGCCGTGCGACGACAGCGCGGTGAACACGTCCGCCTGATCGACGTCGCCGTCGCGGATGGTGAACGTGACGATGCGCCCGGGGTGGCGTCCCCGCAGCGTGCGCAGCTGCTCGCCGGAGGGGACCTCGTCGATGATGCTGCCCACGAACCGACGGGTCGCGCGCTCTCTGGGGGCGGAGAGCACATCGAACACGCTGCCCGTCTCGATGACCCGGCCCTGCTCCATGACGACCACGCGGTCGGCGATGGAGCGGACCACCTCCATCTCGTGGGTTATCACCACGATCGTGACCCCGAGCTCCCGGTTCACCCGGCGCAGGAGCGCCAGTACCTCCTGCGTGGTGTCCGGGTCGAGGGCGCTCGTGGCCTCGTCGGCCAGCAGGATGCGGGGGCTGGTGGCAAGAGCGCGCGCGATGCCCACGCGCTGCTTCTGCCCGCCGGAGAGCTGCTCCGGATGGTTCCGTGCCTTCGCGGTGAGCCCGACGAACTCCAGGAGCTCGGCCACCCGTGTGGAGATCTCCGCTCGGGACCTCCCCGCCACCTCCAGCGGGTAGGCGACGTTGCCGGCCACGGTGCGGGATTCGAAGAGGTTGAACTGCTGGAAGATCATCCCGATGTCGCTGCGGAGGGTGCGGAGGTCTTTCTCCCGCAGTCGCGTGATGTCCCTGCCGTCGATCTCCACCGTCCCGCTCGTCGGGGTCTCGAGCGCGTTGATGAGGCGCAGCACCGTGCTCTTGCCGGCGCCGGAATAGCCGATGATGCCGCAGACCTCGCCCGCAGCCACATCCAGATCGACGTCGTCGACGGCCACGATCGGCGCGGCGTCCTTCGTGGGGGCGGGGAAGGTCTTGCCGACGCCGCGGAGACGGATGAGCGTCATGGTGCTCCTCAGGGGGACGGGGTGAGCGTGCGGCCCGTCCTCGAGGACGGACCGCACGCTCGGGGCACTGCTACTGCTGGGCGCGGATGTCCGCTTCCACGTCCTGCAGGGAGGTCAGCAGATCGGCGGTCGGGGTCTTCAGCAGCACGGCGGTGTCACCGGATGCGGCCTGGACGCCGTCCTGGACGGCCACCGTGTCCTGGTAGATCTCGACGAGCTTCAGGTAGGTCTCATCGTCGGTGTCCTCGGCGCGCGCGGCAAAGATGTTCACGTACGGGAGGGCGTTGGGGTCTGACGGGTCGTCCTGTGCGATCGCGTCGGCGAAGCTCAGGCCGGCGTCCTCCACGAAGTCGTTGTTGATGATCGCGGCGGCGACATCTGGCAGCGACGTCGCCGTCAGCGCGGCGTCGAGCGCCTGCACCTTCACCTTCGACTCCGGCAGCACGTCGGCGACGGTGGAGAAGATGGAGCCGCCGTCCTCGAGCTCGATGAGTCCGGCCGACTGCAGCACGAGCAGTCCGCGGGCCTGGTTGCTCTCGTCGTTGGAGACCGCGACGGTCTCGCCGGCGGGGATGTCCTCGACCGAGTCGTACTTGCTCGAGTACAGGCCGAGCGGGTAGATCGCGGTGGAGCCGATCGGCACCAGATCCTCGTCGCTCGCGACGTTGTAAGTGGCCAGGTAGACGATGTGCTGGAACTGGTTGAGGTCGAGCTCGCCCGCGGTCAGAGCGGGGTTCGGCTGGGTGTACTCACTGAAGTCGACCAGCTCGACCTCGATGCCCTCCGCCGCGGCGGCGTCGACGTAGGTCTCCCAGTACGGGTCGCCGGCGCCGACCACGCCGATCCGGACGGGACCGTCGGACGCGCCGTCGGCGGAGGTCCCGGCGCAGGCGCCGAGCATGAGGGCGAGGGGGAGGACGAGTGCTGCGGCGGTGAGGTGCTTCTTGGACATGGGGGTCTCCTGACGGTCTCGACAGCACCGCGGGGACGACGGCCCTGACCGCGTCGCGTGCTCTCGGAGACCACGCTCGCCTCGTCGCGGTGCCGGATTCGACGGTAGGTGCAGTCCGCGCGGGGGACGATTCGGTCGTCACACATCGTCACAGCCCGCTCCGCGCGGCCGTGGTGCACGGAGCCCGGCGCAACCATGTAAGATCGATCATCGTGCAACGCGTAAGCGCGGCGCGCCACCTTAGCTCAGACGGCAGAGCGATTCACTCGTAATGAATAGGTCAAGGGTTCGATTCCCTTAGGTGGCTCCGACACGAAGCGGGGCCCGCTCGGGCCCCGCTTTCGTATCCCTGAGGCGGGGGCGCATGGGAAGCACACTCGACATCCTCCTCGAGGTCTTCACCTGGGTGGGCCTCGGCGCCGGGGTGGTCTTCGCCGGAGTCACCCTGACCGTCGTGCTGGCCGACGGCACGTGGCTGCCCGCATCCGCCGTCGTGGAGACGACACCGAGCGGAAGGGTCGTCCGCTGGTTCGCGGCGGACGGGGGCGTGGGGGAGGCCGTCCTGTCCCCGAGTGACGACGAGCACGTCGGCTGGGCCGACACGGTTGATCTGTTCTACCGGCTCGGTTCGAACCGGATCCGCTTCTCGCGCCGTGCCCCGGCCATCCGCCCGGCACTGTGGCTGGCCATCGGATGCGCGGCGGTCGGAGTGCTCTCGGCGGTCGCCTCGATCGTGCTGATGTTCGTCGAGGGGTGAGCGGTGGTCGCGCAGGGATTAGCGCGAATGGAGATAGCTAGATAAGCTAGTTACATGCGGACGAAACACTCACGCGGCTCGAAGCCGTCCGGTTGGCTGCGGATCGGGATTCCGGTACTGCTCGTTCTGATCTGGGTCGCCGGCGGCGCCATCGGCGGGCCGTACTTCGGCAAGGTCAGCGAGGTCGCGACGAACGACCAGTCGACCTTCCTCCCGCAGAGCGCGGCGGCCACGCAGGTCAACGAGCGTCTGACCGACTTCCTGGGGGATGAGAGCATCCCCGCGGTCGTCGTGGTCGCCAGCGACAGCGAGCTCACCGAGGAGCAGATCGCCGACGTGCAGACCGTGGCGGACGACGTCGCGGAGCTGGACGGCGTGCTCGAAGGGGTCTCGCCGCCGGTCGTGTCCGATGACGGACAGGCCGTGCAGATCTTCGTCCCGATCGACTCGTCCGGCGAGGTCCGTGACGTCGTCGAGGAGGTCCGCGATGTGCTGGCCGAGGACCTCCCCGCCGGGGTGGAAGCCTGGGTGACCGGTCCGGCCGGATTCACGGCCGACCTCGCCGAGGGCTTCCTCGGCATCGACGGTCTGCTGCTCATCGTGGCGCTGGCCGCCGTCTTCGTGATCCTCATCATCGTGTACCGCTCTCCGCTGCTGCCGGTGCTCGTGCTGATGACCTCGGTGTTCGCGCTGTGCGTCGCGCTCCTGACGGTCTGGTGGCTCGCGAAGGCGGACATCTTCATCCTGAACGGTCAGGTGCAGGGCATCCTGTTCATCCTGGTGATCGGCGCCGCGACGGACTACGCGCTGCTGTACGTCGCCCGCTTCCGCGAGGTCGTCGCCGAAGGCGCGGGCCGCTGGGAAGCGGTGACCCGGGCGTGGCGAGGCGCGTGGGAGCCCATCCTCGCCTCCGGTGGCACGGTCATCGCGGGCCTGCTCTGCCTCCTCCTGTCGGATCTCGCGAGCAACCGTGCCCTGGGGCCCATCGCCTCGATCGGCATCGCCTTCGCGATGCTCTCCGCCCTGACCTTCTTGCCCGCGCTCCTGGCCCTCGTCGGCCGTGCGGCGTTCTGGCCCTTCATCCCCAAGGAACGCCCCGCCGAGATCTCCGACGACCTGTCCCAGCCCGTCCGCGGGCTGTGGGCGAAGGTCGCCCGGTACGTGGCGCGCCACGCCCGCCCGGTGTGGATCATCAGCACCGTCGTCCTCCTCGTCGGCGCCGCCGGTATCACGCAGCTGAAGGCGGACGGCGTGCCCACCAGCGACTTCGTGCTGGGGTACTCCGAGTCGCGCGACGGCCAGGTGGCCCTGTCCGAGCACTTCCCGGCCGGTTCCGGCAGCCCGGCATACGTCCTGGTCGCCGAGGACGACGCCGTGGACGCGGTCACCGTCCTCGACGAATCCGACGGCATCGACAGCGTCTCGATCGTCTCGGCGGACTCCCCGTCCGGTCAGGCGCCGGTCGAACTGCAGAACGGCGAGCTCGTCCTCACCGCGTTCGGACCCCCCGGCACGCCCGCTCCCGAGCCCACGGTCTCCTCCGGCGAGGTCCTGCTGGTCGCGACGTTGACGGATGCGGCCGATTCGATCGCCGCCGAGGACACCGTCCGCGAGCTGCGCACGAGCCTGGATGACGCGCTCGGCGAAGGCACGGCACTCGTCGGTGGCCAGACCGCGATCGACGTGGACACGAACGACACGTCCATCCGCGACCGCACGGTCATCATCCCGGTGATCCTCGTGGTCGTGCTGCTGATCCTGATGGTCCTGCTGCGCTCGATCCTGGCCCCGGTACTGCTGATCCTCAGCACCGTGATCTCCTTCGCCACGGCACTGGGGGTGAGCGCGCTGGTGTTCAACTACGTGTTCGACTTCCCGGGAGCCGACCCGGCGGTCCCGCTGTACGGGTTCGTGTTCCTCGTGGCGCTCGGCATCGACTACAACATCTTCCTGATGTCCCGGGTCCGCGAGGAGTCGCTCAAGCACGGCACGCGCTCCGGTATCCGGCGCGGTCTCGTGTCCACGGGCGGTGTGATCACCTCGGCGGGGCTGGTGCTCGCGGCCACCTTCGCGGCGCTCGGTGTCATCCCGATCCTGTTCCTCGCCCAGCTGGCCTTCATCGTCGCGTTCGGTGTGCTGCTGGACACCTTCGTGGTGCGTTCGCTGCTCGTCCCGGCCCTCGGATACGATCTCGGCCGGGTCATCTGGTGGCCCTCCAAGCTGTGGCGGGAGGGGCCGGAGACGCGTCCCACCGGCGGCGCCGAGACCCGGGTCGAGGCAGAGGGAACGGTTGACCCGGACACGATGACGAGGGGCGAGTACCGGCGTACGCTCGAGTCATGAGCAAAGCGCTGTTCATCGTCGACGTCCAGAACGACTTCACCGAGCGCGGCGCGCTGGGAGTGGTCGGGGGCGACGAGGTGGCGGGACGCATATCCCGCTACCTCGCCGCCCACGCGGACGACTACGACCTCATCGTCGCCTCCCGCGACTGGCATGATGCGGAAGGCGACAACGGCGGACACTTCTCGCCGGAACCCGACTTCGTCGACACCTGGCCGGTGCACTGCGTCGCCGGCACCTACGGCGCGGAGTACGACGAGGTCTTCGACGCGTCCCGCGTGACGCATCACCTCAAGAAGGGGCAGGGGAGACCCGCCTACTCGCTCTTCGAAGGCCATGCGGACGACGGACGGACCGCCACCGAGTTGCTCGACGAGCACGGCATCCTCGACGTCGACATCGCCGGCCTGGCGACCGACTACTGCGTTCGCGCGTCGGCCCTCGACGCGATCGATGCGGGGCGCCGGGTGCGGGTGTTCACGGATCTGGTGGCCGGGGTGCACGCCGATTCCAGTGAGCGGGCGCTCGCCGAGATCGCGCATGCCGGTGGTCGTCTGGCCGCGTCGACGGACTGAGTCACCCCGCGGTGTCCGTCCGGCGCGACGCTTCCAGCGCGCGGATCAGGCTCGCCGAGTCGTACGGTCCCTTGTGCCTGCGGTCTCCGATGAAGAACGTGGGGGTGGAGTTCAGGTCCATCAGCTCGGCATCCAGGCGATCGTCCTGGATACGGCGGAGCGTCGCGACGGACCCGAAATCCGCGGCGAAGCGCTCCTGATCCAGGCCCAGCTCGGCGGCGTACCGGAACAGGTCCTCCGTCTCCAGGCGCTCAGCGTTGGCGAACAGGGTCCGCGCCATCGGGTAGAACCGGTCCTGCCGGCCCGCGGCCTCGGCCGCCTGCGCGGCCTGCTGTGCGTGCGGATGCGGCTGATCGAGCGGCAGATGCCGCCACACCCACCGGACCCGATCGCCGAAGTAGGTGAACACCTCGTCGATCGAACCGGTGGCGCGGCCGCAGAAGGGGCACTCGAAGTCGCCGTACTCGACGATGGTGAACTCCGCGTCGACCGGCCCCTTGATGTGGTCGCGGGCCGGGTCGACGGGCCGGTTCAGTTGCGCACCGACCGCCTGCGGCGACCAGACGCGATCGCCGATCTTGAGGATCGCCCATCCGAGTACGAAGGCGATCACCGAGGCGCTGAGCACACCCACACGGGCGAGGTCCTGTGCCTCCGGGTCCGAGAGGGCGATCGGGACGAGGAAGAGCGAGATGGTGAAGCCGATCCCGGAGAGTGCAGCCCCTCCCGCGATCCGGTGCATGCCGAGGCCGGGGGCGAGCTGTCCGCGCCCGGCGGCCCGCAGCAGCCATGTGGCTCCGGTGATGCCGACGAACTTGCCGAGCACGAGCGCGATGACGACGCCCCAGGTGATCGGGGAGGTCACCGCATCGCGCAGCGTCGCGACGTTCAGATGCACTCCCGCGTTCGCGAGGGCGAAGACGGGGAGGACGATGAAGGACACGTACGGTCGCCATGCGGCGTCGGTGCGCTCGTTGATCGAGATCGCTGCGTCGACGCTGCGGCGCAGGGCCGTCGCGTAGGCGGTGTTCGGCGACTCGCGGAACGCACGGGAGAGCTCCTCGGTCTGTTCCACTTGGGTGCGCCGGGGCGCGAACACCGGGATGAGCAGCGCCACGGCGACTCCGGCGAGGGTCGGATGGATGCCGGCCTCCGAGGTCGCCGCCCACAGCGCGATGCCGAGCGCCGTGTAGGCGAAGCCGCGCCCGAACGGCAGGAAGCGCACGAGGGCGAGCGCGCCCATCAGGGCGAGCGCGATCACGAGCGGGATCACCGCCAGCCCGTCGCTGTAGAAGAGGCCGATGACCAGCAGCGCTCCGATGTCGTCGACGACGGCCAGGGTGAGCAGGAACAGCCGCAGCCGCGCGGGGAACTTGGGCCCGATGACGGCCAGCGCGCCGAGGAGGAAGGCGGTGTCGGTCGAGATGACGATGCCCCAGGCGTGTGCGGCTCCGGAGCCGGCCGTGATGAGCACGAAGATCAGGGCGGGCACGCCGAGCCCCGCGATGGCGGCCGTGATGGGGACGATGGCGCGGGCGCGATCGGTCAGGTCGCCGATCGTGAGCTCGCGTTTGACCTCGAGCCCGACGAGGAAGAAGAACAGGGTCATGAGCCCGTCGTTCACGAGGGCGTGCAGGGTGAAGGTGATCCGGATGTCGCCGACGCCCACGATCAGCGGGGTGGCCCAGACGTCCTCATAGGCGGCTCCCCACGGGGAGTTCGCCCAGAGGATCGCCGCGACGGTGGCGGTGAGCATGAGGCCGGCGGAGAGCCGGTCCGGGTCCGGTCGTCGCCGATCGCGCTGCACCGTCACCTGTGCCATCCGATTCCTTCCGGGCCGTCCCCGCGGGTACGGTCCGATCCTGGCGTCAGGGAAGGGACGGCGTCCAGACCTTCACCGCGCTGGTCTCCTCGACGCTCAGCCGAAGTCGACGATCGCCAGGTTGAGCGGAAGTTGGTTCTTGCGGGGTTCCGCCTTGACGAGCTTGCCCTCCAGGAACGTCCCGCTCAGGTAGTCGTCGGCATCCGCGATGAGCTTCGGGTCCACCTGACCGTCGTAATCGAAACCCTTGAGCTCGTAGGGGAGGGAGTCGGCCTCGAGCAGGCTCGGTCCGTCCATGAGCTGGAAGTGCAGGTGCGAGGCGTTCGCATTGCCGGTGTTCCCGAGCTTCCCGATGACCTGGCCCTCGGTGACCGTGTCGCCCTTCTTCACGGTGACCGACCCGGAGATCATGTGGGCGTACATCGCGTACACGCCCCCACCCAGGTCCAGGACGACGTGGTTGCCGTCCACGTTCTCGACGGTCAGCTTGGCCGCCAGTTCCGGGTTCTCAGCCGGAAGGACACCCGGTGCGTTGGCCGCCATGCCGTCGAGGATCGAGACGACGGTGGCGTCGGCCACGGCGAGGATATCGGTACCGTAATCGGCGTAGCTCTCGTTGCTCGTCTTGTCTCCCGAGTAGAACTCGCCCGCCTCGTTGGTGCGCTTCCAGTCGATGGCGAACCGCTGACTGTTGTTGAGCTTGCCGTTGACCGACATGATCGAGCTCCGGTGCGGGAACCCCGGCTCGCAGCACCCGTTCAGAGCGACCCAGTTGTCCCCGCGCACCGGGGGCGCGATCACCGGCACTTTCTGGGTCGAGAAGGCGACGGGGGTCGTGAGGTAGTCGATCGGTCCCGGTTCGCCGAACGCCGGGGAGGCCGCGCCGGTCCCGTAGAGGTGGTGGAGAAGGGCCTTCGGGGCGTCGTCGAGCGAGTCGAGGGCGAAGTCGATGAACACGACGCGCGTCTCCTGCGGGGGGATCCCGGTGCTGTCGATGTAACCGGCGGGGAGATCGCGCAGACGGTTGCAGTCGCCGTAGCTGCAGTCGGTGTCGACGAGCGAGGTTCCGGAGAAGCTGGCGATGATCTTCTTCGGGTCCGAGGCATCGACGACGTCGATCTTCTCCAGCGTCGCCGGGACCTTCGTGGCGTTGGTGAGTTGCAGGTCGTACGCGACGTGGTACTTGCCGTCCGTCCCGCGGAACGGGAGCGGCGGGTTGCCGATCGGGATGAGCGTCAGTGCGGTGAAGGCGTCCGGAACGGTGACCCCGGCGACGGAGTCGACGGGAGGCGCCGCGGTGTCGGCGGGCTCCGAGGCGGATCCGGCCGTGCAGCCGGTCGCGAGAAGCGCGACGGCTGCGACCAGCGAGACGAGGAATGTGGGCACGCGTCGGGTCACGCTGGGGCTCCGTTTCTGCAGTTTGTCCACAAACTAGCAGTCCCGGACGGTGCCCTCCGTCCTGTCGCCGGGCGCGGTTCCCGCTGGGCGGCGGTCAGCGCCCAGTCGGGGGAAGCTTGTCGACGCCGTGACGGTTGGGTTCCGGGGGTTCTGCGGCCGTCGTCGGCGAGACGCGGGACTCATCGGCCGGGACCGGCCGGGGCCGTGAAGGGCTGAGCGATTCAGCGGCCGAGCGCGCGCCGGGTGGAGAGGAGCTCCCAGCTGTGCGGTCTCCGCTGTGCCTCGTGGATGCGCCGCTGGGCGCGCAGTCGCTCGGCCAGCTCGCGCAACTCCGTCGTCGCCGCGCGTACCGTGACGTGGCGGCTCTCGACCTGGGCGATGATGCGGCGGATCCGCACCCGTGCCTCGGCGGAGAATCCGCGGATGCGGCGGGGGAGGGCATCGAGGGCATGCTGTGCGTTCAGTCGCGCATGCAGTGCCGAGGGTGACCAGGTGAACGGCGTGCTCGAGCGGTTCTGGGTGCCCGCACGTTCCGCGCCGTCCGGGGGCTGCACCGCCGCGGAGGCGCCACTGCGCATGGGTCGGTGTCTGCGGGATCTTTCGGTGGGCATGGCTGCCTCCTCCAGGTGCGGGACGCGCTGCGGACGCGACGCGTCGGGGATGCGTGAAGCACCGCCGGGGACATGCCTCACCCTAGACGGGAACCAAAAAAAGGCAAGTCCGCGGGCTTTTCGACGCCATCGGCGGTCGAAGCCACGGCACCGCGCGGTGGCGGCCGCGGACGAATTGACTTCCTGCGCGGGGCCGCTATGGTCAGTGGTTCACCCGCCAGCCGAGAAGGGGAAGCGAGTTCCGATGTCTGGAAAATCACCGCAGTCGAACGGGGCCAAGAAGGCTCCGCAGCAGACGATCAAGGAGAAGCGAGCGGCCAAGCGCGCCGCACGGGAACCGGCCACGTTCATCAAGCCGCGCAAGGGTGCAGGCAAGTGATCCGCGGCTAGGCCGGACCGGCAGCGGGCGCGCGGGGGAGTACCTCTCGGCGCGCCCGCTGCACGGGACCGACCGTCTCAGTGCTGCAATCCCGAAGCGCGACAACGCCCGCTGGCCCAACGGCGGTATGTCGGAGAAGAAGGTCCGCTCTATCGGAAACTCGGCCGCACTGTCGTTGTACGCGCTCCACGGGGCTGAGGAGTGCAGCGAGGTCTCCGGGCGACAGGGAACAGTCAACATCTGAAGGGGCGCGTCCCGAGCCCGCTGATGGGTGGAACTCCGGCGGGTCCCATAGCGACCCGCTGGATACCGGACATTACCGCGATGCGTCGGTGTGTGTGCGATGCACTTGGCCGGGCGTGGGCTCGATACTCCTCGTACAGGCGCTTTTGCTGGAGGGAGGAGTAGAGATCGGAATCCTGCGAATCTACGTTCCAGGTCTCAATGAGCGCGCGGGCGCCCTCAAGATCTTCGCGCCGGGTGTCGCTCGCCGGATCGAGGATTGTCTCTTTGGACGGCCACGCTGATGTATGTGCACGCGACAACCTTGAGAGCCAGTAGCGCGCGTTCCGCGCTGTTCAGTGGGAGATCTGCCTGGCCGGTGGTCCACTCATCGACAGCTTCCCGCACGGCTGAGTATCCCGGCCGATCCTTGATGTGCATGATCAGCCTAAAGGCAAGACGTGTGCTCGGGGTGGAAGTGGGAGGTCGTGCGCTGGCCTTCGCTCGAGGTCGAACGCTCGCTCGATCTCTGTTTCTGACAGTGCGTAAAGCTGCCTAAGTCGGACAAGCAATCTACGAGCGTGGCGGTCTCGACTCCTGCCCGCTCGGCCTTGTTTCGTCGGTTGAGCTGCATCAGGATCTCGGAGCGAACTCTGCGTTCGATGCGCTCTCTTTGGTGTTCGGGGAGTCCTGGCGAACGAGAGTACTTGAGCGTGGTGGAAACGATACGAGGGAGCTTGGCCCAGGACTTACTCGTGGGGAGCCTGATTAGGTAACGAAGGCAAAGTCGAGATCGATAGGAGGCTGCTAGTCGTGCGACGGTGGTGTCGCTCGATCTCGAGCGGGCCTGTACCGATCGGACGACGCCGATGGCCGCTAGTGCTCGCCGAAGCGTGCGGATCCATGGCGCTTCTGGGTTTTCCCCAGTGAATCCTCCGGGCCGTAGGCCCCGGTCAGGGCCAAAGGACCCTGAATCGGAGTTTGTCCTTCCGCATGGGAAAGCATGGTGACAGAGTGTCGACATGATTCCGACACTGAGTGTGAAAAGCCTTTGCTGGAAAGACGAGCGACGTGCTTGTAGGGGGGGCGCACCTGGACGGGAGGGACCCCCATGATCGGACAATCGGTAGCCGCACCTGCGGCGGTCCGGCAACGTGTTGTCAGCCAAGAATCGATACCCATCAAGATTTTCCTGGTTCATTCCCACGAGATATTCCGACGAGGTCTGCGAGATCTCATCGGTGCGGCGCCCGACCTGGTGGTCGTCGGCGAATCCGGCTCGGTGCATGAGAGTGCCCGGCGGATCCCGGTGATCCTGCCCGATGTCGTGATCATCGATGCGGTGCTCCCCGACGGCCACGGGAGCGAGCTGACTCGCAGGATCCGTGCGAAGAATCGCCGTGCGCGCTGCTTGATTCTGGGCCGGTCCGGGCGAGAGGAGGTGCGCGGGTGTGCGGTGGCTGCCGGAGCCCACGGGTACCTTCCCGACGATGTGCAGGCCCGCGTCCTGCTCGGTGCGATCCGCCGGGTGGCGCGGGGCGAGCAGGTCGCCGCGCGCATCGCCGTGACGCCCCGGCGCGAGCCGGACGCGACGCGGGTTGACGGTGAAGGCGAACACGACCCCCACCTGGCGATGCGGGAGCGTCAGGTGCTGCGCCTCGTCGCCCTGGGCATGAGCAACCGGCAGATCGGCCAGCAGCTTGGGCTGGCGGAGAAGACCGTGAAGAATTATGTGTCCACGCTGCTGGCGAAGCTGCAGGTGCAGTCGCGTGTTCAGGCGGCGATCTACGAGATGACCCACAAGCCGGGCCTGGACGCGGATCCGGTCCGCACCACGTGAGCAAAGGGGTCGGTGGCGAGACTTGAACGACCCGCCACCGACCCGGTCTCACAGGACCGGGTTGACCCCCGGGTCAGCGCGATCCGCGCGCCCCAGACGTAGCTGACCTCATCGGAGGCGAGCAAGACGTAGACGGACCCGAGTTCCGTCGGCGCGTTACTAAACCGGCCGTACTCGCGCCTGTCGAGGGCGCGCGCTAGCGTCGGGAGCGTGACGCACCGCCTCGCGCTCGACCAGGCCCGGCGCATCGTCGTGGGGGTACAGCTGCTGGATGCCGGGAGTCGGCATGGCGAATCCACGTGCAGTCGAAGTGAGGTAACCGGCCGGTTGGATCTCTTGGACACTCCGGACGATCTTGATGCTGTTTCAGATGCACTCGATCGGGCCGCGGCGTTGTCAAGTGTTGTGACGGGCCCCATCCAGGGAATGACCGAAGCCCCGGGATCCCAGTGTTCACAAGGGATCGAGCGGAGGAAGTGTGAGTGGGACCCCGTGGGGCTCGAACCCACGCAGCCGCGCTTTTCGGTGTCGAAGATTGCTGAGATTCGTTGATTTTCCGCGGTTTTAGCCAACCGCGAGCGACAGTCGCAAACATCGAAACGCGTACGGATGTTGTCAAATTGTTGTCACGCGCGGGCCACGCGCGGTTGATGGCACGTCTGCGCGTACCGGGCTGGGTTGAGATCAGGTCGCTGGGGCGATGGACGATCTCGATCTCGATGGCGACCAGCTGGGCTCCGTCGAAGCGAGGCACATCCGCCGCGTGGAGTGGCTGCGTCGGCCGGTTCGGGGTGCCACGTCGACAGGCCTCAGGGGAGGGGGAATCCTGGAATCCAGGCGACCGACAGATACGAGACGAGGGGTGCGATGGCAAGCAGGACGACGCCCGCGATCACCAGCGGGCGCCTGCCGTGGGTTCCGACGAATGCCAGCAGCATCGTCGCGATGTAGATGACGAGCACGACGATTGTCGCAACGAGTCCGGTCCCAGCGCGGTCGGAGGTGAAGCAGTTGCGGGGCGCGGGGTAGATTGCGGGGCAGACGATTGGCCCCAAGGGCACTGCGGCGAGCCAGACGAGCGCGATCGTTCCGGCCGTGAGTAACGTCGCCGCGACAACGAGCCCCCACATAGTGGGCGCGCGGTCGGCTTTAGACTCCACCGCAGTGTGGGTCTCGGTAATCACTTGAGACTACGAGAAGGAACGCATTGTGGGGATTGTGTGCCCCGTTCCGACGCCGAGAGTGTAGCGGCCGTTGACGGCTCCGTTCCCTCCGTTCGCTCTTTGCAGACTCCGCTCTCCGCTTCGCGTCGTGCTGCGCTTAGCAGCCGCTCTCTGCGGGCACTGCGCCACCCCCACCCGCTCGATCGCTGATTGTCGGAGCGAGGGCGAAGACTGCGGTGAGCTCGCGATGGATCTGCCGGAAATGTAGCGCGTGATGATGCGGCGAGTCTCGCCCTGGGTTGCGCCGTTCGCCTAGCTTCCCGGCCAGCAAACGGATCCGCTTGCGGGCGCTCAGCGGTCGTAGACGTCGCGGCGGTGGCCGAGTGTGATCACGGCGACGATGAGGACGTTGTCGTCGACGGTGTAGATGACGCGATAGTCCCCGATGCGGACTCGGAGGCCGGGGCGTCCCTGGAGCGCTGTGGCTGCTGGTGGCCGTGGGTCCTCGCCCAGAAGTGCGATCGCCCCGTGAATGCGGTCGCGGTCCTGGTGGTCAATTTGCTTCAACGCGCGGACCGCGGCGGGACGCAGTTCGATCTGGTAGGTCACTTCCAGCCCAGGTCGGCTTTCACCTGAGCCCACGGGATGTTGGGGCCTTCCTCTGCCATGGCCTCGTCGAACGCGGCGACATCTTCGGCGTCTTCGAGTGCCTCAAGCATCCGCTCGTACTGCTCAGGACTGACGACAACGGCGGCGCGCTGACCACGACGCTCAATGAACACCGGTTCGCTCTTCGAGCGATCAATGACATCGGAAAGGTGGTTGCGCGCGTTGGCGGTCGTAGAGGGATCCGTATACGGGCATCGCACGCGGGCGGCGCCGTCGCGTGCACAGTCGATCCCTCACCGTATGGTCTTCGCTGACGCGGGTTCAGAAGATGTGTGCTTCGCAGGTGGCAAGGAATGTCACCCGGCGGCGCTGCAGTTCGCGGTAGACCGGGGCACGGGACACATTGAAAAGCTCAGCGATCTCGGTCTGGGTGTACTCGCCGCGATCTTGCACGCCGAACAGGAGCTTGCGTTGCGTGGTCGAAAGCTTTGGGTTGCTTGCCGTTCTAGTGGCCCTTGGCGCGGGCGACCGCCATCCCGAGCTTGGTGACCACGAAGGTGTCGCCTTCACGGGCGGCTGCGAGCGCCGTCGGCGATGTCGCGGGCGTCTTTCACCGATCGGGCGAGCCGATCGCGAGCGCACCGACCCGGTCGGACGACTGCTGCCACCGGGGCCGGCCGCGAGCATCTGCACGGACACTGCCTCCGCTGCGGCGAGGTCGTCGTCCTGCCGCCGGACACGCTCGACCGGGGTGGGTCCGCGCGTCCTGGAGGGCGCCGGCTTCCGGCTGGACGCGGCAGAGCGGGCTGGTCGGACTGTGCGCCGGATGTGCCGGGTCGGGCATCGCGCCCGCGACGGACGCCGACGCCGCCGCGCAGTGACCGCGTCGCCGCTCCCTAGCTGCGTGAGGCCAGGATGCCGCGGCGATACGTGGTGGGCGTCATCCCCAGTCGCGCGGTGAACAGCGCCCGCATGTTGGCCAGGCGGGAGAAGCCCGACGAGGAGGCGACATCGGTCAGCGGCTTGGAGGGGTCCTCGCCGATCAGCCGCATCGCCGTGGACAGCCGATGCTCCGCGATGAGGGCGGCAACCCCGGCCTCGCCCGTCACCCGCCGGTAGAGCTGACGGCGGCTGAAGGCCAGTTCCCGCGCGATCGTGCCCACGTCGAACTCCGGATCCGGATGCCGGTCGGCGATCAACGCCCACACCCGATGCTCCACCTCGTCGCCATCCCCGGCGTCGATCATCGCGGGCCGCTGCTCACGCAGGATGCCGCGGACCATCGCGACGACCACGTCTTCGGTTGCCGCCGCCGAGTCCCCGCCGGCGGAGACCGCAGCCACGGAGAAGAGGACGCCCACCACCGCACGCGAGGCCCGCACCAAGGCGGTCTCGGCGAGCGGGACAGCAGCGGCCGTGATGGAATGCGGCGGAAGCATACGATCCGGCACGGCGACGGCGCGGAGATCTCCACGCATTCCGATCAGGGCATCCAGCGCGGTGTCCGCGCACACGATACGGGAGTGCGACGTGCCGTTCTCGCCGGCGTGGACCAGCACCGTGTAGCGCCGTTCGTCCTCCGCAGTCCGGCGCGGATCCGTGGGCAGGCAGATGCCGCTGACCGTCGTGAACAGCACGACATGGCCGAGGCGCAGCTGCGCCATCCCCTGCCGCGGACCCGCTGCGGACCCGTGCGAGGACGCGTTGAGTGCCCGTTGTCCTGCAATGTCTCGCATCCTGACTCCCTTCGCCCCCGAATGAACGATGGCCGGTCCTGCGAGGACCGTGGTTTTCCGTGCAGCGCGCATGCGCGCCGACGCGACCTCGGGTTGATTGTGACCCGCGCATTCCGATCCGGCCAGGGACCATGGTCCGGTGAAGACAGACTCGTGCCGTCTTCGCCAGGAGCCTGGTGAGGGCACCGAGCGCGGGGCTACATTGGCGGCACTGCGACACCGTCGCATCTCGGCAGACAGAGCGGAGTGGACTCGGATGCATGTTCCCGACGGATTCCTCACGCTGCCGACCTCGATCGGGACCGGAGTGGTCGCGGTCGCTGGGATCGCCCTGGCGTTGCCCCGGGCCCGCCGCGAGGGGACGGACGACCGCAAGGCGCCGATGGTCGGCATCGTCGCGACGGTCGTCTTCGCGGCGCAGATGATCAACTTCCCCGTCGGGGTGGGGACAAGCGGCCAACTGATGGGCGGAGCGCTCGCCGCCGTCCTGGTCGGCCCGGCAACAGCGGTTCTGTGCCTCAGCGTGGTGCTGATCGTCCAGGCGCTGCTCTTCGCCGACGGCGGCATCGATCGCAGTTCGCGCTTTCTTACAGCGCGTCCGCGCTTGCGGCGAGCGTCCGTAGTACCGCGATGTGGCCCTTGAAGGCCACGCGGCCCTCTTTCGTGAGTCCGGCCCATGTGCGGGTGCGCGTCGCGACCGTTCCCTTTCTCAGTTCGATATAGCGGGCGTCTTCAAGGACTTTCAGGTGCTTGCTCAGCACGGAGTCACTGAGGGCCAGCGCATCACGCAGAGTCCCGAACTCTGCCTCATGTACTTCGGCGAGGATCGAGCAGATGCGCAACCGGTTCGGCGCGTGGATGATTTCGTCGAAATCGTCGGCCACTACGCGCCCGCCCGCAGGGCACGCTCAAGGCGTGCGTCCATTACTGGACCCATGGCAACGGTGAGGACGAACAACACCACCGCGGCTATGTACACGATCCAGTCAGCAGCGACTAAAGCGTTGATCACTAGGGTGGCGGCGATGACCAGGCCGAACACACACCGCCGCATCACTCGCGATATCGGTGGGCGCCCACGTGAAGGCAGTGCAGCGGATGCTCGGCCACGCGTCCGCGGTGATGACTCTGGACACGTATGCCGACCTCTTCGACGACGACCTCGACCTGGTGTCCGAGGCGCTCGGCTCGGCCGCGGCGTCGTCCGACGTGCTCGAGGTTCTGTCGCGCGGCGAGGACACGTGACAACGGCTCGTGACAACAATCGACGGCGTTCCGCGTCACAAAACTGCGCTCAGATGTTGTCAAAGTGTTGTCACGGAGCAATTCTGGTGAGTGTCCGCGAGTCGCGATCCCAGTGTTTAAAAGGGATCGCGAGGAGTGGAAGCGAGTGGGCCCCGTGGGGCTCGAACCCACGACCCGCGGATTAAAAGTCCGATGCTCTACCGACTGAGCTAGAGGCCCTCGGTTCCCAGCCTACTGGCCCGGCGCGGGTGATGACGTCCGCATCCGCATCCGGAAACACGGATCGGCCGCCGCGGGCGAACCCGTCGACGGCCGATCCGTGGAAGTAGCGGATCAAGCCGGGGGCATCAGCACCTCGTCGATCAGGTAGACCGTGGCGTTGGAGGTCTGCACGCCGCCGCAGATGACGCTCGCGGAGCCGTTCACCATGATCGCGTCGCCGCTGCCGGTGACTTCCACATCCTGACCCTCGACGGTCGTGTGCGTTCCGTCGATCTCGTCCGGGCTCACCTGACCGGGCACCACGTGGTAGGTGAGGATCTTCGTCAGCAGCTCGGCGTCGGTGGAAAGCGTGTCGAGCGTCGCCTGGTCGAGGAGGGCGAAGGCGTCGTCCACGGGGGCGAAGACGGTGAACTCGCCGCCGTTGAGCGTGTCGACGAGGTTGACCTCGGGGTTCAGCTGACCGCTGACAGCTGCCGTGAGCGTGGTCAGGAGCGGGTTGTTGGCGGCAGCCGTGGCGACCGGGTCCATGGCCATTCCCTCGACCGAGCCCGCGCCATCCGGCACCTCTTCGGCGTAGGCCGCGCAACCGGGGCCGACGAGGTCGCCCATGGCCGATTCGGTCTCCATGGTCTCCGACTCGGACGCCATGGGCGCCGAGGACGTCTCGGTCGTCTCGGCCGAACCGCTACAGCCCGCGAGCGCGAGCGCACCCACGAAAGCGAGAGAGATACCGGCTGTGATCTTCTTCTTGGTGGTGAGCATGACTTCCTCCGATGTACCGACCCCGAGAGGTCCTCTGTACGGATGGGGCGGTGCGTCCCATCCCGCCGCGACCGCGACGTTCACGAGGCATTCGGGGAGCGATCGAGATCGGATTGCACGGAACGGGTAAATCGTTCCCGCGCAAGGGTCCCGGTCCGGTCGGGGCGCGTGGGGCATGCTGGACCAATGGTGATCGACGGCATCGACGTCCCGGATGACGGGAGCGGGTCGGTCGACCACGTCGGTGAGCTGATCCAGCGGGTCGCCGGTGGGGACCAGAACGCGTTCGCCCGCCTGTACGACATGCTCTCGCCCCGCGTGTTCGGACTCATCCTCCGTGTGCTCGTGGATCGGGCCCAGAGCGAGGAGGTGCTGCAGGAGGTCTTCCTCGAAGTGTGGCAATCCGCCGCCCGGTTCGTTCCGAATAGGGGACAGGGAAGGTCGTGGGTGCTCACGATGGCGCACCGACGTGCGGTGGACCGCGTCCGCGCCGCGCAGTCGAGGGCCGATCGGGACGTGCGTGTGGGCTTCCGTGACCTGGAGGTCCCGCATGATGGCGTGGCCGAGCAGGTGGAGTTGAGAATAGAGGGGAAGCGGGTGGCCCAGGCCCTTGCGGAGCTGCCCGAGGCTCAGCGCGAGGCGATCACCCTCGCGTACTACGGCGGCTACTCTCAGAGCGAGATCGCGGCTCTGCTGGGGTCACCGCTCGGGACCGTGAAGACCAGGATGCGGGACGGCCTGTCCCGACTGAGGAGCAGCATGGGGGTGACGCCATGAGTGAACGGGATTTCGACGAACTGTCGGCGGGTGACGCCCTGCACGCGCTGACCCCCGACGACGAGCGGGCTCTGCGTGACACCCTCGCGACCGAGCCCGCACTCCAGGAGCGTCTCGACGCCGACCGGGAGGCCGCATCCCTCCTCGCCGAGCGGGTCCCCGAGGTCGTTCCTCCCGCGGGGATCCGTGACGCCCTCCTCGCCCGGATCGCCGTGACCCCGCAGGATGCCCCGCCGCCGCGGGACGCGCCGTCGCAGGAGGGCGCCCGCCCGCACTCGAAGGCCGGGGACGAGCGCCCGCATTCGGCGGACGGGGATGCCCGCCCGCATTCGGCCGACGCGCGCGCGCACTCGGGCCCGGAGACCGGGGGCGCCAGCCCGCATTCGGCCCCGGAGGACACCCGCCCGCATTCCGCCGGCGGAAGCACCCCTTCCGATGCGCCGCGACGGGGATGGGGCACGCGTGCGTGGTTCGCGCTCGCCGCCTGCCTGGTGCTGATCATCGGCATCGGAGGTGCGGTCGCGGTGGTCTCGCAGCAACTGAACCGGCCCGAACCGGTCGTCGCTCTGGAACGGATCGAGAGCGCCGCGGACGCACAGTCCGCAGCGGCGACGGTGGACGGCGGAGGGGAAGCCGTCCTGCACTGGTCGCCCAGCCTCGGCGAGGCCGTCCTGGTGTCGGACGACCTACCCACCATCCCCGAGGACAAGACCTACGAGCTCTGGTACCTCCGGGATGGTGAACCGATCTCGGCCGGTGTCTTCGCCGTGGACGACGGTGACGCCACCGCGATCCTCGGCGGGGAGATGCACGAGGGCGACACGATCGCGATCACGGTGGAACCGTCGGGCGGGGCGCCCGGCGGAATCCCCACAGGTAGCCCGATCGTCGCGATCGCCACGTAGCCTGGTAGGGATGACCGACGACGCCACACGCTTCCACAAACCCGTCCGCCGCCCCGCGGAACTGTTCGACCGGATCTTCCCCGCCGAGGACCCGGCCGAGGTGTCCCGTGTCGCCCACACCACCGCATCCGCCCTGCTGACGCGGGTGCGTGCGGATCCGGATGCGGGCACCGTCGACCGCCTCGTGGCGTTCACCGACGACCACGGCATCGACGACATCGCCGAGCTGTGGTCGCGTGCGCCGGCGCGCTCGCTGCCGGGTGCCCTGTGGCGGCTGTACCTGCTGCAGGTGATGATCCACGACGACCCGCGCACCGCCGCCTTCCTCTACGAGCGCGGCCGCGGGGAGCTCGCGTCCGCCGACGTGATCGTCGCGGGGGCTCCCGCGCCGGCCGGGCCGGAAGAACTCGTGGCGTTGATCGACACGATCATGCGGGGCCTGTTCCAGGGGGATTTCGCGGTCGCCCTGGAGCGCGCCGCGGCCTTCTGCCGCGTCGTCGCCTCCGGCTCGACACATCTCGCGGACGACTACGAAGCGACCGAACCGCAGCGGGGGTCGGCCCTGACGACGCGTGCCCTCCGGCTGGCCACCTACGCCGAGGACCTCTCCGCCTGCGCCGCGCTCTGGCGTCGGGACTCCCTGACCTGAGCGGGCCGGGATCTGCCTGGCCTGAGCGGACGGATCTGCCTGGCTTGAGCGGACGGATCTGCCTGGCTTGAGCGGGCCCGCCTGGCCGCGGCGGGATCTGCCGGGAGCGGTGGGTAGTCGTCAGCGTCGGCGGCGGGGGCTCGCGGATCCGGGCGGGCGTGCTCAGCATGGCCTCGGCGGCAGGATCCGGCCCCGGGCAACGGCGCGAAGCGCCCGGGAAAAGGAAGCGCCAGGCCGCAGAAACGCCTCTCGGCGCAAGGCCGCTCGCAGCGGCAGATTTTGGAGCCCGGGGTTACTGCGGCCCGGCTGTTCCAGTGTAACGGCACGGCGCCCCCGCGCATTCCCCCGACTAGGCTCTGGGGATGGCCTGGCGTTTCGCGCTCCTGATCGAGCCCGCAGCATCCGACGAGTCCCGTGCGGATTTCGCCGACACGCTCACTCCCATCGATCCGTCCGCTCCGGCGCTGAGTATCGGCGAGCTGAGCACGCAGCGTGGCGACGGGATCTTCGAGTCGATCGGTGTCGTGGACGCGCACCCACAGGAGGTGCAGGCGCATCTGGAGCGGCTCGCGCACTCCGCGCGCGTGTGCGACCTGCCCGCGCCGAATCTCGCGCAGTGGGCGCAGGCCGTGTCGGTGGCCGCGGCGCAGTGCCCGCCGGGGGAGTGCGTGATCAAGCTCATCCTCAGCCGCGGGGTCGAGCACGGACCCGCACCGACCGCGTGGGTGACGGTCGCCTCGGCCGCCGACAACACGGCTGCCCGCGAGAACGGCGTGCGCGTGGTCGTCCTGGACCGCGGGTTCGACAGCGGCGCGCCGGCACGGGCGCCGTGGCTCCTGCTCGGAGCGAAGACCCTCTCGTATGCGCCGAACATGGCCGCGCTTCGCGAGGCCCGCCGTCGCGGGGCGGATGACGCCGTCTTCGTCTCGAGCGACGGCGTCCTCCTCGAAGGACCGACGTCGTCCCTCGTCCTGCGGCAGGGCGACCGCTTCGTCACCCCCGCGCCGGGTGCCGGCATCCTGCACGGGACGACCCAGCTGAGTCTGTTCGCCCACCTCGAGGATCGCGGTTTCGAGACCGCGTACGAGACGCTGCCGACGGCGGCGCTGTTCGAGGCGGATGCGGCATGGCTCGTCTCCAGCGTCAGGCTCGCGGCCGGCATCACCGCCGTCGACGACGCGCCGCTGCCGTACGACGCCGCCTTCACGCGGGAGCTGAACGACTACCTGCTCTCGCCCAGGTCCTGACCCGTCCGCATCCGCGCTTCGTGGATCGGGTCGCGCCATCCCGTTCGGTTCAGTGCACCCCGTCCCGTTCGGTCCCGTGCACAACGGCCCGTTCGGTCCCGTGCACAACGGCGGGGATCTCCCGCGCCACGCCGGTCCGGGATGCTGTGGCACGGGGTGTCGGTCATGATCTCCGCCGTTGTGCGCCCGTGAATCCGCGCCGCGCCGCGCCGCACCGCGCCCAGCGATCGTAGCCACCGCGCCCACCGCCCGCGTCCGCCGGTCCGCAGCTTCACACGGTCATGCTCAAGACGATGCGGCGTGAACGGCCCGCCGTGCGATCGTCCTCGACGCGCTGCATCCCGATCTTGGTGGCGACGCGCTCAGATGCCCGATTCTCCGGGTGGATGATGGCGATCAGCTCCCGCACGTCGAGTTCCTCGGCGACGAGGTCGCGGCATGCCGCAGCCGCCTCTGTCGCGATGCCCCGCCCCTGCCATTCCGGGACGACGTGGTACCCCACTTCGAGCCGGTGGAACCCGTTGACGTCCTGCCAGGTGAGGCCGCAATCCCCGATGAAGGCGCCCGTGTGCGTCTCGATGATCCAGAGTCCGTACCCGTGCTCGGAGTAGTTGCGCTCGTTCCATGCGATCCACGCAGCTGCTTCTTCGCGGGTCTTGGGCGCGGGGTAGTAATGCATGACGTCCGGGTCGCCGAGGAGACGAGCCATCGCGTCCAGGTCGGACGGCCCCATCCGGCGGAAGCGGAGTCTGGCGGTATCCCGGGGAAGCACCTCAGCAAGATATCGGACGGCCGCGCGCGCCACCTGTGACGCACAACTGCGGAGACCGCCAGTGCCCTCCCGCTTCCGGATGGAGGTGCGCGGGGTGTCGCTCATGATCTCCGCCGTTGTGCGCCGGTGCCGGGCATGTCACCGGCCCCGCGCCGGTCGTGCGGCGGGCGTGCGGCGGGCGCCGTCCCGACCCCGGGGCGACGATCAGCGGTGGTGCCCGGCGTGGACCGCGCCGAGGATCGCGCGTTCGACCAGGTCCCAGTCGTGCACGATCATCGCGTAGTCGAACCTCAGGGTGACGTAGCCCCAGGCGGCGGCGTTGGCATCCCGGACGAGATCCTTGTGACGCAGGGGCGCGGATGCGTGATTCAGCCCGCCATCGGCCTCCACGAGCAGCCGATCGCCGATGAGCAGGTCGACGATCCCGACGGACGGGATCCGGGCCTGGGTCCTCACCTGGAGCCCATGATCGCGCAGCCGCCAGCGCAGCAGCGACTCGATTCCGCTGTCGGCATCCGTCCGGGCGAAGGCGATCGCCGTCCGTCCCGCCTCGTTCGTATTGCAGCGCAGCCAGGTGAGATCGGCCGAACTGAGCATGCCCTGTCGAAGTGCCGACTCGAGCGAGACGAAGAAGTGCTCGGTGCCGCGGCACATCAGAAGCTGACGCAGCAGGCGCGCGACGGATGGGATGTCGAATCGATCGCCGCTCGCGGCGTCCCAGTGCGCGATGCAGGCGCACCCGGGCACCCCCGCCGTGGACGACGGATGCTGCCGATGCGCCCCCGGCAGCATCCACACGTGCAGGTCCGGGGCGTCATCGAGCACCCACACGCCGCGGTGGCGCAGCCCGGAGACGCAGGCGAGCGACCCGCCGTGGGTCGCCGCGGCGCGCACGTCGACGCACGTGCCGCTCACCGCGTACACACCCCGGCGGAGTCGGATGAGGCTTCCGATGTCGAGCTGGGACTCCAGCTGGGAGCGGGACAACCCGCCGGCCCGCAGCTGCGCATACGTCTGGATCACCGGTCCCGTCGTCGCGCACATGTCTCCAGGCTGGCCGGCACCGCATCCCGTCGCCGTGCCGTGGCCGAACCCGTGAACAGATGGCGCGGGTCACCGCCTGGGGAGGAAGCATCCCCCCTGCGCGGCGTCCGGGGTGGGTCCCGGGGTCCCGGGAACCGTGCCGCCGAATCCGCGCACAGTGGCGGAGATGGGTGGCGACACGCCGTGTCCGGATGCGGGTGGCCGGGGTGTCGGTCGGGATCTGTGCCGTTGTGCCGGGGTGGGCCAGCCCGGGCCAGCCCGGGCCAGCCCGGCGCCCGAGGCCGGCGCCCGAGGCGCCAACCCCCGCGGCGAGCTCAGCCGAAGCGGCCGGAGACGTAGTCCTCGGTGGCCTGAACGGAGGGGGTGGTGAAGATGGTCGAGGTGTTGTCGTACTCGATGAGCTTGCCCGGCTTGCCGGTGCCGGCGATGTTGAAGAAGGCCGTCTTGTCCGAGACGCGGCTGGCCTGCTGCATGTTGTGCGTCACGATCACGATCGTGTACTCGCTCTTCAGCTCGTCGATCAGCTCCTCGATCGCATAGGTCGAGATCGGGTCGAGCGCCGAACACGGCTCGTCCATGAGGAGGACGTCGGGGGAGACGGCGATGGCCCGGGCGATGCACAGGCGCTGCTGCTGGCCGCCGGAGAGTCCCGAGCCGGGCTTCTCGAGCCGGTCCTTGACCTCGTTCCAGAGGTTCGCCCCGCGCAGCGACGTCTCGACCAGGGCGTCGGCGTCCGACTTCGAGATGCGTTTGTTGTTGAGCTTCACCCCGGCCAGGACGTTCTCACGGATCGACATCGTCGGGAAGGGGTTCGGCCGCTGGAAGACCATGCCGATCTGGCGGCGCACCAGCACGGGGTCGATGCCCGGTCCGTACAGGTCGTCGCCGTCGAGCAGCACCTCGCCCTCGACGCGGGCGCCCGGGATGACCTCGTGCATGCGGTTGAGCGTGCGCAGGAAGGTGGACTTGCCGCATCCGGACGGCCCGATGAACGCGGTGACGCTGCGCGGCTCGATCTGCAGGGAGACGCCCTCCACGGCGAGGAAATCACCGTAGTAGACGTTGAGGTCGTTGACTTCGATGCTCTTGGACACGAGGTTCCTTCGGTGTGATCAGCGGCCGGTCTTCGGCGCGAAGACCTTCGCGACGGTCCGGGCGACGAGGTTGAGCAGCATGACGATGACGATGAGGGTGAGGGCGGCGGCCCAGGCCCGGCCGATGTACGCCTCGGGCGGGATCCCCTGGTTCATGTACTGCGTGTAGGTGAACACGGGCAGGGTCTGCATCCGCCCGTTGAAGAGGTCGTAGTTCATGGATGCGGTGAAGCCGGCCGTGATCAGCAGCGGTGCGGTCTCGCCGATGACCCGGGAGATGGAGAGCATCACCCCGGTCGTGATGCCGGCGATCGAGGTGGGGAGGACCACCTTGAGGATGGTGAGCCACTTGGGCACACCGAGCGCGTACGCCGCCTCACGCAGCTCGTTGGGAACCAGGCGGAGCATCTCCTCGGTGGAACGCACGACGACCGGGATCATCAGCACAGCCAGCGCGACGGCGCCGATGATGCCGAGACGGACACCCGGACCGAGGAAGAGGGCGAACAGGGCGTAGGCGAAGAGCCCGGCCACGATGGAGGGGATGCCGGTCATCACGTCCACCAGGAAGGTGATGCCGCGTGCCAGGCGCTTGCCCGCCCCGTACTCGATCAGGTAGATCGCCGTGAACAGTCCGATCGGGATGGAGATCACAGCGGCCGACAGCGTGATCAGGACGGTGCCGACGACCGCGTGCAGGGCGCCGCCGCCCTCGCCGACGATGTTGCGCATCGAGTTCGAGAAGAACTCGGCGCTCCAGTTCGGGGCGCCGAGGGTGACGACCGTGAAGGCGACCGAGATGAGCGGGACCATCGCCAGGACGAACGCGGCCGAGACGATCCCGGTGACCAGGCGGTCCAGCGCCTTCCTGTGACCCTCGATGATCGCGGACAGGACGTAGATGAGGACGAGGTAGACGATCGCCGAGCAGACCATCCAGCCGGCAACGTTCACCGCATCCCCGCCTGCGGCGGCGACGATGAGGAAAAGCGCGAAGACGACCAGCAGCGTCGCGCCGAGGAGCGTCCAGGGCGCCCACTTGGGCAGCCGGCCGTTGGTGAGCCGGGTGGTCGTGCCGCCCATGGTGGTGCGCGGGGGAGTGAGGGTCGCGGTCATCAGTTTGCCCCCGAGAATTCCTTGCGCCGGCTCACGATGTAGCGGGCGACGGCGTTGACGGCGAAGGTCACGACGAACAGGATGAGGCCCGTGGCGATGAGGACGTTGATGTTCGTCCCGTACGCCTCGGGGAAGCTCAGCGCGATGTTCGCCGCGATCGTGTTGGGGTTGTCGGGGGTGAAGAGTTTGAAGGAGATCCCGCCGGAGACCGACAGCACCATGGCGACGGCCATGGTCTCACCCAGCGCGCGGCCGAGCCCCAGCATCGCGGCCGACACGATTCCGCTGCGGCCGAACGGGAGCACCGCCATCCGCACCATCTCCCAGCGCGTGGCGCCGAGGGCGAGGGCCGCCTCTTCGTGGAGCACGGGGGTCTGCAGGAAGATCTCACGGCAGATCGCCGTGATGATCGGCGTGACCATGACCGCGAGCACCATCGCCGCGGTGAAGATCGTGCGCCCGGTGCTCGAGACCGGGCCGTTGAACAGCGGGAACCACCCGACGTTGTCGACGAACCACGTGTAGATCGGCTGCACCGCGGGGGCGAGCACACCGATGCCCCAGAGACCGAAGACGACCGACGGGACGGCCGCCAGCAGGTCGACGACGTATCCGAGCGCCTGAGAGAGCCGGCGCGGCGCGTAGTGCGAGATGAACAGTGCGACGCCGAGCGAGAGCGGCACGGCCATCACGAGGGCGAGAGCGGCGGCCCACACCGTCCCGAAGACGAGGGGCCAGACGTAGTCCCAGAAGTTCGTCGGGAGGATCGAGGCATCCTCGTTCGTCGCGAACAGCGCCGGGAGCGACTGCACGATGAGGAAGATAGCGACGGCGGCGAGCGTCACGAGGATCATCGAGCCGGCCGCCAGCGCCGTCGCGGAGAACCAGCGGTCGCCGGGACGCTGCTTCCCCTTCAGATTCGCGGTGCGCGGCTCCGCGGTTGTCGTGGTCATGGGCTCGATTCTCTCGCTGGCAGAGGATGGTCATAAGGGTGCCCGGTCCCGACATGCGCGTCGGGACCGGGCACCGGGCGATCACTCGATCGTGGCGACGGCGGTGTTGATCTGCTCGCGCAGCGTCTGGGAGATGGGTGCGCTGCCGGCCGCGTCCGCCGCAGCGGTCTGGCCCTGCTCGCTCGCCGCGTACTCGAAGAAGCCCTTCACGAGCTCCCCGGTCTCGGCGTCGGCGTACTGCGCGCAGCCGATGAGGTAGCTGACGAGCACGAGCGGGTAGGTACCCGCTTCCGTCGTGGTGCGGTCCAGCTTGATCGCGATGTCGGTCGCGGCGCGGCCCTCCTCCTCGGGGGAGACGTCGACGCTGGCCGCGGCGGCCTCGGGCGAGTACGAGACGAACTCGTCGCCGACCTTGATGGCCGCGGTACCCAGGTTGCCGGCGCGCGAGGCGTCGGCGTAGCCGATCGTGCCCTGTCCGCCCTCGACCGCGGAGACGACGCCCGAGGTGCCCTGTGCGGCCTCGCCGCCGGACACCGGCCACTCCTCGACGGAGCCGTAGGTCCAGACGGACCCGGCGTTGGCGCTCAGGTAGTCGGTGAAGTTCCCCGTGGTGCCCGACTTGTCGGAGCGGTGCACGGGGTTGATGTTCGTCGCCGGCAGCGCCACCCCCTCGTTGAGCGCCACGATGGCCGGGTCGTTCCAGGTGGTGATCGTGCCGGCGAAGATCCCGGCCAGCGTGGGCGCGTCGAGGTTGAGCGACTCGATGCCGTCCAGGTTGAAGATCACCGCGATGGGGGAGATGTAGGTCGGGATCTCGACGAGGTCCGAGCCTTCGGCGCAGCCGTCGAACGGTCCGGCCTCGATCTCATCCAGCGTGAAGGGGCGGTCGGATCCGGCGAAGGCGATGGCGCCGGCCTGGAAGGCCTCGCGACCGGTGCCGGAGCCGGACGGATCGTAGTCGACCGTGATCCCGGGGTTCGTGGCCTGCAGGCCGGCGGTCCAGGCCTGGACGGCGACCTCCTGCGAGGACGCGCCGCCGCCGACGAGGTTGCCGGACAGGGCGCCCTCGGGCGCTTCGGTGGCCGGGCCACCGCGTTCGTTCGCGGCACAGCCGGCGAGAGTGAGCGCGGCGACGGCGGCGAGGGCGCCCACCTGGGCGATACGGGTGATCTTCACAACGACATCCTTCACATGTTCGGGAGACAAGCCCGGTGCGGGGCCACCCAGAAACTAAGTGCGTGCGTTGACCAGAATGCGCTGTGCGGGTGAACGCCAGGTGAACGGATCCAGGCGGAACCGTGCGTACGGTATCGCCGCATCACCATCCGTTCACGCGGCGTACCGATCGCGGATGCCCAGGACGTGCCGAGGACACCGCCGAGGGCGGTCGTGGCGGCGCGGATCAGGGCTTCGGCAGATGCGTCTCGATCGCCGCGATGCCGGAGCCCGGGTTGGTCAGGGACAGATGGACGACCGAGAACGCCGCCACCTCGAGCGCCGATGCGCTCCCGAGATAGGAGCCGCGGAGCGTGCCCGTGGCGAGAGCCAGTTCGTTCAGCAGGTCGGGAAGGACCGGTCCGTGGCTGCAGATCACCGCGGGCTTCCGGGCGCGGACGCGTTTGCCGATGACCTTGCGTGCATCCGTCGTACCGTCCTCCCACGCGTCCTGGCTGATCAGCGGCGTGGTACGGATGTCGCGGCGCAGCGCCTTCGCGAGCGGCTGCACCGTCGCGACGCAGCGGACCGCGTCGCTGGAGACGATCCGGCGCACGCCGAAGCTGCGGAGGGGGCCGACGATCGCGTCGGCCTGCTTGCGGCCGCGGGGGCTGAGCGGCCGGGCGGCGTCGGGGCCGTCCCAGTCGTCTCGGGAGAGGGCCTTGGCGTGGCGGAGCACGATGAGCGGGAACGTCTCCAGCACCCCGTCGTCGACGAAGCGGAGGAAGTTCTCCAGGATCTCCACGTCGACCGGGTAACTCAGGTAACCGAGCGCCCGTTTGGGCGTGACCCACTCCAGTGCGGCGATCTCCTTGTTCGGCACGAACGCCGAGTCACGGATCGCTCCCTCCGTCGCCTGCGCCGACCAGTAGTGCACGATCTTGGTGCGCTTGCTCGGGAGGCGGTAGCGGGAGACACCCACCGGCAGCCCCAGGTGCACCCGGATGCCGGTCTCCTCGAAGATCTCGCGGACGGCCGTCTCGGCGAGCGCCTCGCCGGGATCGACCTTCCCCTTGGGCAGCGTGACGTCCCGGTAGCGGGTGCGGTGGATGAGCAGGACGTGGAGCTTGCCCTCCACCCGGCGCCAGACGACTCCGCCGGCGGCGTACACGGCCGTCTCGGTCATCGCACCGCGCGGGAGCGGCGGCGCCGCTGCACCATCGCCATCGTCTTGTCCTGGATGTCGGTCAGCGGCGCGCCGTCGGCATCCGCGGAATGCCGGGTCCAGACGCCGTCCTCACCGAGCCACCACGAGCTGGTCTCGTCGCTCATGGCCAGGGCGAAGAGGTCGTTGAGCTCGGCCACCTGCTCGGGTGCGGCGATGCGCACGAGCGCTTCGACCCGGCGGTCCAGGTTCCGGTGCATCATGTCGGCGCTGCCGATGTAGGCCTGCGGGTCGCCGTCGTTGCGGAAGGCGAAGATCCGCGAGTGCTCGAGGTACCGCCCGAGGATCGAGCGCACCGTGATGTTCTCGCTCATCCCCGGGACACCCGGGCGGATGCTGCAGATGCCGCGCACCCAGATCTGAATCGGCACCCCGGCCTGACTCGCCCGGTAGAGCGCGTCGATGATCTGCTCATCGACCATCGAGTTGACCTTGATGCGGATGCCGGCGAGCTTGCCGCTCTCGGCGTTCCGACGCTCCCGGTCGATCAGCCGGATGAGGCCCTTGCGCAGGTGCAGCGGGGCGACCAGGAGGCGCTTGAACTTCTTCTCGATGGCGTAGCCGCTGAGTTCGTTGAAGAGCCGGGTCAGATCGCGGCCGACATCCGGGTCGACCGTGAACAGGCCGAGGTCCTCGTAGATTCGGCTGGTCTTCGGGTTGTAGTTGCCCGTGCCGACGTGGCTGTAACTGCGCAGCACGCCGCCCTCCTGGCGGATGACGAGTGCGAGCTTGCAGTGGGTCTTCAGCCCGACGAGGCCGTAGACCACGTGGACGCCGGCCTTCTCGAGCTTGCGTGCCCAGACGATGTTGTTCGCCTCGTCGAAGCGTGCCTTCACCTCGACGAGCGCGAGCACCTGCTTGCCCGCCTCGGCGGCGTCGATGAGCGCCTGCACGATCGGGCTGTCGCCGGAGGTGCGGTAGAGGGTCTGCTTGATGGCCAGGACGTGGGGATCCTTCGCCGCCTGCTCCAGGAACGCCTGCACACTGGTCGCGAACGACTCGTACGGGTGGTGGACGAGCACGTCCCCCTTGCGGATCGCCGCGAAGATGTCGGGGCGTTCGTTGTTGTCGCCCGGCTGGAACGCCACCGCGGTGGTGGGCACGTGCGGCGGGAAGTGCAGGTCGGGGCGGTCGATGCGGGACAGGTCGAACAGCCCACGCAGGTCGAGCGGGCCGGGGAGCCGGTAGACCTCCTGCTCGGTGATGTCGAGCTCCTTCAGGAGCAGGTCGAGCGTCAGGTCGTCCATGTCGTCGGTGATCTCGAGCCGGATCGGGGGACCGAACCGCCGGCGCAGCAGCTCCGCCTCTAGCGCCTGGATGAGGTTCTCGGTCTCGTCCTCCTCGATCACGACGTCCTCGTTGCGGGTGAGCCGGAACGCGTGGTGGTCGAGGATCTCCATCCCGGGGAAGAGGTCCCCGAGGTGGTTGGAGATGAGGTCCTCCAACGGCAGGTAGCGGGCGTGGTCGCCGTCGCGGGAGACCCGCACGAAGCGGGGCAGCATCGGCGGCACCTTGAGCCGGGCGAACTCCTGGCGGCCGGTCTTGGCGTTGCGCACCCGGATCGCGAGGTTGAGGGAGAGCCCGGAGATGTAGGGGAAGGGGTGGGCCGGATCGACCGCGAGCGGCATGAGCACGGGGAAGACCTGCGCCTGGAAGTAGTCGTGCAGCGTCTCGCGGTCGGTCTCGTCGAGGTCGCCCCATCCAATGACCTCGATGCCGGCGTCCGCCAGCGCGGGCTTGACCAGGCTCTGCCACGCCTCGGCGTGCCGCAGCTGCAGCGCGTGCGCATCGCGGGAGATGTCGGCGAGCACGTCCTGCGCCGCGCGCCCGACGTTGGAGGGGAGTGCGAGCCCGGTGATGATGCGGCGTTTGAGCCCGGCGACGCGGACCATGAAGAACTCGTCGAGGTTGCTGCCGAAGATCGCGAGGAAGTTGGCACGTTCGAGCGCCGGGACCCGCGGGTCCTCGCCCAGTTCCAGCACGCGCTGGTTGAACGAGAGCCAGCTCAGCTCGCGGTCGAGATAGCGGTGGTCGGGCAGTTCGGCATCCGCGATGCCTACGGCCGAGTCGAAGTCGTCGTCATCCGCGTCGCCGAGCCCGGAGTCGAGCATCTCGTCAGGAATCATCTCCTCATCATTGCAGGATGAGGTGGCCGCCGCGCCGGTTTCGATCAGGCGTCGGAGCGGTCCTTCGTGGCCGGGACCTGGTCGTCCTCGTACACGTTGAACCGGTAGCCGACGTTGCGCACGGTGCCGATGAGCTGTTCGAGATCACCGAGCTTCGCGCGCAGGCGCCGGACGTGCACATCGACCGTCCGTGTCCCGCCGAAGTAGTCGTAGCCCCACACCTCGCTGAGCAGCTGCTCGCGCGTGAATACGCGCGAGGGATGCGTGGCGAAGAAGTGCAGCAGCTGGAACTCCTTGTAAGTGAGATCCAGCGGCTTGCCGTGCACCTTCGCGGCGTAGGAGGACTCGTCGATCGTGATGCCGGAGGTCTGGATGCGGGTCGAGACCTGCTCCTTCGACATCCGTCCGACGGCCAGGCGGATGCGGGCGTCCACCTCCGCGGGGCCGGCGGTCACGAGGATCACGTCGTCCACGCCCCAGTCGGCCGACACGGCGGTCAGTCCGCCCTCGGTGACGATCAGGACGAGCGGGGCGTCGAGTCCGGTCGTGGTGAGGATCTTGCACAGCGACTTCGCCCCGACGAGGTCCATCCGGGCGTCCAGGAAGATGACGTCGGCGGAGGGGGCGTTGACCAGCTGGGCGGGTTCCGCCGGGATCTGACGCACCCGATGACTCAGCAGTTCGAGGGCAGGCAGTGCAGGCGCGCCACCGGCGGAGCTCAGAACGAGAAGCTGTGCCACGGGAGAAACCCTTCCGGCCGGGTCGGCGTATCGGCCTCATCTTATGCCGTGTCAGGACCATCGGAACTCGCACCCGGTCCGCCGTGTGCACGGTTCGGGCGCGCGTGCGGGACAATGATCGTATGTCGACCACCGAACTCGTGCCACGCCGGCCCATCGGCGGCATCGTCGCCGTGTGGATCGTCGCACTGCTCGCCGGTCTCGCGATCGGGATCTTCGTGAGCCCCGACGCCCGCCTCACCTGGATGTCGATCGCCATGGGCGGATGCCTCATCATGGCGTTCGGGGTCCAGCTCGCCTACGGACGGGCGCAGCGCTTCATCCACCGCGTCGCGCTCAGCACCCTCGGGGCGCTCCTGGTGCTCGGCGTGATCAGCGCCGCATTCGGGCTCGCCGCGCTCATGACCGCCGTCGTCTGAGTCGCCCGGCCCGCCTGTCGTGGCGCTACAGTAGAACGCATGGACCTCGTCGCTCTCGAACTGTTCTTCGTGGGACTTCTGGCCCTCGCCTCGGTCGCGATCGTGTTCGTGTCCGGGGTCGTGGTCAAGAACCTGTATCGCGGACAGCGATAACGGACGGGCCGTGATCGAGCTCCCTACCGATCTGCCCGCAGACCTCGCGCCGCTCTCGTGGCTGCTCGGGGTGTGGGAGGGGACCGGAGTCATCGACTACACGGCCGGCGAACACCACTTCACCGGCGAGTTCGCCCACCGCGTCAGCTTCAGCCGCGACAGCGGCCCCGTCCTCAGCTACTCGGCATCCGCGTGGCTCATCGACGGCGAGGAGCGCACGCCGCTCGTGTCCGAGGTGGGCTTCTGGCGTCTCGTGCGCCCCGCGACGGCCGCCGAACCCGGCCCGGGGCTGCTCCCCGGAATCGGGGTCGCGCCCGTGCGCACGGCCGATGACGTCGAGGCCCTGCGCACCGCAGAGGGCGGCTTCGAGATCGAGGCGTCGATCGTGCATGCCGACGGCGTGAGCGAGCTCTACCTCGGCCAGATCCGCGGGCCCCGCATCGACCTCGCGACCGACGCCGTCGTGCGCTCGGCCAGCGCGAAGCCGTATGCGGCCGCCACGCGGATGTACGGTCTCGTCGAAGGGCACCTGCTCTGGGCCTGGGACATCGCGGCTCTCGGTGCGGACCTCGCCTCGCACGCCTCCGCGCGACTCGCGAAGGCGGAATGATGGATGCCGATCTCGGCCGGGTACCCGGCGCCGTCCTGGCTGCGGGCGTGCTCCAGCACGCCGGCGGGCCGCTGATCGAGCAGCGCGCTCTCGTACGCGGGACGGCCGTCGCGCCGCGCGCGGACCGCCGCGTGCTCGCCGTCACCGGGGAGGACCGCCTGTCATGGCTGGACTCGGTGACCTCGCAGGCTCTCACCCGGCTCGAGCCGGGCCGCTCGACCGAACTCCTCGTGCTGGACCCGCAGGGAAGGGTGGAGCACGCCGCCGCCGTCCTCGACGACGGCGAGACGACATGGCTGATCGTCGACCGTGACGACGCCGATGCGCTGCTCGCCTGGCTCCTGCGCATGCGGTTCCGGCTGCGCGTCGCCCCGCGCGACGCGAGCGACGAACTGGCCGTCGTCGGCGTGACCGACGCCGGGCTCGGACTCGTCGTCCCCGCGGCGCCCCACGAGGTGCCCCTGGTCTGGAAGGACCCGTGGCCGGAGATCGGTCCCGGAGGTGTGGGCTACGCGCCCGAAGCGGATCACCCGGGTTACGCGGTGCGGTGGAACGAGGTCCTGGTCACCGAGGCGGAGCTCCAGCGGCTGATCGACGCGGCGGTGTCGGGCGACCTGGCCCTCGCCGGAGCCCTGGCGGTCGAAGCGCTCCGGGTGGCGGCCTGGCGTCCGCGGTGGTCGGCGGAGGTCGACGAACGCACCATCCCGCACGAACTCGACTGGATGCGCACCGCGGTGCACATGGACAAGGGGTGCTATCGCGGCCAGGAGACGGTCGCGAAGGTGCACAACCTCGGCCACCCGCCTCGCCGGGTGATCGCCCTGCAACTGGACGGCAGCGACGACATCCTGCCCACTCCCGGCGATCCGCTCCGGGTGGGGGAGACGGAGATCGGCCGGATCACGTCGGTCGCCCGTCACCACGAGGACGGCCCCATCGCGCTGGCCGTCGTCAAGCGGTCCGCCGCCGTGGACGGGGACGGACTCGTCGTCTCCACGGCCGAGGGCGATGTCACCGCGACGGCGACGACGGTGGTGCCCCCGGATGCCGGTGCAGCTGCCGCCGTGCCCCGGATGCCGCGGTTGTCCCGGCGTCCTGTCGCCACCCAGCCCTGATCAGCGCGGGGCGACCCGCTCCCAGGGGACGGTCACCTCACCCAGCCGCCAACGCCCGCGCTGACGCAGCGGCCAGCCGGCGTCGGTCATCGCCTGCAGCGTCGCGCGCCACCGCTGCACCGGCCCGAACGCCGACACGGGCGCTGCCCGATCCCACTCGCGATCGAGCGTCAGGAGGAAGTCGTGCACGCCCTCCCCGGGGACGTTCCGGTGGATGAGCGCTTTCGGCAGCCGCTCGGCGGCGATGGACGGCCGCTCCAGCTCGGCCAGCCGCAGCGAGACGGTGAGCGTGCGCGGCACGGCATCCGCCCCGACCTCCACCCACGTCGCGACCCGCCCCACCTCGTTGCACGTGCCCTCGACGAGGATGCCGTCGGTCGCGAGTCGTGACGTCATCCGTGCCCAGGCGTCCGGGACGTCGGCCTCGTCGTACTGCCGCAGCACATTGAGGGCACGGATGATCGTGGGACGCCGGGCCGAGGGGACCTCGAATCCGCCCCGGTCGAACCCCACCCGCGCGTCCGTCCGGAACGCGGTGGCACCCGCGCGCACCCGCTCCAGCTGCGTCCGCGCGGTGCGGACCCGTTCCGGATCGATCTCGAGCCCGCGGACCTCGACATCGGTCCGCGCCGCGTGCAGCCGGGCCTCGAGCTCGAGGGCGGTGACGCCGCTCGCGCCGTACCCGAGATCCACGACGAGCGGATCCGCAGCCGCCCTCCGCAGCACCGGGTGGCGTGCGATCCAGCGGTCGATCCGGCGCAGGCGGTTCGTGCCGGTGGTGCCCCGTGTGATGCGTCCCACCGGTGCAGAGGCCATGCATCCATGATGCCAGCGGTTCCCGCGCGGCCCGGTCGATATCATGGGCCCATGACCTCCCCACACACCCTGATTCTGCTCCGGCACGGCCAGAGCCAGTGGAACGAGCTGAACCTGTTCACCGGCTGGGTCGACGTGCGACTCACCGAGCAGGGCAAGGCCGAAGCCCGGCGCGGCGGCGAGCTGCTCGCTGAGGCGGGCCTGCTGCCCGACGTGGTGCACACCTCGTTGCTCAGCCGCGCCATCCAGACCGCGGACATCGCCCTCGATGCGGCCGACCGTCTCTGGATCCCGGTGACCCGGTCGTGGCGACTCAACGAGCGCCACTACGGTGCGCTGCAGGGTAAGGACAAAGCCGAGACGCTGGCGGAGTTCGGCCAGGAGCAGTTCATGCTGTGGCGCCGGTCGTTCGACGTGCCGCCGCCGCCGCTCGACGACGCCTCCGAGTTCAGCCAGGTCGGCGACGTGCGCTACGCCGGGATCGACGGTGAGGTGCCGCGCACGGAGTCGCTCAAGCTCGTCATCGACCGCCTCCTGCCGTACTGGAACGACGCGATCGTCCCGGACCTCACCGCGGGCAAGACGGTGCTGGTCGCCGCGCACGGCAACTCGCTGCGCGGACTGGTGAAGCACCTCGAGGGCATCGGCGACGACGAGATCGCCGGCCTGAACATCCCCACCGGCATCCCGCTGGTCTACCGCCTCGACGAGAATCTCGTGCCGCTCGGTCCGGGCGAGTACCTCGACCCGGAGGCCGCCGCCGCCGGCGCCGCTGCGGTCGCGAACCAGGGCAAGTAACTCCACGAACGAGGGCGGGACGGATGCGTCGGCATCCGTCCCGCCCTCGTTCGCGCGATGACCGGGATCAGTCGTACTCGGTCTCCGACGCCGGGACCCAGTCTCCGGTGGCGAGGTAGACGATCTTCTTGGCGACCGAGACGGCATGGTCGCCGAAGCGCTCGTGGTAGCGGCTCGCGAGGGTGGCGTCGACCGTGGCGGACGCTTCGCCCTGCCAGGACTCGCTCAGCACCTTCTCGAAGACGCTCACGTGCAGCTCGTCGAGCTTGTCGTCGGCGTTGCGGATCTCCTCGGCCAGCTCCAGATCGCGGGTTTTGAGCAGCTCGGTGAGCTTGCGTGCGAGCTCGACGTCGATCTGTCCCATCTTGGTGAACGTGCCCTTCAGGCCCTTGGGGATGGCCCGGTCTGGGAAGCGCATGCGGGTGAGCTGGGCGATGTGCTCGGCGATGTCGCCCATGCGCTCGAGGGACGCGCTGATGCGCAGCGCCGACACGACCGTGCGCAGGTCGCTCGCGACCGGCTGCTGGCGGGCGAGGATGTCGATGGCCAGCTCGTCCAGGGCGATCGTCTTGTCGTCGATCACCGGGTCGTTCTCGATGACCTCCTCGGCCAGCGCCACATCGCTCGTGCCGAAGGCGCGCGTCGCCTTTTCCATCGCCTCGGCGACGAGCTCGGAGATCTCGACGAGACGGACGCGCACTTCGTCGAGAGACTGCTGGAATACCTCGCGCATGGACAGATGCCTCCTGGGATCGATGGGCGGAACAGCCGCATCCCGGCGATTGTCGCCGCCGAAGGTTAACGGATGGTGCCCGAGCAGTGAATATTATCCGTGCTGACGGCGGGAAGGGGCCAACTGGCCGTTGTCGGTGTTCGTCGTCCCTCTACGCTGGAGCCATGAATTCGACGCAGCTCGCGCTGCTCGCCCTGGCGATGGGCCTTCTCGCGGGAGGCGGTGTCACCCTTCTCATCGTCGCCGCGGTGCGGGCCCGGGACCGGGTGGAGGCGCGCAGTTCCCGCGCCGTACCGGACGGGGTATCCGACATGCTCGCCGCGATGGACGAGACCGCGCTCGTCGTGGACACGTCCGGAAACGTAAGAGCGGTCTCCGAGAGCGCGGCGGCGTTCGGTATCCACGTCGGGGAGACCCTCCCGGACGACCGCCTGCGGGATCTCTTCCGTAGCGCCCGATCGGGTGGGCGGGCGGCGCTCAGCCTGACGATGCGGCGGGCAGGATCGCCGGCGGAACCGAGGCTCGTTGCTGCGCGGGGGTCGCGGATCACGCCCACGCTCATCCTGATCGTCATCCGGGACATCACCGAGCGCGAGCGGGTCGAGCAGATGCGGCGCGACTTCGTGTCGAACACGTCGCACGAACTCAAGACACCGGTGGGTGCGATCATGCTGCTCTCCGAAGCCATCGAGTCCGCAGCAGACGAGCCGGACCGGGTGCGCGATTTCGCGCGGCGCCTGCACGGTGAGGCGGCGCGCCTGAGCAGCCTGACCTCGCGTGTCATGAGCCTCTCCCGCCTGCAGTCCGCCGACGAGCTCGCCGAAGTCCGGGACGTGTCCGTCGACGCAGTCGTGACGTCCGCGCTGGAGGCGTACGCGCTGACCGCGGAATCGGCCGGCGTCGCCCTCGTCCGCGGCGGGGCGCGGGGTCTCACCGTCCGCGGCGACCAGCAGATCCTCTCCGAGGCGCTCGGGAACCTCGTCTCGAACGCCGTGGCCTATTCGCCGCCTGGTGCGCAGGTGGGTATCGGCGTCAAGGAGGAGGCGGGGGTGGTGGAGATCGCGGTCACCGACCGCGGGATCGGGATCTCGGAGGAGGATCAGCAGCGCGTCTTCGAGCGCTTCTACCGCTCGGATCAGGCGCGCTCGCGCCGCACCGGCGGGACCGGACTCGGGCTCGCCATCGTCAAGCATGCCGTGCAGCGCCACGGCGGGGAGGTGCGGCTCTGGTCCCGGCTGGGGCAGGGGTCCACGTTCACCATCCAGCTCCCGCTCGCCGCTGCGGACACCGGTGCGATCCATACGGAGCCGCGCGACAAGCGCCGGGCCAAGAATGCCAAGAAGAGGTCGCGGACGGACGCCACCGCGCCGGCCCCGGCCGTGCCGTCGGGCGGGCCCGTCGAATACCCGCCCGCGTCTGCTGCACCACCACCCGCACCCGTGGAGCCGAGGGAGAGTGTCACCGAATGACTCGCGTGCTGATCGTCGAGGACGAGCCGGATCTGGCCGATCCGCTGGCCTATCTGCTGCGCCGCGAGGGGTTCGAGGTAGAGGTCGCCGAGGACGGTCCCTCCGCGTTGAGCGCCTTCCGGGATCGCGGGGCGGACATCGTGCTGCTCGACCTGATGCTGCCGGGGATGCCGGGCAGTGAGGTGTCCCGGCACATCCGCGCGGAGTCGTCCGTCCCGATCATCATGCTGACGGCGAAGGACAGCGAGGTGGACATCGTGGTCGGCCTGGAGCTCGGCGCCGACGACTATGTGACGAAGCCCTACTCGTCACGGGAGCTCCTCGCCCGGATGCGTGCCGTCCTCCGGCGGTACGCGCAGAACGACGCCGACCTGGACGAGCGGGTCCTGACAGCGGGACGGGTCGTGCTCGACATCGATCGGCACACCGTCGCCGTCGACGGCGTGGAGATCGGGATGCCGCTGAAGGAGTTCGAGCTGCTCGAGCTGCTCATGCGCAACGCCGGGCGGGTCCTCACCCGCGGCCAGCTGATCGATCGGGTGTGGGGGAGCGACTACGTCGGGGACACGAAGACCCTCGACGTGCACATCAAGCGGATCCGGTCCCGGATCGAGGCGAATCCCGGCGAGCCGGTGATGCTCGTCACCGTGCGTGGCCTCGGCTACCGTTTCGAACCCTGACCGGCCGCATCAGCCGGTATACGAGGAAGGGGCACCCCGCCGGGGTGCCCCTTCCTCGTATACGCCGAGTCGTTACGGGACGAGCGGCGCGAGGTATTCCAGGGTGCCGTCCAGGACGGGGATGTAGGTGCGGACGCCCTCACCGTCACCGGACTGGAAGTACATCGAGATCGTGGCGCCCGGCATCGTGTCGAGGTCCTCGATGAGCAGCGGTTCGGTCTCGCCGTCGCCGAGGCTCTTCGTGGTCCCGGCAGGTACGCGGACGGTGAGCGGGATGGCGTCGGCGCCCTCGCCCACCTCGATGTTGAGCACCTCGGCCTTGTCGGTCGGGTTGACGATCGCGGCGACGAGGTTGCCCTCGCTGCCGTCCTCGTTGGCGACGATCAGGACGTTGCGCACATCGAGCGGGCCGCTGGAGTCGGGCACGTTCATGCCGTCGGACGGCGAGTACTGCAGCGTGGTGCTCTGCGGGGAGATCATGGCGCATCCGCTCGTTCCCAGGACGACGGCGGCGCCCACGGCGATAGACGTGATCAGGCGCGTTTTCACGGTTCCTCCCAGAGTGCAGACGGCTTCCCCAGCATTCTATGGGGTCCAGGAGACCCGTGTTGTCCCTCCGGCGCGCCCACCCGATCCGGGGTGTCGCCGGCGCGTGGGAGAATGGACCCTGTGAGGGCGCATACCTTAGCGCATCCTGCCCTGTGGTATCCTGGTCCTTGCCGAAAGGACATAACTCCATGCTTTTTGAGGTTGGCGAAACGGTCGTCTACCCCCATCACGGGGCCGCGACGATCATCGAGGTCAAGGAACGCGTCATCAAGGGCGAGACCAAGAAGTACCTGAAGCTCAACGTCACTCAAGGCGATCTGGTGATCGAGGTCCCTGCGGACAACGTCGACCTGGTCGGCGTGCGCGACGTGATCGGCAAGGACGGTCTCGAGCGCGTGTTCGAGGTGCTGCGTGCCCCGTTCACCGAGGAGCCCACGAACTGGTCCCGCCGGTACAAGGCGAACCTCGAGAAGCTCGCCTCGGGCGATGTGATCAAGGTGAGCGAGGTCGTGCGCGATCTGTGGCGTCGCGATCAGGACCGCGGCCTGTCCGCCGGAGAGAAGCGGATGCTCGCGAAGGCGAAGCAGATCCTCGTCTCCGAGCTCGCGCTCGCCGAGAAGACCGACGAGGAGAAGGCAAGCACCCTCCTCGAAGAGGTCCTGGCCAGCTGACCCGCTGACATCGACATGATCGCGCCGGTCCCGCGCGTCGCCGTGATCGTCGTCGCCGGCGGTTCGGGGACGCGTCTCGGCCACGCCGTGCCCAAGGCGCTCGTCGGTCTCGACGAGCACACGATCCTGCGCCACGCGCTGGACGGCGTCTTCGCCGCTCTGGACGACGCGCAGGTCATCGTCGTCGCGCCCGCGGGGCGCGAGGGCGAGGCCCTCACGGATGCCTACGCCGCGGCGGGCGACCGACGGGACGTCGTGTCCGTCGTCGCCGGCGGCGCGACCCGGCAGGAGTCGGTCGTCGCGGGACTACGGGCCATGTGGGCCGACGTCGAGGTCGTGCTCGTCCACGATGCCGCGCGCGCTCTGACGCCGCCGGACGTCTACCGCAGGGTGCTGGCCGCGGTCGACGAGACGGGCTGGGGTGCCATCCCCGTCCTCCCGGTCATCGACACGATCAAGCGCGTGGGCGAGGGAGAGGTCCTCGGCATGGTCGACCGCACCGAGCTCGGCGCTGCACAGACGCCGCAGGGCTTCCGTCGCGACGTGCTCGTCACGGCGTATGCGGAGGCCGACACGGAGTTCACGGACGACGCCGCACTCGTGGCGGCGGCCGGTCACCGGGTCGCCGCTGTGGCGGGGGACCCGATGGCGTTCAAGATCACGACACCGGCGGACCTCGACCGGGCACGTTCCCTGATCGCGCCCACGCCGCATCGTCCGGTCTCCATCGAACGCCGGCTCCCTGTGCCTCGCGTCGGCGTAGGGACGGACGTGCACGCATTCTCGGGCGAGGGTGACCTCTGGCTCGCCGGGCTGCACTGGCCGGGTGAGCCCGCGCTCTCCGGTCACTCCGACGGCGATGCGGTGGCGCACGCCATCGTCGACGCCCTGCTCTCGGCCGCCGGACTCGGCGACATCGGCACCCATTTCGGCACGGACCGGCCGGAGTACGCCGACGCGCACGCGGACGCGTTCCTCGCGCGCACCCATGCCCTGGTCGGAGAAGCCGGATGGCGCATCGGGAACGTCTCGGTGCAGGTGCAGGCCGCGCGCCCGCGGTTCTCGGCCCGACGGGCCGAAGCCGAGGCAGCCCTCTCGCAGGCGCTGGGCGGAGCGCCGGTGTCCGTGTCGGCCACGACCACGGACGGGCTCGGATTCACCGGGCGCACCGAAGGCGTGTCGGCGTTCGCTGTCGCTCTCCTCCTCCCCGCTGCGGGCTGACCGGACCGACGCCGCGCGGGCCGCATGCCCGGACCGGCGGGTCAGAGCGTCCGGGTGAAGAAGAGCGAGAACGGGTCGACCGTGTAGTCACCGAACGGTTCGCACGGCACGAAGCCCTCACTGAGGTACAGACGCTGCGCGGGGCGGAACTCGGCGGTGCTCCCGGTCTCCAGCCAGAGGCTCGTGAGCCCTCGCTCGGACGCCTCGGACACGATGTGCCGCAGCATCCGCCGGCCGATGCCGGATCCCCGGAACGCATCCGCGACCCGCATGGACTTGATCTCGCCACGCTCCTCGTCCAGGGATTTCAGGGCGCCGATCCCTGCGAGCTCGCCGTCGACGAACGCGGACCAGAACCGCACGGCGGGATCGGACAGGGCCTGGATACCCAGCGCGTGCACGCTCTCCGGGGGTGAGAAACCCGCCATCTCGGTGAGATGAGCCAGGATCAGCTCGCGGGCGGGGGAGACCGACGGGTCGTCGGCGCGGATGACGATCGGCATCAGCCCTCCACCGCGAACGGGCGCGCTGCGGCCCGCGAGCGGGAGCCGAGGGCGAGCAGCACCAGACCCGCCGACAGCACGACGAGGCCGACGACCGCCGGCGGACCGAGTCGCTCGCCGAGGACGAGGATGCCCAGGAGCGCGGCCGTGACCGGTTCGGCGAGCGTCAGCGTCGCCGCCGTGGAGGCCGTGAGACCTTGCAGCCCCCAGGTGAACAGGGCGTAGGCCAGCGCGATCGTCGCGATTCCCAGCCACAGGGCCATGACCGCCCCGGCGGGATCGGCGAGCCATCCCAGCGGGGCGAACGGCAGCATCGGCAGCGCGGCGATCGCCGACCCGAGCCCCATCGCCCCGGCGACGGTGAACGGGTCCCAGTCGTCGTCCATGAGCCGGCGCTGGGCGTTCGCGAAGACCGCGAACGCCGCGCCCGCGCCGAGCGCGCCCAGGATGCCGACCGGATCCGCCTCGCCGCCTCCGGTACCCGCCGATGCGAGCAGCACGACGCCGACGAGTGCGCACGCGGTCGCCGCCATCCAGGAGCGGCGGGGGATGCGGCGGGTGAGCGCCCACTCGAGCACCCCGGCCAGGACCGGCGCGGAGCCGAGGGCGATGACCGTCCCCACCGCGACGCCGCTACGTTCGGTGCCGAGGAAGAACAGCGGCTGGTAGGCGGCGAGGCAGACGCCGGTGAGCGCCATCAGGGCGAACGCGCGACGGGTGAGAGGCGGAGAGGGCGGCGTGAGCGTGTGCCGGCGCCGGCGGGCGGCCACCCCGAAACCGAGCGCCGCGAGGGCGACCCCGCCCACCACGAGCCGCATGGCACCGACACCCAGCGGAGTGGTGCCGTCAGGGCCGAGGGCCTGCGCCGTACCGGTCGTGCCGAAGAGGACGGCCGCGGCCACGACGGCGAGGGCGGGGAGCATGCCTCTTTTGTACCGGGTCGGTGTGACAGGTGTGTGACGGGCCTCGCGGGTAGGCTGGCACAGTGACGGTCCGGCTCTATGACTCCCAGGCGCAAGCGCTCCGCGACTTCACGCCCCTCGACCCGGAGAACGTCACCGTCTACGTGTGCGGTCCGACGGTGCAGTCCGGTCCGCACATCGGACACCTCCGGGCGGCGCTGAGCTTCGACATCCTGCGCCGCTGGCTCGCGCACCGCTACGGGCGCGTGACGTTCGTGCGCAACGTGACCGACATCGACGACAAGGTGCTGGCGAACGCGACCGAGCAGGAGCCGTGGTGGGCACTGGCGTACCGCATGGAGCTCGAGTTCTCGCGCGCCTACGCGGCGATCGGCATCGCATCGCCGACGTACGAGCCGCGCGCCACGGCATCCATCCCGCAGATGGTCGAGCTCATCCAGGCCCTCATCGACCGCGGCCACGCCTATCCCGCACCGGACGGCTCCGGCGACGTGTACTTCGACGTGCGCTCCTGGCCCGACTACGGCACGCTGACGCATCAGAGCATCGACGCGATGGAGGCCGCAGCGGATGCCGATCCGCGCGGCAAGCGCGACGCCCACGACTTCGCCCTCTGGAAGGGCGCCAAGCCCGGTGAACCCGCGGACGCCGTGTGGTCCGCCCCCTGGGGTGCGGGCCGGCCCGGGTGGCACATCGAGTGCTCCGCGATGTCGCGACGGTACCTCGGACCGGAGTTCGACATCCACGGCGGCGGCCTCGACCTGCGGTTCCCGCACCACGAGAACGAGTTGGCGCAGTCCACCGCGGCGGGGGACGCCTTCGCCCGCTACTGGGTGCACAACGGCCTCGTGACCGTGGACGGGCAGAAGATGTCGAAGTCGCTCGGGAATTTCGTGCTGGCCGCCGATGCCCTCGCCGTCCGGTCACCCCTCGTGGTGCGCTACGCGCTGGGCTCCGCCCACTACCGCTCGAGTCTCGACGTCTCGGACCGCGCCTTCGAGGAGGCCGAAGCGGCCCTCGAACGCATCCGCGGTTTCCTGGAACGCGCGCGTCGGTCCGCGGCCCCGGATGCGGGGGTGACCGCTGCCGGCGATCACCGGGAGCGGTTCGCGGCGGCCATGGACGACGACCTGAACGTGCCCGAGGCGCTCGCGGTGGTGCACGGTGCGGTCCGCGACGGCAACACCGCGCTCGACGCAGGCGACGCCGGCACGGCCGCGGCGCTGGCCCAGGAGGTCGGCGAGATGCTGCACCACCTCGGGCTCGACCCCCTCGACCCCGAGTGGACGCGGGCGGGCGGCGACGAGACCGCCGCGCTCGACGTACTCGTGCAGACGATGATCACCCAACGCGCCGACGCGCGCGCGGCGAAGGACTGGGCGGCGGCCGACCGCATCCGCGACGCGATCGCGGCGGCCGGCATCACCCTCGAAGACACTCCCCACGGAACCCATTGGAGCATTCAGCATGGCTAAGCCACCCCGTCCCGGCGCGAACCGGGGAAAGAAGAAGGGCCCTCTGAAGGGCACCGGCGGACACAGCCGCAAGGCGCTCGAAGGCCGGGGACCGACCCCCAAGGCCGAGGACCGCGGCTGGCACGTCGCCGGCAAGCGGAAGGCCGCGCAGGAGCGCTTCGCGGCGGCGGGCGGAACCGGCAAGCCGGGCCAGCGCCCGCAGGGCGGCGGTCAGCGCGGCGGGCGCGGGAAGCAGGACGACGACACCGAGACGGTCACCGGCCGCAACTCGGTGCTCGAGGCGCTGCGCACGAAGATCCCGGCGACCGCCTTCTACATCGCCCAGCGCGTGGAGATGGACGACCGCGTCAAGGAGATGCTCTCGATCGCGACGCACCGCGGCATCCCCGTCCTGGAGGTGACCCGCCCCGAACTCGACCGGATGGCCGGTTTCGACGGCGTGCACCAGGGCGTGGCGCTCAAGGTGCCGCCGTACGAGTACGCGCACCCGCAGGACCTCCTCGAGCAGGTCATCGACCGGGGGGAGACGCCGCTGTTCGTGGCGCTGGACGGGGTCACCGACCCCCGCAACCTCGGTGCGATCATCCGCTCCACCGCGGCGTTCGGCGGCCAGGGAATCATCATCCCGCAGCGTCGCAGCGCGGGGGTGAACTCGGCGGCCTGGAAGACGAGCGCCGGGGCGGCGGCCCGCATCCCGGTCGCGCTCGCCGCGAACCTGACCGCGACGCTCAAGGAGTACAAGAAGCAGGGCGTCTTCGTCCTCGGACTCGATGGCGGGGGCGACGTGTCCCTGCCCGCGCTGGAGCTGGCCGACCGGCCCGTGCTCATCGTGGTCGGTTCCGAAGGCAAGGGGCTCTCGCGCCTGGTCACCGAGACGTGCGACCAGATCGTCTCGATCCCGATCTCGGCCGCGACCGAGTCCCTCAACGCCGGCATCGCCGCATCCGTCGCCCTCTACCAGGTGTCGACGCTGCGTTCCGCGCCGCCGGAGTGATTCCGCACCATCATCTGATCCAACGAAGGAGTACAGAATGACCCGTATCGCCGTCATCGGAGGCACCGGCTACGCCGGGAGCCACATCGTGGCCGAGGCCGTCCGCAGGGGGCACACCGTGCTCTCCGTGGCCCGCACGGCTCCCTCGGAACGAGTGGAGCACGCCACGTACATGGAGGCGACGCTGCTCGACGTTCCGACCCTGGTGAACGAACTGCAGGGCGTGGACGTCGTCGTCGGGACCGTCCCCGCGCGCGGCGACATGCTCGGCCTCGTCCGGCCCGCCATGGCCCAGCTGAACTCCGTCCTTCCCGAGGACGTGCGGCTCGGCGTCATCGGCGGGGCGGGCGGCAGTCTGATCGCGGAGGGCGGGCCGCGCCTGATCGACACCCCCGGGTTCACGGAGGAGTACAAGCCCGAGGCGCAGGAGGCCATCGACATCCTGGAGGACCTGCAGGCCGACGAGTCGGGGCGGGACTGGTTCTACGTGCACCCCGCCGGCGGGTTCGGCGTGTGGAACCCCGGTGAGCGCACCGGAACCTACCGGGACGGCGGAGACGTCCTGGTGACGGACGCGGACGGGGAGTCCTACATCTCGGGTGCCGACCTCGCCGTCGCCGTGCTCGACGAGATCGAGAACCCGCGGCACCACCGCGAGCGCTTCACCGTCGGTTACTGACGGATCCACCGACTGGCGCGGCCTCAGACGAGGTCGCGCCAGTCGACGTCTTCAGCGGCCTCGTCCGTCTCGGAGGGGGAGCGCAGGACCGGGATCGACATGGTCTCGGTGGGCGGTCCCATCACGGTGGCCTCGTCGCGACGGTGGCGGAGGACATCGTCGATGTAGCTGGTGAGCACCTCGGCGAGGGGCACGGCGCGGCCACGGGCCTGTGACATGTACCAGCGGTGCTCGAGCACCTGGTGGAACACCTCGGCGGGCTCGAGCTTCGCGCGCAGGTCGAACGGGATCGCCTTCACGACCGGTTCGAACACGCGGGTCAGCCACTCGTGCGCGACCATCTCCTCGTCCGCGCCGGGACGGGAGACCCGCGCGCGGAACTCGTCCAGATCGTTCAGCAGTCGGCGGGCCTGGTTCTCCTCGACGTCGAGGCCGGTCAGGCGCAGGAGGCGTCGCTGATGGTGTCCGGCGTCGACGACCTTGGGCTGGATCGACACCGTGGTGCCGTCCGGTGTGGTCTGCATGGACATCTCGCCGATGTCGAAGCCGAGCGCGTTCAGCCGCTGCACGCGCTCGGTGATGCGCCAGGACTCGTCGACGGAGAACGTCTCCCGGTCGGTGAGGGCGCTCCACAGCGAATAGTAGGACGAGACGATGCCGTCGGCGATCTCGACCGCGTCGACGCCGCCTTCCAGCCGTCCACCCGCCTCGAGGTCCATGATCTCGCCGGCGATGTTGGTACGGGCGATGTCGAGGTCGTGCTCGCGCTGGCCACGGGTGAGACCGGCATCGTGCAGTTCCCCCGTCTCGGCATCGACGAGGTAGGCGGCGAAAGCGCCCGCATCCCGGCGGAAGAGGGTGTTCGAGAGGGAGACGTCGCCCCAGAAGAACCCGACGTTGTGGAGGCGCACGAGGAGGACAGCGAGGGCGTCGACGAGGCGCGCGGCCGTGTCGGGGCGCAGCACCTGGGTGAACAGGGCGCGGTAGGGCAGGGAGAACTTGAGATGCGCCGTCACGAGCACGGCGGGCAGCGGTTTGCCGTTCGCGTCCGTGCGCCCGCCGATGGCGGCGATCCGCTCCACGCACGGCACATCGAGGCGGGCCAGGTTGCCGAGCATGTCGTACTCGCGGCGGGCCATCTCCGTCGTCGTCTCCTTGACCGCGACCACGCGGCCGGACAACGTCGAGAAGCGGACGAGGTGACGTGAGATGCCCTTGGGCAGGTAGACGATGTCCGAGCTCGGCCAGTCGGCGAGCGGCGTCGACCACGGCAGGGCGAGGAGGGCCGGGTCCACGGAACTCGCCGTGATTCTCAGTGATTCGGACATGTTCCTCCGGGAACGCGACGCGGCGCGGCGGATCCGAGGATCCGCCGCGCCGCGTTCGAGCTTTCGATCAGACGGATGCGATCGCCTTGTCGGTGAGACGGTCGCCCGTCTCCACGTCGAACACGTGGACGTGCCCGGGAACGGGGGAGAGGGTGACCTTCTCGCCCGCGTTCGGGTGGTTGCGTCCGTCGACGCGCGCGACGATGTCGGTGCGCTTGCCGTTGATCTCGGTGTGGCCGTACAGGTAGCCGTCGGCGCCGAGCTCCTCGACGAGGTCCACGACGACCGGGAGGCCCTTGCCGTCCACCCCGCCGACCTGGATGTCCTCGGGGCGGACGCCCACGGTGACCTCGGAGCCGTGCGCCTTGCCCAGCGTGTCAGCCTCCACCGGGACGACCAGGTCGCCGAAGCGGATGCCGCCCTCGGCCAGGTCGACCGGGAACAGGTTCATGGCGGGGGAGCCGATGAAGCCGGCGACGAAGACGTTCTTGGGGCGTTCGTAGAGGTCGCGGGGGGTGCCGACCTGCTGGAGGAGGCCGTCCTTGAGGACGGCGATGCGGTCGCCCATGGTGAGGGCTTCGGTCTGGTCGTGGGTGACGTAGACGGTGGTGACGCCGAGGCGCCGCTGCAGGGACGCGATCTGGGTGCGGGTCTGCACGCGCAGCTTCGCGTCGAGGTTCGACAGGGGTTCGTCCATGAGGAACACCTGGGGCTGGCGGACGATGGCGCGGCCCATCGCGACGCGCTGACGCTGACCACCGGAGAGGGCCTTGGGCTTGCGGGTCAGGTACTGCTCGAGATCGAGGAGCTTGGCGGCTTCGAGGACGCGGGTGGCGCGTTCTTCTTTGCCGACGCCGGCGATCTTGAGCGCGAAGCCCATGTTCTCGGCGACGGTCATGTGCGGGTAGAGCGCGTAGTTCTGGAAGACCATCGCGATGTCGCGGTCCTTCGGGGGCACGTCGGTCACGTCGCGGTCACCGATCAGGATGCGCCCGGCGTTGACCTCCTCGAGACCCGCGAGCATGCGCAGGGAGGTGGACTTTCCGCAGCCGGAGGGGCCGACCAGGACGAGGAACTCGCCGTCGCCCACTTCGAGGTTGAGTTTGTCGACCGCGGGGCGGGTGCCGCCCGGGTAGACGCGGGTTGCGTTGTCGAACGTGACGGACGCCATGGTTTTCTCCTTCACCGGCAGGTACGTGCCGGACGATCCGTAGTGATGGAATAGCGGGGGCTTGCCCGCACGCCCGAAGGGACGCGGGACCAGTATGGCACGCGCGTCTGGGCATTTCCCAGGGACGCTGATTACGATCGACGGAGCCGTTCACCCGTGCGGCTGCGCCGGTTCCACCGGTTTTGTGCGTGATCAGAGGTCCCATGTCCAGCGACGATCGTTCGAACGTTCCGGCGCCTGTCGACCGCCGCGAGGCTGTCCGCGAGAAGGCCCAGCAAGTCCAGGCGCGCCACGCGCGCGCCGGCCGCATCCGGCTCGCCCTGCTGCTCAGCGGCGCCGTGATCGTCGTGGGCGCGGTCGTCGTCGGCGTTGCGATGGCTTTCTCCTCGGCGACGGGCCAGCCTCAGCTGGCGCCCCGCGGGGCGAACGACGGCGGCTTCGCGATCACCTCGGTCTCCGGTGTGGCGCTCGGATCCGCTGCCATCCCGGACACGACCCCGACAGCGCCGGCCGAGGAATCCACCGGCACCGAAGCCGACCCCACTCCCACTCCGTCGAGCTCCTCCACCGCCGACATCCGCGTGTACGTCGACTACCTCGCGCCGGGGGCCCGGCAGTTCGAGATGGCCAACGCCCCGCAGCTGTCCAGCTGGGTGACGCAGGGGGCGGCGACGCTCTCGTATCACCCGGTGGCCATGCTCACCGCGAAGTCGAACGGCACGAAGTACTCCCTCCGCGCGGCGGGCGCCGCCGCGTGCGTGGCCACGCACTCCCCGGAGAAGGTCTTCGCCTTCAACCACGCGCTGCTCGAGCAGCAGCCCGACGCCAACTCGGACGGCCTGTCCGACGACGAACTCGCGACCCTGGCGCAGACCGCCGGCGTGAGCGAGCCCAAGGTCGTGCGCGCGTGCATCGAGAACGGCGAGTACATGGCGTGGGCCAAGTCCGCCACGGACGAGGCCGTCCACGGCATCCCCGGCACCGACGACCTCACCCTCACCGGCACGCCGATGATCCTCGTGAACGGCGAGCAGTACCGTGGGGCGCTCGATGACCCCAAGGAGTTCGCGCAGTTCGTGCTGACCACGGCGAGCGACGCGTACTACAGCACGCCGTCGCCGACGCCCCGTCCCTGATCGGTCGCGCCCCCTCGGCGCCGGTAGACTGTTCGCGCCCGCCGGCTTGGCGCAATTGGTAGCGCACCTAACTTGTAATTAGGGGGTTGCAGGTTCAAGTCCTGTAGCCGGCACCACGACACTCACGTGCGATCAGCGGACTCCTCATCGGGTCAGAAGCTGCCGAGCACATCCAGCCGGATCTGCGCGACGACGGCGATGAGGATGTAGTCCAGCACGGTGACCAGCGGTGCCCAGGTGAGGAGGGCATCGCCGAACCGGGGGAGCGGTCCCCATACGCCGTCCCGCAGCGCCCACCCCAGGGTGAACCAGAACAGCGGGATGGTCACCAGCCACACCACCATGCACCACGGGCACAGGGAGTTGTACTCGAAGACGCTGCGGTACGCGAAGTAGTGCACCAGCAGGAACCCGCCGAGCAGGAACACCGTGTAGACGCGCCAGTACCACCGGCGCAGTCCCTCCGATGCGGCCAGCGCGCTGACTCCGGCGTACACCGGCCCGAGGAACAGCGTCATGCCGATCAGGGAGTTGCTGAACCCGAGCAGATTGCCGCCCGGCGACAGCAGGTTCGGGCCGCAGGTGACCAGCACGCTGATCTCGCACGAGAACAGGGGAGCGGCGCCGGTGAGTTGCCCGATGTACTCCTGGTACAGCAGGAACGACACGACCCATCCGGCCGTCGCGGCGATGATCCAGAAGACCGCGAGGGCTCGCGGAGGACGGAGCGGTGCGACGACCGGCGGGGACATGACCCGAGTATGTCGCCTCGCCCCTCCCGCGGGTAGGGCCGGGTGCCCCCACGGCGGCGGGGTGCGGAGGCGCACGCGGGGCCCGGGCGGAAGGATCGGAGAAAAAAGTCGATCCAATTGAATCCAATTTCGCGAGCTCTCCGAATGGCTTCTGACGGGCGGTGATCGACCGCCCCCGAGCTAGGAGGACACAGTGCGCAAGACCCTTTCTCTCGGTGTGGTCGTCGGAGCGCTCGCCGCTCTCGGCCTCGCCCTGCCGGCATCCGCTGCCACGGCCGGTACCGCGCAGCTCTCGGTGCTGCACGGCATCCCGGACACCCCCGTGGACGTGTACGTCAACGGGGAACTCACCCTCGACGACTTCCAGCCCGGCGACCTGGCCGGTCCGCTGGACCTGCCCGCGGGCGACTACGAGGTCGCGCTGACGGCGCCGGATGCCGCGGACGCCAGCGCGCCGATCCTCGGCCCGGCCACCGTGACGCTGGAGTCCGGTGTCAACTACACCGCGGTCGCGCACCTCACCGCAGACGGCGACCCGACCCTGACGCCGTACGTCAACGACACGGCTCAGACCGCCGTGGGCGAGGGACGCCTCACGGTCCGGCACACCGCGGCAGCTCCTGCCGTCGACGTCCTCGCCGGCGGCACGCCGGTCATCGAGGGACTGGCCAACCCCGGGGAGGCCACCCTCAACCTGCCGGCCGGGACGATCTCCGCATCCGTCGCCGCCGCAGGAACCACCGACCCGGTCATCGGACCGGCGGACGTCGCCGTCAACGAGGGCGCGCTGACGATCGTGTACGCCTGGGGCAGCCTGGAGGACGACAACCTCGCCCTCGCCGTGCAGACCATCGACGGACTGCACTCGCTCCCCGACGGTGTCCCCTCGGGGACGGGCGGTCAGCTGGCCGAGCGTGACGCGATGATGCAGATGCTGATGCTGGGTGGATTCGTCCTCGCAGCCGGTGCCGCCGTCTCCGGCACGCTGCTGGTGCGGGCACGCGCGAATCGCTGATGAGCACATCCGCTGGACGGGCGATCGCGGCGGCCTTCGGGGCCGTCGCGATCGCCCTTGCGCTCACCGCCTGCGCGGGCGGTGCGGCCGCCCCCACCGCGGAACCGACGGCGCCGCCCTCACCCTCCGCGACCCCGGCGCCGACCCCGGTGCGGGACGTCCCGGTCGCGCCCGCGACCGCCGCGCCGGCACAGGCCGTGGTGCCCCCGGTGCGCGTGACGGTGCCGTCGGCCGGGGTGGAGGTGCCGGTGGTGCCGGTGGCGGTCGACACCGGGGGATTCATGGAACTCCCGGTGGATCCCGCCGTCGCCGGCTGGTACCGGTACGGATCCGGTCCCTCGAGCCCGGAGGGCAACACCGTCATCTCGGCCCACGTCGACGCCCCCGACTACCCGATCGGTCCGTTCAGCAGACTCCGCGACCTCGCCGCGGGAGACGTCGTGCAGGTGACGGATGGGGCCGGAGCCACGCACGCGTACTCGGTGACGGACGTCGTCTACCATCGCAAGACGGAGCTCCCGGTCGCGGAACTCTTCTCCCGGACCGGGGACCCCGCGCTCGTGCTGATCACCTGCGGCGGGGAGTACGACCCGTCGGTCGGCCGTTACGAGGAGAACGTGGTCGTCACGGCGACCCCGGTGCCGTGAGGCATCCGGCCCGCAAGAGTGTTGCCAGCGGAGGGGTGCGGGTTCACAATCGGCACATGCAGCCGGGCGGAGACCACCCTCAGGACCCCCGCCTGTCGCCGGAGGAAAGGATGCGGTCCCTTCCCGTCCCGGTCCTGCGGCTCACCCCGCAGCCCGCGCTCGACGAGATCGGGGCGGAACTCATCGTCGGCGACGACGCGGACGGTCTCCTGCGGATGTCCGCGAGTCTGAGCTACGTCCTCCGGGGCGATGACCCCGACCCGGGGAGCGACGACATAGCGGAGCATCCGGATGCGGTCCTGCTCGACGGGGTGCGGACCACGTGGCACCTGAACCGGTCCGAGCGGAACGGCCTCGTCCCGGTCCTCCTCGCGCACGTCGGGGAGGCGCTGATCGGCTACCTCTCCGACGCCGCCCTGGACGTAGGGCGCGGCGACCCGCCCGCCCCCTACGCGGTCTCCGCGCGGGCCGTCCGGCGGCACGTCCCGGTCCTCGTGGACGGGCGGGAGGAGGACGGGGTGGAGATCGACACGGATCCCTTCGTCTACGCCCTCGGGGCGGAACTCGCCAACGGCAGCCTCCTGACCGCGGTCCTTCCCCGGGACGAGCTGCCGCGACTGAGGATCGCGTTCGGCCGGCGGCCCTGATCCGTCGTCGGCGGACGTCTGCCCGGTCCGCGGCCGCGTAACATCGCGGGGTGACCACCCGCCGCGCCCCCGCGTCCCCTCGGCGTCTCCCGGCGGCGGTGGCGCTGTCCGGAGCGGTGCTGGTCGGCGTCCTCACGACCGTGCAGGCGCAGATCAACGGCGCACTGGGCGCTGCCATCGGGGACGGTTTCGTGGCCGCGGTCATCTCCTTCGGTTCGGGCCTCGGCATCCTCCTCGTGCTCTCCGCGCTCCTTCCCGGCGGGCGGGCCGGATTCGGGCGGCTCGTCCGCGGTGTGCGGGAGGGCGGGGTACGGCCCTGGATGCTGCTCGGCGGGCTCGCCGGGGCGCTCACGGTGGCCACCCAGGGGCTCACCGTCGCCGTCCTGGGCGTCGCGGTGTTCACGGTGGGCGTCGTGGCGGGGCAGACGGTGAACGGGCTCGTGCTCGACCGGGCGGGGTACGGCCCGGCGGGGGTCGTGTCCGTGACGATCGGCCGGCTGAGCGGTGCCGTCCTCGCGCTCGCCGCCGTCGTGGTGTCCCTGGTCGGGGAGGGCGTCTCGGACGTGCCGCTGTGGATGCTGCTGCTGCCGTTCCTCGCCGGGGCGGGGATCGCCTGGCAGCAGGCGACCAACGGCCGGCTCCGGCAGGCCGTGCGCAGCCCGCTGACCGCCACCCTCGTGAACTTCGCCGGCGGGACGGTGGTGCTCGCGCTCGCCGCCGCCATCCGGATCGGCATCGTGGGCGCACCCCCGCGGATGCCCACCGAGCCCTGGCTCTACCTCGGCGGAGCCATCGGCGTGGTCTACATCTTCCTGTCCGCCGCGCTCGTGCGGCACACGGGTGTGTTGCAGCTGGGGCTCGGGTCCGTCGTGGGGCTGCTCGTCACGTCCGTCGTCATCGACGCGGTGTGGCCGGCGCCATCCGGCCCGCCGCTGGTGATCGCCCTGATCTCGGTCGCCATCGCCCTCGTGGGCGTCGTCATCGCCGTCGTGCCGCGATGGCGGCGCCGCTGACCCGGATCAGCGCGGCAGCGGCGAGAGGAACCGCTCCGCATCGATGGTGTGCTGCTTGCCCTCGCGGTCACGCTCCGGCTTGCCGCCCACGTACAGCCACCCCAGCAGACGTTCGTCCTCTTGCAGGCCGTGGAGCTCGGCGACGGGAGCGCTGCGGGTGTACCGCCCCGTGCGCCAGATGACGCCCCAGCCGTGCTCGTCGAGGGCGAGGCTGAGCATGTGCGCGACCCCGGCCGCCACCGCCTCCTGCTCCCAGTCGGGGACCTTGCCGCTCGGGCGGATGCAGGCCACCACAGCGATCAGCAGGGGTGCGCGCAGGGGCTTGGACGACGCGCCGTCCTTCCCCTCCGCCTGATGGATCGCACGGCCGAGCCGCTCGCGGTCCTCGCCCCGGAGTTCGATGAGTCGCCACGGATGCAGGGACGAGTGGTCGGCGACCCGGCCGGCTGCCGCGACGAGCCGTGCCAGCTCATCATGGTCCGGCGCCGCGTCGGTGACCTTCGACACCGACCTCCGCGCCCGCATCGCCTCCGTGGCGCCGGTCATCAGTCGTCTGCCTCGGGGGTGAACTCCAGGGCGATCGAGTTCATGCAGTAGCGGTCACCGGTGGGGGTGCCGAAGCCGTCGGGGAAGACATGGCCGAGGTGGGAGCCGCAGGTCGCGCAGCGCACCTCGGTGCGCACCATCCCGTGAGCGTTGTCCTCGAGCAGTTCCACGGCGTCCGGGCGGATGGACTCGTAGAAGCTCGGCCACCCGCAGTGCGAGTCGAACTTGGTGCCGCTCTTGAAGAGCTCCGAACCGCACCCGGCACAGGCGTACAGCCCCGCGCGGCTTTCGTCGAGCAGCTCACCGGTCCACGCACGCTCCGTCCCGGCCTCGCGGAGGACGGCGTACTTGTCGTCACCCAGTTCCTCGCGCCATTCCTCTTCGGACTTGTTCACTGCGTAGCTCATTGGCTCCTCCTTCATCACCATTCAACCCCGTCCCGCACCGTCCTGTTCCGCTCGTGACGGCGAGAATGGACGGCGTGAGCGAGCTCGACGACGTCAGGACCCGGTACGACCGGTTCGCCGGGAGCGAGGCTCCGGGACGATCCGCACTGTACGCGACGTGGGCACGCATCGCCTGTGACGACGAGGACGTGACGGCCGTGCTCGCCCGGATCCCGGCGACCCATCGCCAGCCTCCGCTCGTCTTCGCCGTGAGTCGGCTGCTCGGGGCCCCCGAGGATCCCCCGGCGGCGTGGGCGGAGTGGGTGCGCCGGAACGCGGACCGGCTCGTCACGGAATGCTCGACGCGCACCATCCAGACCAATGAGCCCCTCCGGTGCGCGGCCCTGCTCCCCGCCCTCGCGCTGGTCGAGGGGCCGATCGCCCTGCTCGAGGTCGGGGCGAGCGCCGGGCTGTGCCTGTACCCCGACCGCTACTCCTACGCCTATGGCTCGCCGGACGGATCGGTGGCACGGCTGGATCCCGGGACCGGGCCGTCGACTGTCGTCCTCGAATCCGAATGGCGCGGGGGCGCGGTCCCCGAACGGCTGCCCGATGTCGTGTGGCGCGCCGGGATCGACCTGTCGCCGCTCGATCCCGCGTCCCCGGCGGACCGCGCCTGGCTCACCGGCCTCGTCTGGCCGGGGGAGGAGGGGCGGCGCGAGCGGATCATCGCGGCGGCCGACATCGCGGCGGCGGATCCGCCGAACCTGGTGCGCGGGGATGCGGCGTCCCCCGGCGTCCTGGCTGCGCTCGCCGCATCCGCTCCCCGGGATGCGACGCTGGTGGTCACGACGCCCGGGGTCCTCGCGCACGTGCCCCGCGTGCGCCGGACGCCGCTCATCGCCGCCGCCCGCTCGCTCGGGCGCTGGGTGACGATCGACGCGCCGTCGCTGCACGAGGAATGGGCTCATCCCGCCGACGTGGCCGATTGGCCGCCAGGCCGGTTCGTCCTCGCCCTCGACGGCGGGGTGCTCGCCGCCGTCGATCCACTCGGGGCGAGCGTGGAGTGGCGTCACGGCGCGGACGGGTTCCGCGGTTAGCGTGGAACCGTGCCCGTCGCCTCCCATCCCGCACCCAGCGATCCGCCCGTCCGGGCGGGGCTCGGCGACCGGGACCGCGACATCCTCGACTTCGAATCCCGGTGGGGCGCCCATGCGGGCGCGAAGGAGGAGGCCATCCGTGCCGAGCTCGGGCTCGCGCCCGCCCGCTACTACCAACTGCTCAACCGCCTGATCGACACCGAGGCGGCGCTCGCGCACGACCCGATGCTCGTCGGGCGGCTCCGCCGCATCCGCGAGGACCGTCGCCGCGCCCGCGCGTCGCGGATGGCCGGTTGACCGGGCTCACGGCATCGGTTCGGTAGCATCGGGGGGTGCCGCGCCAGAGCTTCCCCCGTGATCGCTTCGACGATCTCCCGGAGGGATCGGGACGGGTGGGGGCCCATCGGGCCGAGAACCCGCGCATGCGACCGGGCGTCATCGCGCTCTGGGCGCTGGTCGCGACGATCCTGCTCGTGATCATCGGCATCTTCGGGAGCCTTGTGGCATCCGGCCGTGTGACGCTCTTCCCGACCCCGGAACCCACCGTCGAACCGATCCCGGAGGTGGCCGCCGTCGTCGACACGTCCTTCTCCGTCGTCGTGCTCAACGCGACCGGCGAGCAGGGCCTGGCCACGACCCTGAAGGATGAGATCGTCGCCGCCGGATGGAGCGCCGACTCGGTGCTTGCCAGTCAGGCGAGCGTCACCGACTTCCCGGAGACCACCGTCTACTACGCGTTCCCCGCCGACGAGGCCGCCGCGCTGGGGTTGGCGGAGGTCATCGGCGGAGCCAGGGTCGAGCAGAGCGATCGGTACCAGCCGCTCGACGACCCGGGCACCGATGAACTCGACGAGAGCCAGTCCGCCCAGCTGACCGTCGTCATCGGTCTCGACCGCACCGCCGCCGGGGCTCCGGAGCCCGAATCCGCCGAGTGACGCGCTCCTCGCGCCGCCTCCGGGCGGTGCGTGTTTCCGCGGCGTAAACAGTTGACGGCGCCCGTGTCAACAGTGCCGACTTCGCTGCCCGGATGCGGGGCCCGCTACATACGATGAAGGCGTTTCCACCCGCTTCAGGAGATTCACATGGCTCAGGGCACCGTCAAATGGTTCAACGCCGAGAAGGGCTTCGGCTTCATCACGTCCGGTGATGGGCAGGACGTCTTCGTCCATTACTCGAACATCGATATGACCGGCTTCCGCGTCCTCGAAGAAGGACAGGCGGTCGAGTTCACCGTCGGAAGCGGGCAGAAGGGCCCGCAGGCCGAGGAGGTCCGCGTCCTCGCCTGAGGATCCGCCTCCTCGCCTGAGGATGTCTCCGCATCCGTCCGACCCCGCCGGCTCCCGAGCCGTCGGGGTCGTCGTGCGTGCGGGTCACGCCGCGTGACGCGTCGGTCCGGAGTGGCTTGCACTCGATGGGGTCGAGTGCCAGAATGAGTTAGCACTCGCGTTTGACGAGTGCTAATAGACGGTAAGCCCACGTCCGGGAGGGACGACACACACATGGCAAAAATCATCGCTTTCGATGAGGAGGCCCGTCGCGGCCTCGAGCGCGGCCTCAACATCCTGGCTGACGCGGTCAAGGTGACCCTCGGTCCCCGCGGTCGCAACGTCGTTCTGGAGAAGAAGTGGGGCGCCCCCACGATCACCAACGACGGTGTGTCGATCGCCAAGGAGATCGAGCTCGACGACCCGTACGAGAAGATCGGTGCGGAGCTCGTCAAGGAGGTCGCCAAGAAGACCGACGACGTCGCCGGTGACGGCACCACGACCGCCACGGTCCTGGCTCAGGCGCTCGTTCGCGAAGGACTGCGCAACGTCGCGGCCGGCGCCGACCCCATCTCGCTCAAGCGCGGCATCGAGAAGGCCGTTGAGGCCGTGACCGAGGCGCTGCTCGCTTCCGCGAAGGAGATCGAGTCCAAGGAGCAGATCGCCGCCACCGCGTCGATCTCTGCCGCAGACCCCGCGATCGGTGCACTCATCGCCGAGGCGATCGACAAGGTCGGCAAGGAGGGTGTGGTCACCGTCGAGGAGTCCAACACCTTCGGCACCGAGCTCGAGCTCACCGAGGGTATGCGTTTCGACAAGGGTTACCTGAACCCCTACTTCGTGACCGACCCGGAGCGTCAGGAAGCGGTCTTCGAAGACCCCTACATCCTGATCGCGAACCAGAAGATCTCGAACATCAAGGACCTGCTCCCGATCGTCGACAAGGTGATCCAGGACGGCAAGGAACTCCTGATCATCGCTGAGGACGTCGAGGGCGAGGCTCTGGCCACGCTCGTGCTCAACAAGATCCGCGGCATCTTCAAGTCGGCTGCCGTCAAGGCTCCCGGCTTCGGCGACCGCCGCAAGGCCCAGCTGCAGGACATCGCGATCCTCACGGGTGGCCAGGTCATCACCGAGGAGGTCGGTCTCAAGCTCGAGAACGCCACCCTCGACCTGCTCGGCCGTGCCCGCAAGGTCATCATCACCAAGGACGAGACCACCATCGTCGAGGGTGCCGGAGACTCGAGCCAGATCGAGGGTCGCGTGACCCAGATCCGTCGCGAGATCGAGAACACCGACAGCGACTACGACCGCGAGAAGCTCCAGGAGCGTCTCGCCAAGCTCGCCGGCGGCGTCGCCGTCATCAAGGCGGGTGCGGCGACCGAGGTCGAGCTCAAGGAGCGCAAGCACCGCATCGAGGACGCCGTCCGCAACGCGAAGGCTGCCGTCGAAGAGGGTGTCGTCCCCGGTGGTGGCGTCGCGCTCATCCAGGCCGGCAAGGTCGCGTTCGAGGGTCTGTCGCTCGAGGGCGACGAGGCGACCGGTGCGAACATCGTCAAGGTTGCCATCGAGGCGCCGCTGCGTCAGATCGCGCTCAACGCCGGTCTCGAGCCGGGCGTCGTCGCGAACACCGTCGCCGACCTTCCCGTCGGTCACGGCCTGAACGCGGCCACGGGCGAGTACGGTGACCTGTTCGCACAGGGCATCATCGACCCGGCCAAGGTCACGCGCTCGGCGCTGCAGAACGCAGCATCCATCGCCGGCCTGTTCCTGACGACCGAGGTCGTCGTGGCGGACAAGCCCGAGAAGGCGTCGGCTCCGGCCGGCGACCCGACGGGTGGCATGGACTTCTGATCTGATCAGAACCACTGAGATGGGCCCCTCCTCCGGGAGGGGCCCATCTTGTTGTTCCCGGGTGGTGTGCACGGGCTGGCACCCGCCCGCCGCACATCCGCCCCTCCCGCCTCCGCGCACAACGGCACAGATGGGCGGTGACGCGCCGGGCGAGGCGCTCGGACCTCGGGGTGTTGCGCCGGATCTCCGCCGTTGGGCTGTGGGCGGTGGCGGATCTCGGGGACCGTCGCGTGGACATGGCCGGCGGGGGCATCGGGGATGCAGAGACCTGTGACGGATGACGCAGCGGCACCCGCGCCCGGGCATCTGTCGCACATCGGCACACCGCATCCGAGCACAACAGCACAGACAGGGGGTGACGCGCCGAGCCATCCGGCCGCACCTCGGCGTGTTGTGCGGGATCTCCGCCGCTGTGCCGGGGGTGTGGGTGTCTTTGGGTGCGGTTGCCTGGACATTGCCGGCGGGGCCCTCGGGATGCAGAGCGCCTGTGACGGATACCGCAACGGACCCGCGCCCCCGGAATCTGCGGCCGGCACATCGGCATATCGGCACAGGGCATCCGCGGTCAGGCACCCACACGACGGCGCAGATGGGCGGTGACGCGCCGGGCGGGGCGCTCGGACCTCGGGGTGTCGCGCCGGATCTCCGCCGTTGTGCTGTGGGCGGTGCGGCGGTGATGGGTGCCGTTGTGTGGGCATGGCCAGCATGGCCCCCCGCGATGCGCAACCCTGTGATGGATGGCGAAACGGAGCGCCCGCTGAATCTGGGACGCATCGGCACACGGCATCCGCGCCCCGACATCCGCGCACAGCGGCACAGATGGCCCGTGACGCGCCGGCCCGGCGGGCCGGATCTCGGCGTGTTGGGCGGGAGCTCCGCCGTTGTGTTCGGAATCGGCGCAACCCCGGGGGCTGTGCGAATCGGCGCAACCCCGGGGGCTGTGCGGATCGGCGCAGCCCGCGGAGTGGTGGGATCAGAGGTGACCGGCCGCGCCCTCGACGGTCTCTTCCAGCACCGTTTCGACCTCGCGCCGCTGCGGCTCGCGCATGGCGATGAGGACCAGCGCTGCGATGACCGCGCACAGCGCCGCGGCGACCCAGAGTCCCGCATGCATGCCGTCCACGAAGGCGTTGTTCACCGCGGGGAAGGCGTCGAACGGGATACCCGCCGACGCGGCTTCCGCACCTCGACGGGAAGCGGGGTCGAGGCCGCCGCAGGGATGACCTGGGCGGCGACGATCGCGGACGGCAGTCGGCTCGAGCTCCCGGCCCCCGTCCTCAGCGGAACAGTCCCATGTTGGCCTGCTCCGCCTCGGCGTACTGCTGACCGGCGGCGGCGAGAGCGAGGTGGATGGTGCCGAGCGCATCCTCGACCGTCCGCTGCGCGGCGCGCCACTGCTCCACGCTGCCCTGGAACATGCCCGAGGCCGCGCCCGTCCAGGACGACTGCAGCGCCTGCAACTGGGACATGAGCGACGTGGCTTCGCCCTGGATGCGGTCGGCGGTGCCGCGGATGGTGGCGGTCGCGGCGATGACGGCATCACTGTCGACGGAGAAGACGGCCATGGAGACTCCCTTTCTCGTAGGAGCCTTCAGCGTAAGAACCACAGGTTCCGAGCCCGGCGCGCACGAGGCAACGGGGGACGGGCAGCACCCCTGCGCCGGTGGGGAGGAGCGGAACCGCCGGTGGGGAGGAGCGGAACCCCCCGTGGGCAGGAGCGGAACCGCCGGTGGGGAGGAGCGGAGCCCCCGGTGGGGAGGAGCGGAACCCCCTGTGGGCAGGAGCGGAGCCCCCGGTCAGGCCCCCCCCCGGTCAGGCAGCCGGGTCGGTGGACGCGGGGTCGGTGGCGGGCTCGGCATCGCCGGGAGTCGGCGTCTCGTCGCCGTCCGGGCCCGGGGCCAGGGGGAACGCCACGCGGAAGGTGGCACCGCCGCCGGGGGTGTCGGTGACCTCGACCGTGCCGTGCAGGGTCTCCACGATGGAGGCGACGATCGACAGGCCCAGCCCGGAACCGCCGGTCTCCCGGGCCCGGGACGTGTCGGCACGCCAGAACCGCTGGAAGATCTGCGTCCGGATCTGCTCGGGGACGCCCTCGCCGTGGTCGATGACCTCGATCCACCCCATGCCGGCCTCCGTGTCCGTGCCCACCCGCAGCTCGATGGGAGCGTCCGGGGCGGAGAACCGCTGCGCATTGCCGAGGAGGTTCGCGACGACCTGGCGGATGCGGTTCTCGTCACCGGTGACGATGGGCGCGGAGATCGGCTTGGCCTCCTCGAACGGAACGGGCAGCGGCGTGATCTCTCCGGTCTCGCCCTTGGGCTTTCGCCGCAGGCGCGAGGCCAGCCCGATCGCGGCGGTGGGTACGGGACCGCGCCGCTTCATCGGCGACTCGGTGGGGGCGGTGGAGACCGGAGGAGTCTGCAGGGTGCCCGCAACCGGGGCGCTGTCCAGCACCGTGACGGTGCGCTGCGGTGCCGCGGCGCGCACGTCGAGTGCGGCGTCGCGGGCGATCGGGCGCAGGTCGACCGGGGTGAGGACGACCGCCCGGCGCTCGTCCAGCCGGGCGAGCGCGAGGAGGTCCTCGACCATGGCGGTCATCCGCATGGCCTCCTTCTCGATGCGCTCCATCGCCTGGCCGGTTGCCTCGGGATCCGAGATCGCCCCCATCCGGTACAGCTCCGCATACCCGCGGACCGTCACCAGGGGGGTGCGCAGCTCATGGCTGGCGTCGCCGATGAAGCGGCGCATCTGACGGACGGTGGCGTCGCGCTCGCTGAGGGACGCATCCACACGCCCCAGCATCGCGTTGATCGCGCGTTTGAGCCGGCCGACCTCGGTGGTGGCCGGTTCGATGTCGGTCATGCGCTGGCTGAAGTCGCCGCCGGCGATGGCCTCGGCGGTGCGTTCCACCTGACCGAGGCTGCGGAAGGTGAGGGTGACCACCATCCGCACCAGGAAGGCGCTCGCGACGACCGTCACCAGCGCGAGGAGCGTGTAGATGCCGAGGTACGTCGCCACGACCCGCTCGGTCGGCAGGGTCGAGATGGCGACCAGCTGCGTGAACAGGTCGCTCGTGCCCTGCACCTCGGTCACGCTGAGGGTCGCGCGGAAGTGCGTGCCGTTCGAGCCCTTGATCTCGAAGACCTGACCCTGCGCGGCGTAGGCGCGGTCGAGGGCGATGGAGGCGGGATAGGCCGGGACGACATCGGACCCGCCGCCGCCCGCCTGCGCGACCGCCGAACCGTCGGCGCGGTAGATCGCCAGGAAGTAGTCGGTGCCCGGCGGGTTGTCCTTGGGCGTGAAGACGACCTCCCCGTCCTCGACGGAGACGTCGAGGAGCGTGTTCGCCACCGGCCCCTGCGCCAGCTGGAGCAGGGTCGAGTCGAGGTTGGCGAGCAGGGTCGTGCGCAGGAACACCATGGTGCCGAGACCGGCGGCCACGAGCCCGATCACCAGGACCGCGACCGTGACCCCGGTGACCTTCGCGCGCAGGCTCGTCCCGCGCCACCAGCGCGTGATGCCGTCGCCTTCGGCGCCCAGGATGGACCCCCGCCTCAGGAGTTCTTGCCGGCCTTGAGCATGTACCCGAAGCCCCGCTTGGTCTGGATGAGGGACTCCTCGGTGTGCGGGTCGATCTTGCGGCGCAGGTACGAGATGTAGCTCTCGACGATGCCGGCGTCACCGTTGAAGTCGTACTCCCAGACGTGGTCGAGGATCTGCGCCTTCGACAGCACGCGGTTCGGGTTCAGCATGAGGTAGCGCAGCAGCTTGAACTCGGTGGGGCTCAGCTCGATCTGGCTGTCGCCCACGAACACGTCGTGCGTGTCCTGGTCCATCGTGAGCTCGCCGGCCCGGATCACGGACTCCTCATCGGCCTGCATGGTGCGTCGCAGGATGGCCTGGATGCGGGCCACGATCTCGTCGAGGGAGAACGGCTTGGTCACGTAGTCGTCGCCGCCGGCGTTCAGACCCGTGATCTTGTCCTCGGTGTCGTCCTTGGCGGTCAGGAAGAGGATGGGCGCGGTGTACCCGGCCTCGCGGAGGCGCTTGGTGACGCTGAAGCCGTTCATGTCCGGCAGCATGACGTCGAGCACGATGAGATCCGGTTCCTCTTCGAGGACGGCCGAGATCGTCTGCGCGCCGTTGGAGACGGCGCGGACCTGGAAGCCGGCGAACTTCAGGCTCGTGATGAGCAGGTCCCGGATGTTCGGTTCGTCGTCGACGACGAGGATACGCGGAGCGGTCATAGGCCCATTATGGTGACCGAGTCCATGCGCCGCCTGAATATCGCGCGCAGGGTCGAAATATTCGGCTCGGCGAAAGGCGCGGATCAGACCGCGGCGAGGTCCGCGCCGAGGCTGTCCGCATCCAGGATCGTGTAGCTGTAGCCCTGCTCGGCGAGGAAGCGCTGGCGGTTCTGCGCGAAGTCCTGGTCGACCGTGTCACGGGCGATCAGCGTGTAGAAGCTCGCCGTGTGCCCGTTGGTCTTGGGGCGCAGCAGCCGGCCCAGGCGCTGTGCCTCCTCCTGGCGGGAGCCGAACGAGCCGGACACCTGGATGGCGACGGATGCCTCGGGCAGGTCGACCGAGAAGTTGGCGACCTTGGAGACCACCAGGAGCGCAATCGTGCCCTCCCGGAACGCCTGGTAGAGCTGCTCGCGCTCGTCCACCGGCGTGGCGCCGGTGATCTTCGGGGCGTCCAGCGCCTCGGCGAGCGTGTCGATCTGATCCAGGTACTGGCCGATCACGAGGATCTGCTCACCCGCGTGGCGCTCGGCGAGGGCACGGACGACATCGATCTTGACGGGTGCCGTCGCGGCGAGGCGGTAGCGGTCCTCGTCCGCCGCGGCGGCGTACTCGAGCCGGTCGTAGGCCGGCAGGTCGACGCGCACCTCGTAGCAGGCGGCAGGGGAGATGAAGCCCTGGGCCTCGATCTCCTTCCACGGTGCGTCGAAGCGCTTCGGGCCGATGAGGCTGAACACGTCGCCCTCACGGCCGTCCTCACGCACGAGCGTGGCGGTGAGTCCCAACCGACGCCGCGCCTGCAGGTCGGCGGTCAGCTTGAACACGGGCGCGGGGAGGAGGTGGACCTCGTCGTACACGACGAGTCCCCAGTCGAGCGCATCGAGCAGGGCCAGGTGCGCGTACTCGCCCTTCCGCTTCGCGGTGAGGATCTGGTACGTCGCGATCGTGACGGGCTTGACCTCTTTCACCTGCCCGGAGTACTCGCCGATCTCCTCGGGGGTGAGCGACGTGCGCTTGAGCAGCTCGTCGCGCCACTGGCGCGCGCTCACCGCGTTCGTCACGAGGATCAGCGTCGTGGTCTTCGTGTCCGCCATCGCGGCAGCGCCGACGAGGGTCTTGCCCGCGCCGCAGGGGAGGACGACGACGCCCGAGCCGCCTTCGGTGAAGATGTCGACGGCCTTGCGCTGGTACGGGCGCAGCGTCCAGTCGGATTCGTCCAGGTCGATCGGATGCGGCGTGCCCGGGGTGTAACCGGCGAGGTCCTCGGCGGGCCACCCGATCTTCAGCAGCTCCTGCTTGATGTGCCCGCGCGCCCACGGATCGATCACGAAGGTGTCCGGGCTCGGGTGGGCCAGCAGCAGCGGCTGGATGCGCTTGTTGCGCGCCACCTCGGCGAGGACGTACTCATCCGTCGACCGGAGGATCAGCGCGGACTCCTCGTCACCGTACGGTCCGCGCTCGATGACGAGCCGCCCGTAGCGATTCACGGTCTCGCGGATGTCGGTGGACACCGAGGGCGGAACCGGGAAGCGGGTGAACTTGTCGAGGGTGGCCAGCATGTCCTCGGCATCGTGACCCGCAGCGCGGGCGTTCCAGAGCCCGAGACGCGTGATGCGGTACGTGTGGATGTGCTCGGGGGCGCGTTCCAGTTCGGCGAACACGGCCAGTTCGTGCCGCGCGTCCTCGGCGTCGGGATGAGCGACTTCCAGGAGGACGGTGCGGTCGCTCTGCACGATGAGGGGTCCGTCAGCCATAGCGGACCAGTCTACCGGGGTCCGCAGGGGCGGAGGCCGTCGAGGGCGGGGTTCTCAGGGATGCGCGATGCTGACGATGCTCGTCAGCGGGAGCGTGCGCTCCACGTCGGCGGCACGGTCGAGGCCGCGAAGTCGTCCGCCGCCGATCCCGGTCGCCTCGAGCAGGAAGGTGCGGTTCGAGGCGTCGGGCAGCCGGACGACGACCTCGACGACGGCGCGGGCGCGCACGGCCTGCTCGAGCTCGCGCTCCAGCCACGCTGCATCCGCATCCGGCCCGTGCGAGTCCCGGATGGTGCGGATGAGTGCGGCGTAGCGCTCGGCGGCGTCCGCCTCATCGGCGGTGGAGCGTGCGACGCGCCGGGAGACCCGTTCCACGTCGTCGCCCTCGTCGACGGCGACCACCGGGTACCGGGCATCCACGAGCGACCAGTACACGGTGTCCCGGGAAGCGCGGGAGAAGAGCCGGTCGTCGCCCTGGACGAGACCCACCGGGCGCAGCGCCTGGTCGACGGCGATCGTGGCCAGCACCTGGGGGTCGGCGCTCCGGACGACGGTGCGCCCGGTTTCGGGTTCGGTGGCGACCCGGATGAGGCCATGCCGTGCGGCGGTGGTCTCGATGAGGTAGTCCAGGGGTTGCGGGATCCCGGTCAGTGACAGGGCGCCGAGGAATTCGCGGAGCGACCGTGCGGACTCGCCGCCGGAGACGGCCGTGGTCAGCGACTCCGGGGTGAACCGGTAGGTCGAGGCCTGGGCGCGGGTCTCGCGTACCGCCATGGACCGGAGGCGCTGCTCGAGCCGGGGCGCGAGAGGGCCGGGGGAGATGGCGGTCAGATCGGCCTGGAGATAGATCCGGTCGACCTCGGGGGGCAGGTGCGCGCGCAGCTGCGCGAGATCGGGTTCACCGCGCAGACGCAGGTCGGTCGCCCAGCCCGGTTCCGCGCCCGGGTCGGCGAGGATGCCCCAGCGGCGGGCGCGCCGGGTGAGGGCGGTGGCACGTGCAGGCCACTCCGCATCCAGCGGGTAGGACGCCGCCCATGCCTCGGCGGCGATGAACCCGCCCGAGGCGGTCCGGAGGCCCAGGGGGAGATGCGTGAGGAACCCGCGGGCGACATCGGCCCAGCGGTCGGCGGTCGACCGGTCGAGCCAGTCCCGTGCGGTGCCCGTCGTGGTCCAGGTCCGGTCGAGCTCGCAGAGCAGACCCGCATCCACGCCGAGGGCGATGAGATCCTCGAGCTCCTCGACGTCCGCGACCGCGCCGTCCTCGATGAGGCGACGTCGCTCCGCGACGCTGACGGTGCCGGCGCCGGTGCGAGGGAGCGGGGCGGAGAGTGCGGCGAGCAGGATGTCGGCGAGCGAGGAGACAGCGGCGAACGCGCGTTCCCCGGCAGCGGCGGTGGCCTCGGCGTCGGCGGGTGCCGGGGCGGACACCGCATCCTGCTCCGTCGCGGGCGTGGCGCGCCGCAGGATGTCCAGGCGGGAGCTGACCACGCCGAAGGGGTGACCCTCGGCATCCACGAGTGCGAGACCGGCGAGCAGAGCGCGGTCGTCCGCGCCGATCTCATCCGCGCCGGCGAGGGCGGCCAGCAGGGCAGCGGGGAGCCGGGTGAGCGCTTTGTCGACGGCCGGTTCGGTCAGCAGGGCCGCGGCGATGTCGAAGAAGTCGTGTGCGGTGCTCGGCACCGGCAAGCGGCGCGCGGCGAAGAGTTCCGCCAGCTCCGCGTCCGAGGCGGCGGCCAGCATCGTCGCCAGCGCGCGTTCGTCCGAGGAGTCCACGGGTCAGTCGGCTCGGTTGGCCCGAGCCCTTCGCGTGAAGGCCATGATGATCAGCGTCACCATCATGACGAAGGCCACGGGCGGGGCGATGTAGACCAGCACGCCGATGGTCGGCCAGACGCCCGAGCTGAAATCGGCGTCGGAGGCGGAGCCGATCATGATCGCCAGGAAGCAGGCGATCGAGAGCACGAGCAGGCCCAGGGACATGAACGCCAGGATGCGGTCGATACGACGGATCGGAAGATCCCCGGCGGGTGTGGGCTTTGACATCGCGCTCAGCCTACCTCTTCCCACCCGGTGCCGTAGTCTGGATGTGGGGTCTTCCGATCCTGAGTACCGTCGCGCCCAAGATCGTCGGGCGCATGATCCAGCGAGGTTTTCATGCCCACCGGCAAGGTCAGGTTCTACGACGAGGAGAAGGGCTTCGGCTTCATCACCACCGATGACGGCCAGGATGTCTTCCTGCACGCCACTGCCCTTCCGCAAGGGATGGCGGCCCCCAAAGCGGGCACGCGGGTCGAGTTCGGCGTCGCCGACGGCAAGCGCGGTCTGCAGGCGCTGTCCGTGCGGGTGCTCGAGGCCCCGGTCAGTCTCGCTAAGCGCGCGCGTAAGCCCGCGGACGACATGGCGGTCATCATCGAGGACCTCGTGAAGCTGCTCGACGGCATCGGCGGCGACCTGCGCCGCGGACGCTACCCGAGCGCCGCGCACTCCAAGAAGATCGCCGCTGTGCTTCGCAAGGTCGCCGAGGACCTCGATGCCTGAGTCCGCCTCCGAACCGGCGGCGGAGCAGGACATCCCGCAACGGCCGACGGCGGATCCCCGCCTCGTGGCCGGTCACGACCTGGCCCTCGCGGCGCTGCGCGAGATCACCCCGGCCTCCACCATCGGGCCCGCCGCGGGCTACACCGTGGAGGACGACGGCGTCGTGTCGCTGCGGTTCGAGAACCGGCTGGACGGTTACCCGGGCTGGTACTGGACGGTCTCCCTCGCTGTGGTCGCGGACGCCGACCCGACCGTGCTCGAGGCGGAACTGCTGCCCGGCAACGGCGCGCTGCTCGCTCCCGAGTGGGTGCCGTGGGCGACCCGCCTGGCGGAATACCACGCTCAGCAGGCCGCGCAGGCGCAGTCGGCCAAGGAGACGGACTCCGAGGACGCGGACGACCCGTCCGACGACCTGGACGACGTCGACGACCTGGATGCCTCCGACTTCGACGAGGACGGGTCCTCCATCCTCCACGCCGGCGACCTCGACGGCGTCGACATCGACGAGCTCGACGACTCGGCCTCCGACGACGACGATGAGTCGGACGACGATGACGACGACGATGACGACGACGACGACGATGACGACGACGAAGACGACTCCGACGACGATGACGACGACGACGACTCCGACGACGACGATGACGATGACGACTCCGACGACGACGACGAAGACGACTCCGACGACGACGAAGACGACGACGAAGACGACGACGAAGACGACGACGACGATGACGACGAAGACGACGACGACGAGGGCAACGTCTACTGACAGCTGATGATGAAGGGGAGGGAGCGGCGCACCGCTTCCTCCCCTATTTCGATGCGCCGATGCGGCACGATCTTCCTCGTGTCGGAGCCCGCCGTTACGGTGTGCGCATGACCTTCGCGAACGTGGGAACGCTCGGGACCCGTCCCGGGAAGCGGGACGAACTCGTGGCCATCCTGACCCGCCGGAGCCCCGAGCTCGCCGAAGCCGGCTGCCTGCTCTACGAGGTCGGGATCAACGACGACGATCCCGACACCGTCTTCGTCGCCGAGCTGTGGACGTCGCAGGAGGCGCATCAGGCCTCGCCGCGACTCGACAGCGTGCGTGCGGCGATCGATGAGGCGATGCCGCTGCTGTCCGGCCAGATGGGCGGTAGCCAGTTCTTGGTCGCGGGTTCGCCGCTTCGCGACGGAAACCCCGGCTAGCAGGGCACGGGCACGCGGGAGACGACGAAGTCGCACCGGGATGACGAAGGGGAGCGGCGAACCGCTCCCCTTCGTCATCCCGGCCGTGCGGCTCAGATGTTCTCGAGCGTGTAGTCCAGGCAGCGGATGAGCTGACGGACGTCGTCCGGGTCGATCGAGGTGAACGTCGCGATGCGCAGCTGGTTGCGGCCGAGCTTGCGGTAGGGCTCGGTGTCGACGATGCCGTTCGCGCGCAGGATCTTCGCGATCGCGGCGGCATCCACGCTCTCGTCGAAGTCGATGGTGACGACCACCGGGGAGCGGTCGGCGGGGTCGGCGACGAAGGGGGTGGCCACAGGGGAGGCCTCGGCCCACGCGTACAGGGCGTCGGACGATTCGTGCGTGCGCGCATCCGCCCACTGCAGACCGCCGTTGCCGTTGATCCAGTTGAGCTGCTCATCGAGCAGCACCAGGGTCGCCAGCGCCGGGGTGTTCAGGGTCTGCTGCAGACGGGAGTTGTCGAGGGCGTTCTTCAGGCTGAGGAACTCCGGGATGTACCGGCCGGATGCGGCGACCCGCTCGATCCGCTCGATCGCAGCCGGGGAGACCGCCGCGAACCACAGGCCGCCGTCGGATCCCAGGTTCTTCTGCGGCGCGAAGTAGTAGACATCGCTCTCCGCGAGGGTGAAGTCGATGCCGCCGGCCGCGCTCGTCGCGTCGATCACGGTGAGGGCGCCGTCGTCCCCGTGCACGCGACGGATCTGGGTCGCGACGCCGGTGGAGGTCTCGTTGTGCGGCCAGGCGTACACGTCGACACCCTCGACCGCCTCGGCAGTCACGCTCGTCCCGGGCTCCGCCTTGCGGACGTCGGGTGCCTCCAGCCACGGGGCGGCTGCGGCGGCGGCGAACTTGCCGCCGAACTCACCGAACACGAGGTTCTGTGCACGACGCTCGATGAGGCCGAAGGCAGCGGCGTCCCAGAACGCGGTGGATCCGCCGTTGCCGACGATGATCTCGTAGCCCGCGGGCACGCGCAGGAGCTCCCCGAGACCGGCGCGGACACTGCCGACGAGGTTCTTCGCGGGCGTCTGCCGGTGGGAGGTGCCGAGCACCGCGGCGCCGCGGCCGGCGAGGGCCTCCACCTGCTCCGGACGGATCTTGGACGGGCCGCATCCGAAGCGTCCGTCGGTGGGCAGGATTTCACGAGGCAGCACGACGTGGGGCATTCCTTGATTCTAGAGCGATCGCGCCCCCGCCACCGGCCGTCCGATGCCGGACCCGGATAGGCTGGCTTGACCGCTCCGACCCGTCGAGGAACACACATGACCGATCTCATCGACACCACTGAGATGTACCTGCGCACCATCCTCGAGCTCGAGGAGGAGAACATCATCCCGCTGCGGGCGCGCATCTCGGAGCGCCTCGGACACTCGGGCCCCACCGTGTCGCAGACGATCGGCCGGATGGAGCGCGACGGACTCGTCGTCGTCTCCGACGACCGCTCGCTGGAACTCACCGGCACCGGACGGCAGAAGGCGATCGATGTGATGCGCAAGCACCGTCTCGCGGAGCGCCTCCTCAGCGACGTCATCGGCCTCGACTGGGCGTACGTGCACGAAGAGGCCTGCCGCTGGGAGCACGTCATGAGCGAGCAGGTGGAGCGCCGCCTCGTCGAGCTCCTCGGCCACCCCACTGAATCGCCCTACGGCAACCCCATCCCGGGACTCGACCAGCTCGGGGACATCTCCTCCTCGACGTTCGGCCAGGGTGTCGTGGGTCTCGTGCGTCTGCTGGAGTCTGCAGGCGGTCCGGTGACGGGCACCGTACGTCGTCTCGCGGAGCCCGCTCAGGTGGACCCGGAGCTCCTGCAGCAGCTGCGCGCCGCCGGTGTCGTGCCCGGCGCGACCGGCACGTTCCAGTTCAGCGAGGGGTATGTGCTCGTGCAGATGGACGGCACCGAGGACGGCCTGGAGCTGCCCGTCGAGGTCGCCGGACACATCTTCGTGGTCGACGAGCGGGGCTGAACCGTCCTCTCCTCCCCAGGGCATTGGCAGCAAAGCTGAGAGCCCCGAGCGTGACATATTCGTTACCTTCGGGTAGCCTCGGTGGAGTCCACAGGTGAGAAGCCCACCGTCGGACCCCGCGCGAAATTGCCTCTGGCGGCTCGTCATTCGCGCGGAGAAACCCGCATATCGTGCCCCGACACTGAATGCCGACGAGCCAGCGCGAAAGCGCAGAGGCGACGGAGGGAAAAGTTTGGCTGAGTACATCGATTCGTCTACGGATGAACCCGACACCCGCACGACGAGTCGTCGCGGACTGCGTGACACGGCCCGTACGGCGAAGCGCCGCGTGGTGAGCACGTCGAGCACGCTGGCCCGCGCGGCGAAGCCGAAGGGCGGCGTCGCAGCCGTCCGGAAGCCGCTGCGCAGCGTGGTCATCCTGGCGATGGTCGGCGGTCTCGTCGCCACGGTCGCCCTCCCGGCGTACGCCGCCTTCAACTCGCCCGCCGAGGGCCTGACGATCGAGCAGGTCGCCGCGGAGAACGCGCAGTCGCTCGTCGTCGCATCTGATGTCACGAACGTCGCCCTCTCCCGCGGCTCCTACGCGGCGACCACCGCGGAAGAGGTCCAGCGTAAGAAGGACGAAGAGGCCGCGAAGGAAGCCGCCGCCGCACGTCTGGCCGCCGCGGGCACCTCCGCCTCGGTCGCCTCCTCCCTGAACCTCGCCATGGTCGCCCCGGGCAGCGGATCCGTCCGCTGGCCCCTCGACATGTCCAGCATCCGTGTCGGCCGCGGATTCGGCGCCGACGGATACCACCAGGGCATCGACCTGCTCGGCGCTCAGGGCACCCCCGAGTACGCCGCCGCAGCCGGAACCGTCCGCGTCGCCGGCTGGTACTACGGCTACGGCAACGCGGTCGTGATCGACCACGTCATCAACGGTCAGAGCGTCAGCACCCTGTACGGCCACATGGTCGACGGCGGTGTGCTCGTCTCGCCCGGCCAGTACGTCGAGGCGGGTCAGATGATCGGGCTCATGGGGAGCACCGGTTCGTCCACCGCGAACCACCTCCACTTCGAGGTCAAGCTCAACGGCGGCAACGTCGACCCGTACGCCTGGCTGCAGGCGAACGCCGGCTGACGCCCTCCGACACGCCGCACCGCAATTCGTGGTGCGACCCGGGCGTGTCGTGGGTGGGTTACCCTGATTCTCGACGTTGAGAGAAGCGAAGGGAACGCCGATGGGCAGCACGCCACGCATCCGAACCACGGATGCGCTCGGCCTGCTCGTTCTTCGGCATCATGACTTCGGATGCCACGGGATTCCCGTGCGTGCAAGGCGCTGTCCATAGGACAGCGCCTTTTTTCGTGTCCCTTCACCGCTCGCTCGTCACTCGAATCGAATATCCGCGAAGCCGTCACGGCCTATTCGAGAGGACAGGACATGCGCACACTGGTGCTGAATGCGGGGTACGAACCGCTCGGCGTGGTCTCCTTCAAACGTGCTCTCGTGCTCGTCATGAACGAGAAGGCCACCATCATCGAGCAGGTCGAGGGCGAGCCCGTGTGTGCGACGAGTCGCGTCTATGAACGCCCCGCGGTGATCATCCTGACGCGGTACGTACGCATCCCCGGTGCACGCAGCGCGCCGGTCACCCGCCGCGGGGTGCTCCGCCGCGACGCGCACCGCTGTGCCTACTGCGGCGGTGCGGCCTCAACGATCGACCATGTCCTGCCGCGCTCGCGCGGCGGCAAGGACACCTGGGAGAACCTCGTCGCCTGCTGCCTGCGCTGCAACAACCTCAAGGGCGACCGCACCCCCCAGGAGATGTCCTGGTCGCTGCGCCTGGTCCCGGGCGCCCCGCGCGGCGGGCAATGGACCGTGCGCGGAGTGGACCGTGCCGACCCGCGCTGGGAACCGTACCTCGCCCTCGCCGCCTGAGCGGATCACTCCGGTTCGAGCAGTGCCAGCCAGCGGGTGAGGATCGGTTCGATCGCCGCAGCATCCGCGGGCCCCAGCTCGTCGAGCAGGCGCCGTTCGTTCGCGAGATGCGCGGTCACGGCCTCGTCGATCAGGGTGAGCCCGGCCGGAGTCAGGCGCACGAGCCGGCGCCGGGCGTCGTCCGCTCCGCCCTCCCGCGCGACCAGCCCGCGCTCGACCAGTCGGTCGACCCGCTTGGTGAGCCCGCCGCTGGTGACCATCGTGTGCGCCGCGAGCTCTCCGGCCGTCCGGGCGTAGGGTTCCCCGGCACGGCGCAGGGTCGCGAGGAGGTCGAACTCCGGCTCGCTGAGGCCGAAACCGGCATAGACCTCGGTGAGCTCCCGGGTGAGCGCCTGCGCGATGCGGTGCAGACGGCCGATGACCCCCTGCGGGGAGGGGTCGAGGTCGGGGCGGGCGAGGCGCCATTCTGCCTGGATCTGGGCCACGCGATCAGGAGCGGTCATGCCTCGACTTTATCTTCCGCGCAAGGTAAAGTCCCTTCCATGGAAGATAAATTCGGGAGATGGATCGCGGTGACGGCGATCGCCCCGATCGCCTGGGGCGCGACGTACGTCGTGACGCGCCAGCTCCTGCCTGCCGAGACCCCGCTGTGGGGGAGTGTCATCCGGTGTCTTCCCGCGGGCCTGCTCGTGCTGCTGATCGTGCGACGACTGCCGCAGGGGGCGTGGTGGTGGCGCTCCCTGGTGCTGGGGGTGCTGAACGTCGGCGGGTTCTGCGTGCTGGTCTACATCGTCGGGCAGCGCCTTCCCTCGAGCCTCGCCGCCGCGCTCATGTCCGCGTCCGCCGCGGGCATGATGCTCTTCGCGTGGATGCTGCTGCGCCAGCGTCCGAAGCTCCGTGCCGCGGTCGGCGCGCTGATCGGCATCGGCGGGGTCGTGCTCATGCTCGGCGTCGGCGGTGAGGACGTCGACGGATGGGGCGTCGTGGCGTCCGTCGGTGCCATGCTGGCCTCCTCGCTCGGTTTCGTGCTGACCGCCCGGTGGGGACGGGGCGTGCCGCCTCTGACGATGACGGCGTGGCAACTGCTCGCGGGGTCGCTCGTACTCCTCCCGCTCGCGCTGCTTGTGGAAGGATCGCCGCCGGTTCTCGATGCGCCCGCCGCCGGCGGCTTCGCGTTCGTGATCGTCGTCGGCACGGCGCTCGCCTACGCGGCGTGGTTCACGGGGCTGCGCAGGCTGCGGCCAGGGGTCGTCGGCATCGTCGGGCTGCTCAATCCGGTGACCGGCGCGGTGCTCGGCGTCGCGGTCGGTGGTGAGGCGTTCGGTCTCCCGCAGTTCATGGGACTGGCTCTGGTGGTGTGCGGGGTCCTGCTGGGGGTGGTTCCGGGCCGGATGGCAGTCCGCCGCCGGCGATCGACGGTCTTCGACGCCCCGGCGTCGGTATCCCGTGATGGGATGAGGGGATGACCCGGGCTCTCCTCGTGATCGACATGCAACGCGGCTTCGACGACCTCGACTTCTGGGGGCCGACCGCGAACCCCGATTGCGAGGCGAACGTCGCCGCCCTGGTCGGGGCGTGGCGGGACTCGGGCGAGCCGATCGTGGTCGTGCGGCATGACTCGGACTCCGCCGGCTCGCCGCTGCATCCGGGAAACCCCGGCAACGCTCTGGTCGACGCGGTGGCGGGCGCGCCCGCGGCGCTGACGGTCGCCAAGCGGGTCAACTCCGCGTTCTACGGCGATCCGGATCTGCACGCCTGGTTGCGGGAGAACGGGATCCGCGAACTCGTGCTCTGCGGCATCCAGACCAACATGTGCGTCGAGACGACGGCCCGGATGGCGGGGAACCTCGGCTACGACACCACCGTCGTCCTGGATGCCACGCGCACGTTCGATCTCTCGGCCGAGGTGCCCGGGGTCGGTGTCGTCCCGCGATCGGCGAAGGAGCTGATGGCGACGACGGCCCTCGTGCTGCAGGAGGGCGGGTTCGCCCGGATCCGCACCACGGCAGAGCTCCTCGCCGGCTGAGGTCCGACGCGCCGCACGATGACGGCGATGTCGCAGGTCGGTCGTATCTTCGAATCTGACATTGAGAAGCTAGAACATACGTTCTAACCTGTTGGAGTGAAGGTCATCGTGCGAGAAGACGCTGTCGGCGAGGTCCGACGCCTGCGCGCGCAGCTCGAGCGGGTGCAGGGCCGGCGCATGGAGGCCGCCGTCCTGCCGACCCATCCGTCGCTCGGCGCCCTTCTCGACGGCGGCGGGCTGCGGGCCGGTGCCGCCTACACCGTCGCCCCGTCGACGTCGTTGCTGCTGTCGCTGATGGCCCGACCCTCGCGGGACGGCGCCTGGTGCGCTGCGGTCGGCATGCCCGAGCTGGGCGCGGAGGCCGCCGAAGGACTGGGGGTGGCCCTGGAACGCCTCGTGCTGGTTCCCGATCCCGGGCCGCGGTGGCTGAGCGTCGCCGCGACGCTCGCCGAGGTGATGCCGGTCGTGGCGGTGCGTCCCACCGGGCGGGTCTCCGAGGCGGAGGCGTCCCGCTTCATGGTGCGCCTGCGCGATCGCGGGGCGACCCTGCTGGTGCAGGGCGTGTGGCCGCAGGCCGAGGCATCCCTGCAGATCGGCGACGTGGAGTGGTCCGGGCTCGGCGACGGCCACGGCTACCTCTCCTCCCGGGCGGTGACCGTGACGGTGCACTCCCGTCGCTCCCCGGTGCCCCGGCGGGCACGGATGCTGCTGCCGGACCGGGAGGGCACGCTCGCGCCGCTGGCGACGCCCATCCGCGAGGTCGGGCCGCACGGGACGCCCATCCGCGAGGTCGGGCCGCACGGGACGCCCATCCGCGAGGTCGCGCCGATGCGGGCGGTGGGCTGAGATGCCCGAGCAGATCCGCAGCCTCGTGCTCTGGGTGCCGGACTGGCCGGTCGTGGCGGTGCGGCGGGAGCGGGCGAAGCCCTCCGCACCGGAATCCACGCCCGGAGCCACCGGTGGCGACAGTGCAGCTCGAGACGATGCCGCCCGAGACGATGCAGCCCGAGACGATGCAGCCGGCGATGGCCGGACGACTCTCGAGCATGAGCCCGAGCCCGACCCCGAGCCCGACCCGGCTCTCCTGCTCGAGACCGACCCGCCGCTCGCGGTGATCGAGAAGAACATGGTCGTGGCCTGCTCCGCCACGGCCCGGGCGGAGGGGGTGCGGCGCGGCCAGCGTCGCCGGGACGCGCAGGGGCACTGTCCGCGGCTGGAGCTCGTGCCGGCGGATGCGGCGCGCGACCACCGCGCCTTCTCGCCGCTCGTCTCGGCGGTGGAGCAGCTCGCCCCGCACGTGCAGGTGGTGCGTCCGGGGCTGTGCGCCCTGAAGGCGCGGGGGCCTGCCCGGTACTACGGGGGCGAGTCCGCGGCAGCCGAGACGCTGCGGGCGGCCCTTCTCGCCCAGGGGATCGCGGATGTGCGCGTGGGGATCGCGGACGGACCCTTCACCGCCGAGCAGGCGGCCCGCGCCGCCACCCGGGCGGACGACCCCGTCCGGATCGTCCCACCGGGCCGGGCGGGCGATTTCCTCGCTCCACTGCCCGTGACCGCTCTGCTCGATTCGGCTTCCGGCGGGCAGGGCGAGACCGATCTCGCCCACCTCCTCGCCCGGCTGGGCGTGCACACCCTCGGGGCGTTCGCCGGACTCGAGGTCGATCGGGTGCGCGAGCGGCTGGGGGAGCGGGGCGTGCACCTGCAGTCCCTCGCCGCCGGGGCGGACTCCCGCACGGTCGACCCCCGTACGCCGCCGCCGGAGCTGCACCGCGAGGTCGTGTTCGACCCGCCCGTCGAACTCGCCGAGCAGGCCGCGTTCGGCATGCGCGTCGCCGCGGAGGAGTTCATCGCCCGGCTCGACGCCGAACGCCTCGTCTGCACGGAGCTGCGCGTGGAGCTCTGGGGCGACCGGGGCGAGCGCAGTGAGCGGGTGTGGCTGCATCCGGGCACGTTCGACGGGTCCGCCGTCGTCGACCGGGTGCGCTGGCAACTGGCCGAGGAGCAGGGGTTCCAGAGTGGCGTCACCCGGGTGCGGATCTCGCCCGAGGCGGTGGATGCCGCCGCGCACCACGTCGTGGGGCTGTTCGGTGCGGGGGAGCGCGAGAAGGTGCACCACGCGCTCTCCCGGGTGCAGGCCATCCTCGGTCACCGCGGGGTCGTGACGCCCGTCGTCGGTGGGGGCCGGTGGCTCGAGGAGCGTCAGGTGCTGGTGCCCTGGGGGGATCGGGCCACGACCCCGGGGGATCCGTCCCGGCCGTGGCCGGGTTCGCTCCCGGCGCCGCTGCCCACCACCGTCTATCCGCGTCCGCGCCCTGCGGAGGTCAGGGACGGGCGGGGGCAGCGGGTGACGGTCGACGAACGCGGGATGCTCTCCGCCGCCCCTGTCGACGTGGCGGTGGAGGGCGCCCGGCGCGCGGTGGTCTCCTGGGCGGGGCCGTGGCCGGTGGTGGAACGGGAGTGGGATGCGGTGCGCCGCCGGGTGGCGTACCGGTTCCAGATCGTCGACGCCGCGCAGGAGGCGTGGCTGCTGGTGCACGAAGCGGCCGGCTGGCACGCCGAGGCGAAGTACGACTGACAGATGGACGGATGCGGAGAGGGAGGACGCTGATGGGATGGCACAACCCGGCCGTACCGTGGTCGCAGCTCGAACGCACCCTCAGTGACGTGCGCCGCCCGGCACCCGGCCCGCCCGGCGCGGACGGCGGCGACAGTCCGGCATGGTCGCACAAGCGCGGGCCGTACGTGCCGCCGCCGATCGAGCGGCCCGAGCAGATCGTGCCCTACGCCGAGCTGCACGCGCACTCGTCGTACTCGTTCCTCGACGGCGCCTCGTCTCCCGAGGAGCTCGTGGAGGAGGCGGAACGGCTGGGACTGCACGCCCTCGCCGTCACCGACCACGACGGTTTCTACGGGATCGTCCGGTTCGCCGAGGCGGCCGAGCAGCGCGCGGTGCAGACCGTCTTCGGTGCCGAGCTGTCGCTGGAGCTCCCCGCCCCGCAGAAGGGGCGGCCGGACCCGGTCGGCCGGCACCTGGTGGTGCTCGCCCGGCAGCAGGAGGGCTACCACCGGCTCGCCGGCGCGCTCACTCGGGCGCAGCTGCGCGGCGCCGAGAAGGGACGGCCGGTCTACGACCTGGCCGAGCTCGCGGAGCAGTCCGGTGGCCCGCGTGACCCCCAGTGGGCGGTGCTCACCGGATGCCGCAAGGGCGGTGTGCGGCAGGCGCTCGCCGCCGGCGGGCCCGCCGCCGCGGCGGAGGAGCTCGACCTGCTCGTGGAGCTCTTCGGCCGCGACGCCGTGCACGTGGAGCTGATCGACCACGGGGACCCCCGGGACACCCGCACGAACGACATCCTGGCCGCCCTGGCCGCCGAGCGGGGGCTGCCGCTGCTCGCCACCGGCAACGTGCACTACGCGGTGCCCGACCGGCGGCTGCTCGCCGCCGCGATCGCCGCGGTGCGGGCGAACCGCAGCATGGACGAGCTCGACGGCTGGCTGCCCGCGCACGGCGGGGCGTTCCTGCGCTCGGGGGCGGAGATGGCGGCCCGGTTCGCCCGGTACCCCGGGGCGGTGGCGTGGACGGTGACCCTCGCCGACGAACTGGCGTTCTCGCTGCGGAAGGCTTCCCCGGCGCTGCCGAAGCTCCCGGTGCCCGAGGGGCACACGCCGATGTCGTGGCTGCGCCGCCTGGTCTGGGATGCGGTGCCCCGCGCCTACCCGAACCTCACCGACGGCCAGCGTCGCCGCATCGAGCGGGAGCTCGAGGTGATCGAGATGAAGGACTTCCCGGGGTACTTCCTGATCGTGCACGGCATCGTGCAGGAGGCCCGGCGTCGCGGCATCCTGTGCCAGGGGCGGGGATCGGCGGCCAACAGTGCCGTCTGCTTCCTGCTCGACATCACCGCGGTCGACGCGATCTACTACAACCTGCCCTTCGAGCGGTTCCTCTCGAGCCTGCGCGACGAGGAGCCGGACATCGACGTCGACTTCGACTCCGACCGGCGCGAGGAGATCATCCAGTGGGTGTACTCCACCTACGGGCGCGAGCGCGCCGCGCAGGTCGCGAACGTCATCCAGTACCGGCCGAAGAACGCGGTGCGCGACATGGCCCGCGCCCTCGGGTATTCGCCGGGGCAGCAGGACGCCTGGTCGAAGCAGGTGGAGCGCTGGGGCGCCTCTCTGGAGAGCGCCCCGGATCACGACATCCCGGATCAGGTCATCGCCTACGCGACCGAACTGCTGAAGGCCCCGCGGCACCTCGGCATCCACTCCGGCGGGATGGTGCTCACCGAGCGTCCGGTCGGCGAGGTCGCCCCCATCGAGCACGCCCGCATGCCCGGCCGCACCGTCATCCAGTGGGACAAGGACGACGCGGCCTGGATGGGACTCGTGAAGTTCGATCTGCTGGGACTCGGGATGCTGTCCGCCCTGCAGTACTGCTTCGATCTCATCCGCGCCGGGACCGGGGAGGAGTGGGAGCTCCGGTCGCTGCCGAAGGACGAGGCGGCCGTCTACGACATGCTCTGCCGGGCCGATTCGATCGGGGTGTTCCAGGTGGAGTCGCGCGCGCAGATGGGGCTGCTGCCGCGGCTGCGACCGCGGTGCTTCTACGACCTCGTGATCGAGATCGCGCTCGTGCGTCCGGGGCCGATCCAGGGCGGTGCGGTGCATCCGTTCGTACGGCGCAAGCTCGGTCAGGAGAAGGTGACGTATCCGCATCCGGATCTGAAGCCGGTGCTGGAGCGGACGCTGGGGATCCCGGTCTTCCAGGAGCAGCTCATGCAGATGGCGATGGTGGTGGGGGACCTCACCGGCGAGGATGCGGACCTCATGCGCCGGGCGATGGGCTCCAAGCGAGGGCTCGAGCGCATCGACTCGTTGCGCGAGAAGCTGTACGCCGGGATGACCCGGCACGGCCTGGTGGGGGAGGACGCGGACGCGATCTACCGGAAGATCCAGGCGTTCGCGAACTTCGGGTTCGCCGAGTCGCACTCCCTCTCGTTCGGGCTGCTCGTGTACGCGAGCTCCTGGCTGAAGCTGCACTATCCCGCGGCGTTCCTCGCCGGGCTCCTGCGCGCGCAGCCGATGGGGTTCTACTCGCCCGCGACCCTTGTCTCGGACGCGCGGCGGCACGGGGTGGACGTGCGGCGTCCGGACCTGCAGCGCTCCGGTGTCGAGGCGACGCTGGAGGCGCGGGGGGAGTTCACCGCTCCGACCGGCCGCGACGCGTGCCGCGGGGAGCAGCCGCCGGTGGGGGAGTTCGACCCGGCGGCGCCGGACGAGTCGGAGGCGCACCGGCGCGACGGGGCCTTCGCGGTGCGGCTGGGGCTCGCCGCGGTGAAGGGGATCGGGGTGCCGCTCGCGACCCGCATCGTCGCGGCCCGGAAGCAGGCCGGGCCGTTCCGGGACATGCCGGACCTCGTGCGCCGCGTCGACCTGAACGTCGCGCAGCTGGAGGCGCTCGCGACGGCCGGGGCGTTCGACTGCTTCGGGCTCAGTCGCCGTGAGGCGATGTGGCTGGCCGGGTCGGCGGCGGAGAACCGGCCGGTGTTCCTGCCCCACTCCTTCGTCGCCGTGCAGCCGCCGTTGTTTCCCGATCCGTCGAGCTACGAGGTGCTGGCCTCGGACCTGTGGGCGACGGGGATCTCCACCGACGACCACCCGCTGACGCACTACCGGTCCGCGCTGGACGCCCGGGGGGTGCTCACCTCCCGGGAGCTCCGTACCCACGAACCGGGCCGGCGGGTGGAAGTCGCGGGGCTCGTGACGCACCGGCAGCGGCCGGCCACCGCATCCGGGATCACGTTCATCAACCTCGAGGACGAGCACGGTCTCGTCAACGTGATCTGCTCGGTGGGGGTGTGGAACCGGCATCGGCGGCTGGTGCGCGACGCCCCGGCGCTGATCGTGCGGGGGATGCTGGAGCGTTCCACCGAGGGGGTGACCAACCTCGTCGCCGACGGTTTCGAGGACATGCGCGTGGGGGTGCAGCACCGCTCCCGCGACTTCCGCTGACCCCCGCCCCCTTTTCCCGCGAGACTGCATAGCCAGCACGAGACTGCGGCTGGTTACATCCGTCTCGTGGCGTGGATGCAGTCTCGCGGGGGAGAGAACCACCGCGCACGACGAAGGCCCGGAGCGCGAGGTCTCCGGGCCTTCGAGGTACGGATGCGGTCAGCCGCGCACGCCGAGGGCGAAGCGGACCGACCCGTCCGGGTCCATCTCCGCGTCGAGGATGCGGTCGTCGAGCGCCGCGCTGGCTGCGGCGTCGACGAACACGCGGGCGCCGTCCGTCTCGACGATGGCGTCGCCCTGTTCCGGCGACGGGGCGAGGGCGAGTTCGAACCCGGTCTCCGGACCGGTGTCGCGGATGCGGAGTCCGCCGCCCTCCGTGGGGATCTGGGACGAGATCGTCTTGACCGCCGAAGCAGCAGTTTCGGTGAGTGTGAGCATGAGGCTCTCCCTTCCATCGGTGACTGCGGACCGGCCACGATTCCGAGAATCGGTGGCGGGTTCAACCTCAGTCGGCGATTGTGAGGGAACTCACACGTGCGGCCGAGGTCAGTTCACCGGGTGCCGGGTGTCGTACGCGACGCGGACGGGCTGCGGGCTGTAGCCGTCCGTGACGAGCAGCCGGACGGTTCCCGCCACGGCGGCGACGGTGAAGGCACTGAGGATGACGAGAGTAAGCATGGGTCACTTCCTTGAACTCGGGTGGTACTCCCTATTTTCTCAGAGTTGGCCTGGTAATACGCCGGTCCAATCGCTATGAGGTGGCTGAAGTCTCCAGCCGCTCCCGCGGATTTCGTGCGTTCTCGTGGGCGCCAGATCCAGCGCTCCGAGATTGGCCCGTTCCTCAGTGTGGCCGATTTGCCGCAGCAGGTCACGCCGCCCGCTCCCGCGCGCCGCCGCCGCGCCAGCCGCTCCCACCCACCGCTCCCCGGAAAGGCGCGACAATAGCGGCGCTCTGACGCGGCATCCAAGCCCTGGCCACGGGTGCGGCCCCGGGGATAGCGTGGCCGCATGGCCGAGAACGTTGCAGATCTGTTCGTCCACACGCTCCGCGCCGCCGGCGTCAGCCGGATCTGGGGTCTGGCCGGTGACTCCCTGAACGCGTTCACGGATGCGATCCGCCGGGATGGCGGCATCCGCTGGCTGCACATGAGGCACGAGGAAGCGGCGGCGTTCGCCGCGGCCGCCGAGGCGGAGGTGACCGGCGAACTCGCGGTGATCGCGGGAAGCTCCGGACCCGGCAACCTGCACTTCATCAACGGTCTCTTCGACGCGCAGCGCTCACGAGTGCCGGTGCTCGCGATCGCCTCGCACATCCCGTCGGCCGAGATCGGCAGCGGCTACTTCCAGGAGACGCACCCGCAGGACCTGTTCCGCGAGTGCAGCGTCTACAGCGAGCTGGTGGCGGATCCGGCGCAGCTGCCGTGGGTGCTGGAGATCGCGATGCGGACCGCGGTGGAGAAGCGCGGCGTTGCGGTCGTCGTCGTGCCGGGTGACATCTTCTTCGCGGATGCTCCCGATCGGCGCCCGTCCGCCCCCATCCGCGCCAGCCGCCCGGTCATCGTCCCCTCGCTCGGGGAGCTCGCCCGTGCCGCCACCATGCTGGACGGGGCGAAGAAGATCACGATCCTCGCCGGTGCGGGGGTCGCCGGGGCGCACGCCGAGGTGCTGGCGCTCGCCGAGAAGCTGCAGGCGCCGATCGTGCACGCCTTCCGCGGCAAGGAGCACATCGAGTACGACAACCCGTACGACGTGGGGATGACGGGGCTCCTCGGTTTCGCGTCCGGTTACCGGGCGATCGCGAAGTGCGACGCCCTGCTGATCCTCGGGTCGGACTTCCCGTATCGGCAGTTCTACCCGGACAAGGCCACGATCATCCAGGTCGACATCCGGGGCGAGCAGCTGGGCCGGCGCACGCCCATCGACATGGGGATGGTGGGGGAGGTGGGGGCCACCGCCGAGGCGCTCCTTCCACTCCTCCACGGCGACCGCGACGGCCGGCACCTGCGCGACAGCGTGCAGCACTACAAGAAGACCCGGCGCGACCTCGACGGGCTCGCGAACAACGACGGCAAGACCCCCATCCATCCGCAGTACGTGGCGCGGCTCCTGGACGAGCTCGCCGACAAGGATGCCGTCTTCACAGTGGATGTCGGCAGCCCGGTGATCTGGGCGGCCCGCTACCTGCAGATGACCAAGGAGCGGCGCCTGATCGGCTCGTTCACGCACGGGTCGATGGCGAACGCCATGCCGCAGGCGCTCGGCGCGCAGGTGGTCGACCGTGACCGTCAGGTGATCGCGCTCTCCGGGGATGGCGGCCTGTCGATGCTGATGGGCGACCTCCTCTCGATCAGGCAGAACGACCTGCCGGTGAAGATCGTGGTCTTCAACAACTCCTCGCTGGGGTTCATCGAGGTGGAGATGGTCGCGGCCGGCATCGTGAACTTCGGCACCGACCTCGTCAATCCGGACTTCGCGCAGGTCGCCGAGGCGGTGGGCATCACCGGCATCCGGGTGGAGCATCCCGACGACCTCGAGCCGGCGCTGCGCCGCGCGCTCGCCGAGCCCGGCCCGGTGCTGGTGGATGTGGTCGTCGCGGGGAACGAGCTGTCGATCCCGCCGAGCATCACGGCGGAACAGGCGAAGGGCTTCACCCTGTGGGCGCTGCGCTCGGTGCTCTCCGGACGCGGCGACGAGATCCTCGATCTCGCCGACACGAACGTCTGGCGGCGCGTGTTCGGGTGACGTCTGAGGTCATGGCTTAAGCTCCGCGTCCCCTAGCCGGTGCGCCGGATGCGGTCGATACAGTGCGGCAGGCTCGCGGATCTGCGTGAGAGATCGGGCTGAAGCCCTTGAGCGTGTCAGATTGCGGATCGGTCCGGCCCAGCGGCCGCCACGCTCAGGCCGTCATCTCCGGGCTCAACTGGCAGCGTCGCCTCGAATCGGTCGATGAGGATGGGGATAGCCGTCGACGCCCACCAAGAGGGGGTGATCCCGCCTGCGGACATGCCGTGTCCGGGATCGAACTCGGGCACATGAAATGGCTCGTCTTCGTCCGTCAGCGCCCGTCCGGTGATGCTCTCGAAAGCCGTGCGGATCAGCTCCTCGAGCGCCCAAGCGTCCGCCGGAAGTGGAACGGAGGCGAACTCCGCCCGCATCGCCCTCCAGAGATACGCATCGCCGCGAAAACCCCACTGATAGGGCGCTCGGTCGAGGAGCTGCCCGACCGATCTGGGGTCGGTCGGTGGGGGGAAGTGCCTCAGGACCTGCGCGCGTACCCGCCGGTGCGTCGATTCGTTGAACGATACGAGCCGCACATCCTCGACTCGAGTCAGTGTGTGCGCGATCGTCTCGAGCGCCACGTCGAGCGCGTCGTCCAGCGGCCACCCGTAGACGCCGGCGCTGATGAGCGGAAAGGCCATGCTGCGCGCGCCGAGCTCGTCTGCGATCGCCAACGCTCGCCGGTAGCAGGACTCAAGCAGCGAGCGATCCTGTTCGCCCGCCTGGTGGTTCGGCCCCACGGCGTGGATCACCCATCGCGCCGGCAGCTTCCCGGCGGTGGTCCAGCCGGCGTCGCCGGTGCGCAGTCCATCAGGGAAGCGCGCGATGCACTCATCGAGGATGGCGCGTCCCCCTGCGCGATGGATGGCGCCGTCCACTCCACCTCCACCCCGCATATGGCGATTGGCGGCGTTGACGATGGCGTCGACCGCCTGCTCGGTGATGTCGCCGTGAACGGCGGTGACGGTGACCATCCCTCAAGTCTGACGTAGCCCCCTCGTTGCCGAGAACGCCGGTCACATCTCCGCGAACTGACCGGCCGGGTCGCTGGAGCGGTTGCGGTGGTGAGGGATGGCCGGGGTGTTCGAACCGTCAGTGCTGCGTGCCCGCAACTGACCAGTGCCGATAGAATCGGACGGCCAGCCTCTGTAGCTCAGTGGAAGAGCCACTCCGTCCTAAGGAGCGGGTCGGGGGTTCGAATCCCTCCAGGGGCACCGTGTATTTGGGAGGGGCGCTGCAGTTGTTCAGAACGCCACCACATCGCAGGAAGTGCGAAGTGTGTTTCAACCGCCTTGGCTCCGACGGTCGGTTGACGCGACCCGCTACTCTCGATCCAGACCCGTATAGATCGGGCTCAATTTCGCATGGGGGTGTGAATGTCTGAGCCTAGGCTCGCCATGGACGACATCGCTAAGTGGCATGGTGTCGGGACGGAAGCCGACCGCGCGCGGACCGCTGCGAGCGGGATAGTCGCCCGCAGAGCCCAGCATCCGGAGTTGCTCGGGCGCCCCGGAGTGGACGCGCGCGTAGACGGCAACCGTCCCGGACGCGCCGCGTAGACATGCGGATCATCGACAACATTTCGGACTTGCTCGGCGATGACCTCAAGGGCGAGATCAGCCGCGGTTCGAAGGTGCGCATCGCCGCTTCGACCTTCTCGATCTTCGCTTTCGAGGCGTTGCGGAAGGAACTCGAGCACATCGAGGAACTCGAGTTCATCTTTACGTCGCCGTCATTCAGCAACGGTCAGGCCACGGACAAGCTGCGCAAGGACCGTCGCGAGTTCTTCATCCCGCAGGCAGAGTCATCGCTCTACGGGTCCGAGTTCGAGATCCGCCTCCGCAACAAGCTGACGCAGCGCGCGATCGCCCGCGAGTGCGCCGCCTGGGTACGCGAGAAGGTCACGTTCAGATCGAATGCCAGCGGCCATCAGATGCAGCAGTTCGCCGTCGTCGACGACGGAGCCGCGTACATGCCGCTGCAGGGGTTCACCACCGCCGACCTCGGGTACGAGCGCGGCAATGCGGTCTCCAACATGGTCACGAAGTTCGAAGGTACGCCTGAGGCGAGCAGCTTTCTCAACCTCTTCGATCAGATCTGGGCAAGCCCCGGCCAGCTGAACGATGTCACGCAAGCGGTTTATGACCACATCGCGAGCGTGTACGCCGAGAACTCGCCGGCGCGCGTCTACTTCCTCATCCTCTACAACCTCTTCGCCGAATTCCTCGACGACATCAGTGAGGACGTGCTCCCGAACGACCGCACGGGATATCAGGACACCAAGGTTTGGCAGAGTCTGTACAACTTCCAGCGGGATGCCGCGACAGGCATCATCAACAAACTCGAAACCTACAACGGCTGCATCCTGGCCGACAGCGTCGGTCTCGGCAAGACATTCACCGCCCTGGCAGTGATCAAGTACTACGAGCTCCGCAACAAGTCCGTCTTGGTTCTTGCGCCGAAGAAGCTCGCGGAGAACTGGACAAATTACAACGCGAACCTCACGACGAACATCTTCGCGAGCGACCGATTCAACTACGACGTCCTCGCGCACACCGACCTCTCCCGCACGCGGGGCGAGTCGCTCGGCCTCCGGTTGGATCGCATCAACTGGGGCAACTACGACCTCGTCGTCATCGACGAGTCGCATACCTTCCGCAACGCCGACTACGCCGAAGAGAAGGAATCGCGCTACCAGCGCCTCATGCGGCAGGTCATCCGAGAAGGCGTGAAGACTAAGGTGCTGATGCTCTCGGCGACGCCGGTCAACAACCGATTCAACGACCTCAAGAATCAGCTGCAGCTGGCGTACGAGGGCGAGAGCGACACCCTCGCCGCCAAGCTCACGCTCTCGACATCCGTCGAGCGGGTGTTCCGTGATGCCCAGACGGTATTCAACGAGTGGTCGAAGCTCCCCACTCAAGAGCGCACCGCGGACCGCATCCTTCAGATGCTCGACTTCGACTTCTTCGAGCTGCTCGACGCGGTCACCATCGCACGGTCACGTAAGCACATCCAAGCGTTCTACGACATGAGCGAGATCGGCGCCTTCCCGCGACGCCTGCCGCCGGCGTCCGTCCGCGAGCCCCTCACCGACCTTGTGGACGTCCCCTCGTTCAACGAGATCTTCGAGCAGCTGCAAATGCTGACGCTGGGCGTTTACACTCCACTCGCCTACGTGTTCCCGAGCCGCATCAGCAAGTACGAGGATCTCTACAACGTCACGACTGGCAGCGCCCGCTCGAATCTCGGCCAGCAAGGTCGCGAAGAGGGCCTGAAGAAGCTGATGACCGTCAACCTGCTCAAGCGTCTCGAGAGCTCGGTCGAGGCCTTCCGCTTGACGCTGGCGAAGATCGAGTCTGCGGTCGATAGCACGCTCACGCGACTCAGCAACCACGCGGGCTCCCTCCCGGAGATGCGCGAAATGGACGATCTCGACTTCGACCTCGACGACGAGGACGACGCCAACGTCGAGGCACTTACGTTCGGGGAGAAGATCTGCATCGACATCGACGACATCGACGTCGAATCGTGGCAGCGCGACCTCTGGAACGACCGCGAGACATTGCGTGAACTCCTGGACGAAATGCGCAATGTGACTCCGGACCACGACCTCAAGCTGCGCAAGCTGCGGCACCTCGTCCAGCAGAAAGCAGAGCATCCACTCAACCCCGGTAACCGCAAGGTGCTGATCTTCTCCGCCTTCGCCGACACCGCCAACTACCTCTACCGCGAGCTCGCACCGGCGCTCCAGCAGGCTGGTCTGCAATGCGCCGTGATCACCGGCGGCAGCCACGGCGCGAAGTCCACGATCGGCACTGGCTTCGACTTTCAGCAGATCATGTCGATGTTCTCGCCACGATCCAAGCAGCGGCACCTCACGATGCCCAAGGAGACCCGCGACATCGATGTGCTGATCGGCACCGATGTCATCAGCGAGGGCCAGAACCTGCAGGACTGCGACTACCTCATCAACTACGACATCCACTGGAACCCGGTGCGGATCATTCAGCGGTTCGGGCGTATTGACCGTATCGGATCGACGAACGAGGTCATCCAGCTCGTCAACTTCTGGCCCGACATCTCGCTCGACGAGTACATCAACCTGAAGGAGCGGGTCGAGAACCGGATGGTCATCGCCGACCTCGCCGGTTCAGCCGATGACAACGTCCTCAACCCGGAGGATTCGGATGCCGCATTCCGCAAGGAGCAGCTGTGCAAGCTGCAGAACGAGAACATCGAACTCGAGGACGTTCGAGCCGGGGTCTCAATCACGGATCTGGGTCTCAACGACTTCCGCATGGATTTGCTCGCGTACATGAACGAGTACGGCGACATCGCTACCGCCCCGCGCGGCTTGCACGCCGTGATCCCCGCAGACCCTGCCATAGGCCTTATGCCGGGTGTGATCTTCGCGCTCAAGAACGTCAACGCTGATCCTGCCGTGAACCGGGGCAACCGGCTCCACCCGCACTACCTCGTCTACGTCGATGACGAGGGAAAGGTCATCGCTGACCACACCGAAGCGAAGCGCCTCCTAGACCTCGTTCGCGCCGGCTCCCGGCCTCACGACAAGCCTGTCGCCGACGTCACTCGTGTCTTCAACGAAGGTACCCACGAGGGCGCCGACATGAGCAAATACTCCGCGCTGCTGACGGATGCCATCCACTCGATGATCGACGTCACCGAAGAACGCGACGTCGACAGCCTGTTCAGCGGTGGGCACACCACCGCCCTCACCCAGCAGATCGCGGGGCTCGACGACTTCGAACTGATCGCGTTCATCGCCGTCGTCGATCCAGAAGGCACTTCGTGACCGACATCCTTTACCAGTGGCCGGCTGGTGCACGATTTGGTGCACGCGTCGCCAAGGAGCGGTTCTACGAACGCACAGCATCGACCGCCGCGCTGCGCGAGAAGTTCGTCGCCGAAGTGAACCGCATCAGCTGGGCCTACAAGCTCGCTGCGGAGACCATCAACCTCCCAGGCTCGTCAGAAGTGCCGGAGATCGAGGTCATTCAGTTGGACGCCAAGGCAAACGACATCAGTGTCCAAATACTTGCATCGATCGACAAGGCGATACCGAATCCGGTGATCTTCGAGGTTCACCGCGACGATGCCCATGGCGGCAGCGTGAGGATGACTGCAGCACACAAGCCGGCCGGCTCGCCTGCACCCAAACCGAATGCCTACTTCTCGACGGGCTGGATGCGAAGCGACACACCGCGCACCTCACTACCGACTGCGATCACGATGACGGCGCTGTACTCAGCGCTCATTGGCCCACTCACGCCGCTCGTGCATCGGCCCGGGGAGAGTCCAGCCGTCACCGGCGAACGGTTGGATGCCGTGCGCCGGCTCGAGCGCGAGATCAGCGCCCTGGAACGCAAGCTCCGGTCCGAACCGCAACTCAATCGCAAAGTCGAGCTGCGTCGCGAACTGAGAGCCAAACAAACCGAATTGGACCAGACGAGGTAATCCATGGAGCGACTGCGAATGACTTCACCTGATCTCACCCGAGTCAACATCGACAAGATTGCAGAGCTCTTCCCGGCTGTCGTCACAGAATCACTCGATTCCGACGGGGAGCCGACTCGCGCGATCGATTTCGATCTTCTGCGCCAGGAGCTCTCCGACCATATCGTCGAGGGTCCCCAGGAGCGCTACCAGCTCGACTGGCCAGGTAAGCGCGCCGCCGCGTTCGCCGCCAACGCTCCCATCGCCAAGACCCTGCGCCCGGTGCGCGAGCAGTCGGTCGACTTCGACACCGCGAAGAACCTCTTCATCGAAGGCGACAACCTCGAAGCGCTCAAGCTGCTCCAGGAGTCGTACCTGGGCAAGGTAAAGCTGATCTACATCGACCCGCCCTACAACACCGGCAATGACGATTTCGTTTACCCGGATGACTACTCCGAGGGCGTGGACGAGCACCTCATACGGTCGGGCCAAGTCAACGACGCCGGCGATCGACTTCGGTCGAACACAGAGACAAACGGGCGGTTCCACTCGGACTGGCTCGACATGGTCTACCCGCGGCTGAAGCTCGCACGGAACCTCCTCACTCCCGACGGCTACATCGCGGTCAGCATTGACGACGCAGAAGTCGCCGCGATGGAGCTCCTCCTTGATGAGGTGATGGGTGCATCGAACAAGCTCGCGGTCCTCGTCTGGGACCGCAACCGAAAGAACGACGCCCGCTTCTTCTCGGTCGGCCACGAGTACATGCTTGTGTATGCGCGCGATAAGGCAATTCTCACCGAGCGCGGCACGCGGCTGCGCGAGCCGCAGGCCGGTATCTCTGAGGCCCGCGAATTCATCATGGGCGCGCGGGCTCGACTCGACGACGACTGGGACGCGATCCAAGCGGAGTGGCGGAAGTGGACCTCGGCTTTTCCGAAGGACGACGAGCGCCGCAAGCTGGGCCGCTTCTCAAAGGTCAGCGATCGCGGACCCTTCCGAGACGACGGTGATATCGCCTGGCCCGGGGGCGGCGGCCCGAAGTACGAGGTCCTTCATCCGACGACGGGCAAGGCATGCAAAATGCCTCCCGGAGGGTGGAGGTACCCGAGCAGGGCTCGGTTTGATGAGTTGGTGGCAGACGGACACATCGTCTTCGGCGTCGATGAGACAACGATGCCGCGGCCAATCCGGTATCTCTTCGAGAGCGAAGGGCTGGTCATGGGTTCCGTCCACTACAGCTACGCACAGACTGCCGCAGTTGACTTCGAAGCTCTCATGGGTGGCAAGGTCTTCGACAACCCGAAGAACTGGAAGGACCTGCGCCGGATCATCGAGTACCTAACGGGGCCGAGCGATACCATCATGGACTTTTTTGCGGGTTCCGCTTCGACAGGTCACGCCGTGCTCGACTTGAATTCGGCTACCGGAAGCCAACGTCGATTCGTGCTCGTGCAGGTGGCTGAGCCCGTGCCTGAACGGAGCGTTGCTGCATCCAACGGATACGCGACGATCTCGGACATCGCGATAGACCGTCTTCGTCGCGTCGGGAAGGCGATCGACGCTGACACCGAAGGCGATCTCGGCTTTCGAACGTTCAGGATCGACACGACCAACATGGCCGACACGTCCGCGACGCCGGATGATCTTGTGCAGATCGCGCTGTCCGACGCCGTCGAAAGTGTGAAGTCGGGACGCACTGATGAGGACTTGCTCTTCCAGGTTCTACTCGATTGGGGACTCGACCTCGCTGAGCCGATCGAGGTGGAGGAAGTCGGAGATCGGCGCGTGCTGTCAGTGTCCGATGACGCGATGATTGCGTGCTTTTCCCCAGACATAACTGACGCAGTCGTTAGGTCAATCGCGGCCCGGCATCCGCTCCGCGCGGTGTTCTTAGACGCGGGATTCGCTACGGACGCGGCTCGGATCAACGCTGAGCAGATCTTCCGCGAGGTTTCGCCCGAGACCGAGGTAAGGGCGATCTGACCCGATGAAGCTTCAGTTCAAGGTCCAGCAGTACCAGACCGAAGCCGTCGATGCGGTCGTCAATGTGTTCGCAGGACAGCCTTATGCCGACGGCGTGAGGTACCGCATCGATCCCGGCCGTGACACCTCGACGACCCTCCTGGAGGACGCTGGTCTGCGCAACGCAGAAATCGCGCTCACACCACCGCAACTCCTCGCCAATGTCCACTCGGTGCAACAGGCGCGCGGGCTGACGCTCTCAAAAGATCTAAAGGATCCGGCGAAGAAGTCTGCGGCTCCGATCAATCTCGACATCGAGATGGAGACTGGCACCGGAAAGACATACGTCTACATCAAGACGATCATGGAGCTTCACAAGCGCTATGGGTGGTCCAAGTACATCGTCGTCGTGCCGTCGATTGCGATCCGTGAGGGTGTGAAAAAGTCCTTCGACGTCACCGCTGATCACTTCCAGCAGCTCTACGGCACGAAACCTCGCACGTTCATCTACAACTCGTCGCGATTGCATGAGATCGAACGCTTCTCGTCCGACGCGGGCGTGCAAGTGATGATCATCAACGTCCAAGCGTTCAACGCGACCGGCAAGGACGCTCGACGCATCTACGAAGTGCTCGACGACTTCCAGTCGCGGAAACCGATCGACGTGATCGCGGCGAACCGCCCAATCCTCATTATCGACGAGCCTCAGAAGATCGAGGGCGACGCGAGGAAGCCGTCAAAGTCGCTGGAAGCCCTTGCTTCGTTTAATGCCCTCTTCGCGCTGCGATACTCTGCGACCCATAGGATCGAGCGCACCAAGGTGCACCGCCTCGACGCTATCGATGCCTACAACCAGAAGCTGGTGAAGAGAATCGCGGTGCGCGGCATCACCGTCAAGTACCTGGCTGGCAGCAGTGCGTACTTGTACGTGGACGGCCTCGAGATTGGCAAGGGAGCGGATTTCCCGAAGGCGCGAGTCGAGCTGGAGGTGCAGACCGCGCAAGGCATCAAGCGACAGGTGAAGCGTCTCAGCCAGGGGATGAACCTGCACGACATCTCCGGCGGGATTGAGGCGTACAAGGGCCTCTTCATCCGGGAGGTTGATGCCACCCGCGACATCATCGAGTTGAGCAACGGGGACATCATCGGCGCCGGCGAGGTCACCGAGGACGTCGCCGAGGACCAGAAGCGGCGCATCCAGATCCGCGAGGTTATCCGCGCCCACCTCGCCAAGGAACGCGAGCTGTTCGCGCAGGGGGTCAAGACGCTCTCGCTGTTCTTCATCGACGAGGTCGCCAAGTACCGCGACTATGAGCGCGAAGACACCCTCGGCGAGTACGCCCGAGTGTTCGAGGAAGAGTACGAGGCTGTTCTCGCCGACTGCCTCAGCGAACTCGACCTGGACGAAGCGGCCGAGCGATACCGTGACCACGTCCAGGCGATACCGGTGCGCTCGACCCACGAGGGGTACTTCTCGATCGACAAGAAGACCAAGCAGTTTGTCGACGGCAAGATCGCAGCCCGTGGCGACTTCGCAGGTCAGTCGGACGACGTCGACGCCTACGACCTGATCCTGAAGGACAAAGAGAGGCTGCTCTCGTTCGAGGAGCCGGTCCGATTCATCTGGTCACATTCCGCGCTCCGCGAGGGCTGGGACAACCCGAACGTCTTCGTGATGGGCATGCTCAAGAAGAGCGACAACACCACGACGCGCCGGCAAGAGATCGGCCGTGGTCTGCGACTCTCGGTCGACCAGCACGGCGAGCGAATGGACAACCCCGTCACCGTCCACGACATCAACGAACTCACCGTAGTCACCGACGAGTCCTACACCGACTTCGTGACCGCGCTCCAGAAGGAGATCATCGAATCGCTGTCGGCGCGGCCACGCGAGGCGAGCGTCGACTACTTCGTCGGCAAGCCGATCACCCTGGGTGACGGATCCACAAGCGCACTCGAGAAAAATGTCGCTCAGGCTCTCTACTTCCACCTAATCAAGAACGACTACATCGACGAGTCGGGCCTGGTTACGCAGGCGTACAAGGATGCGCGCGCCGAGGGGACCCTCGCCGTCCCGACCTCGGAGGCATTGAAGCCGATCATCGACTTCGTATGGCCAGTCGTCGACGCCCTCTACCTCGACGTGCCGAAGCCGACCGATGGGCGCAAGCCGAAGAGGATCCCGCTCCACGAGGCAAACTTCAACAAGCGCGAGTTCCAGGAGCTCTGGGGACGCATCAACCGCAAGGCCGTCTACCACGTCGAGTTCGACTCCAAAGAGCTAATCGACAACTGTATCCGCGTACTCGACACCTCGCTCAACGTCACCGTCATGCAGTACCTCGTCGAGAGCGGCAACCAAGTCATCGGCCTCGAAGTGGAACGGCTGGAGGCCGGCACAGGCTTCACAGTCTTCGAGACGAAGGTCGAGCATTCGGCCGTGTCAGCAGGTTCAACCGTGAAGTACGACCTATTGGGAGAGATCGCGGAGAAGACGCAGCTCACCCGCCGCACCTGCGCGGCGATCCTCACCGCTATCCACCCGGGTACGTTCGCGAAGTTCAAGCAGAATCCCGAGCAGTTCATCACCGAGGCCGCCCGGCTCATCAACGAGCAGAAGGCAACCGCCATCGTCGAGCATCTCAGTTACGACCCGCTCGACAACCGCTACGACTCGTCGATCTTCACAGAGAACCAGACCGCCCAGGACCTGTCCAGAGCGGGCGACAAGCTGAAGAAGAGCGTCTACGAGTACGTCGTCACTGACTCGAAAGTCGAGCGCTCGTTCGTCGAGAAGCTCGACGTCAGCGACGAGGTCGTCGTCTACTCGAAACTACCCCGCGGCTTCTTCATCCCCACGCCAGTTGGCGACTACAACCCCGACTGGGCGATCGCGTTCCGCGACGACGACACGAAGATCAAGCACGTCTACTTCGTGGCCGAGACCAAGGGTTCGCTGTCCACTCTTCAGCTGAAGGGCGTCGAGAACGCCAAGATCGAGTGCGCACGCAAGTTCTTCGCTGCGCTCAGCGCCAGGAGCGGCCAGGACGTTACCTACGACGTCGTTACTGACTTCAGCGAGCTAATGCAGCTCGTAACGGCATAGAAAGAGGACCGATGGCGAAGTACAAAGTGACTCAATCCGCGGTGACGCAACTGCTCGAAGACGTCAAGCGAGAGCAAATCGCGATTCCGGAGCTGCAGCGGCCATTCGTATGGGACAGCGTCAAGGTGCGAGATCTGATGGATTCGCTATACAAGGGGTACCCCGTCGGGTATCTCATTACGTGGCAGTCGGTCGGGGCTCATCTGAAGGGTGGGCACGTCGCCGCACACCAGCAGATCCTCATCGACGGCCAGCAGCGCATCACCGCACTGCGCGCCGCGGTGGCGGGGCTACCGGTCATCGACAAGCGATACAAGCAGGTTCGTATCAAGATTGCTTTCAATCCCGCGACAGAGGACTTTGCGACCCTTACTCCGGTCATCAGGAAGAACCCCGAGTGGATTTCTGACATCAGCGAACTGTTTAACGCAAGCTCTAGCTACGGCTTCGTCAAATCGTACTTCGAGGCCAATCCCGCCGCGGATGCAGCTGTGGTCGAAGCGAACATCGCGCGACTCGAAGCGATCAAGAACGCGCAAATCGGCATCATCTCTCTGAATGATGATCTCGATGTAGAGACGGTCTCGGAGATCTTCATCCGGATCAACTCCAAGGGAGTGCCGCTCAGCAGCGCAGACTTCGCAATGAGCAAGATCGCCACATACGGCGACCGGGGGCGGAACCTCAGGAAGCTCATCGACTACTTCTGCCACCTTGCCATCGCCCCGCATGCGTACGCGGACATCGAGCAAAACGACTCGGAGTTCGCCAACAGCTCGTATTTGCAACGGATCGCTTGGCTGCAACACGAGGCGGAAGACCTCTACGACCCTGGCTATAGCGACATCATTCGCGTCGCTGGACTGGTTGGGTTCAGCCGCGGGAAAGCATCATCCATCGTCAGTGAACTCTCCGGTCGCGACCCTGAGACGCGGAAAGTCGATGAGTCCCGGATCCCGCTCGCATATGACCGGTTGGAGTCCGCACTGCTCGAAATCGTGAAGAAGTACCACTTCGAGAACTTCCTCATGATCGTGAAGTCGGCCGGCTTCATCAACGCCGGCATGATCGGTTCGAGAAACGCACTCAACTTCGCGTACGCGCTTTACCTGCGCCTACGCGCTGACGGAGAGATGGCGGAGGGTGAGCGCAAGCGCATCGTCCGTCGTTGGTTCGTGATGTCGATGCTCACGAGCCGCCACTCCGGGAGCTTCGAGTCGACGTGGGAGCAGGACATGCGTCGCATCGCCTCCGTCGGAGCCGCCGCCTATCTGCAACAGATCGAGGAGTCGGAACTCACCGACGGCTTCTGGGACGTGGCACTTCCGAGTGCGCTAGAGACCACCAGCACCGCAAGTCCTTACTTTCAGACATTCCTCGCCGCTCAGGTCGCGAGTCACTCTCGAGGATTTCTGTCAAGAAGCATCACGGTCGCAGCGATGCACCAGCAGTCAGGTGATATCCATCACATCGTCCCGAAGGCCTACCTGCAGGAAAACGGCTTCGCAGACCGAGGGGACTACAACCAGGTTGCCAATTTTGCTCTGACCGAGACGTCGATCAACATCAGCATCGGGAAGCGTCCGCCGACGATGTACATGGCGGATGTCAACGAGCAGATCGAGACCGGTGTGCTCCGCCTTGGCGAGATTGTTGACCGAGACGCCCTCTTGCTCAACCTAAGCGAAAACGCCATCCCCGAGAACATCGGATCCGTGACAGCGGCCGACTACGAGGGATTCCTACATGAGCGGCGGCGACTGATGGCAGCAACCATTCGAAGGTACTTCGAGGCGCTTTGACGCTCGGGACGCGTCGAAACGCAGGTCGAGCTCTCGCCTAAGGTGTTGGCCATGACAGCCATCGGCACCCGTCAAGATGGCGCAACCAGCGCACGCCATCCCCCACCACGCCGCGCAGATAGCAGGTCGTGGAGCCAGCGGCCAACATTGCCCAGGGTGTCCAGATGTTCGTCGCGGCGCCAGCAATCGTTTGGGCCGAGAGGGGCGCGTCTGGCGACTCCACTGTCGTCGGACGGCATAGGCAGATCGTGACTTTCAGGCTCAGCCCCGTCTCGCAGGCCGATTGCGCAGTATGGGTGCGACACGGCTTAGAGCGAGATGTTACGGAGGTGCCGCTGTGACCAGACTCAACGGGCGAGGTTCGAGGGCGAAATCGCGAGCTGCGACGCCTGACCGAATCTGCGTCTAGTTCCACACGCGAAACTTTCAGTGAGTTCATCGAAGTGCTCGGTCAACTACAGCTCGACGGCCAGTCCGCGTCAGAGGTTTCGCGCTACGAGGAGCTACTCGGCGAGCTTCAGGTGCGAAGCCAAAACGCTTGTGCGGAGTCCGAGGCGGAGATGCAACGTCTTCTGCGTGTGACCTCTCGCCGCCCCGCTCTCCAGCTTGAACACGCGCGCTCGCTGCCAAAGGGCCGGCGTACGCGCGGATGACTTGGGTGCTAGGCGTCGCCGGTGCTGACGACGACGGTGACTGCGGCTCACTCGACGCCTATCTGCGCGGCGCGTCTACGTGGTACGCAGAGTCTCTCATCCGGATGATCGCCCACCCTTCAGAATCGAGTCTTCTTGGTATCGCTCCCGCGGCGCGTCACACCCGGATGGAATTCGGGAGCACGTCATTTCGATGGGTGTGCGCACTCTTCGCGCGGGCAATCGATGTCTGGGCAGACTTAGCGGGTGGTGATTGCGCGAAACTCTTCGGCGGTGGCCGTACCAGAGCGCTGTCCGATGCGATCGGGAGTAAGTTGCCTCTGCCAGACCAGTCGGTTCTGGCGCCTGTGCATCCCACGGTGCTTGACGCCATGACGGCACGTCCGCGGCCAGCGACCGCTTTCGCCGAGCTAATCGAAAGCAACGGCCCCGAAACCGAACCACTGTTTCGAGTTGGATCCGAAGTGTTCATCGGTAATGCGTCGGCGCTTGTGTTCGGGCTCGAAACCGTCTTGATGTCGGCGATTCAGCGGGTTCTGGGTTCGGGGGCACAGGGCGACGCATTTGAGTTCGCGTGTCACTACATTGCAGAGTCGCTACTTCCCCCGTCCGTACACGCGTACCGCGACTCGTTCGTGTCGGACACATTGACCGCTTCTGACGGTGACGAGGTAGACCTTCACCTCCATGCAAAGGGCATGGATGTCATCATCGAGGCGAAGTCCTACATTCCGACGGGATCCGCTGAGTCGGCAGCAGCCAGCTATGAGCAACTGCTCAAGGCCAATAAGCAGGTCGAGCGTCGGGTGACTCGCATTCGGGACGGTAAGTGGATACGGCGCAAGCGCGCGAAGAATGGGGATCACGTGTCTGGCCTGGTCGTTTCGCTCCACGACTACACGGGTCAAACGTGGAGACCGGAGTCCATGCTCGAAAGTGGCGCCGAAACCTTCATCGCAATGCCGCTGCAGGCGTTTGCCGTGTCGATGGGATGCATGCGGTCTGCTGAAGACCTGATCCAGTTTCTGGAGGTTCGTTCTGCGATCGGCAGACTCTCAATCTCGGGCGGCGACGAGCTCGAGACGCTTCTTGGTTGGATGTCCGGCTGGCGGCCCGAAACGTTGCCACACGAAGCGGGGGCGAGAGTGCAGGTGCGACCTCGTTCCATCCGCACTGACGAACTTCTAAGCGCCCAGTGGAGCGGTCCGGACGCGTGGCGCGAGTATCTCTTTCGAGTGAGCAAAGCGATACACGCTTGAAGATTGGCGAGCGCGCGGCGTGCTACTCGCTTGGCACGGTTGCAGCCCAAGCTACTTCGACACTCTCATCCACTAAGAGCGGCTCGACTGCCAACGCGGCGGACTTGCGAAACTCGCTCAGGGCGACGTACTACCTCTAATGGGCGGGTTCTCGAAGAAGCCGGGATTGAACGCAACTCACGCCCGCGCATCTCGCACGGGCTTCAAACGCCGAGGACGGGCGATGGCGGTTCAGTCTGCTGAAGTCCGCGGTCACCGCGTCGAGCAGCGCCGACGCAGGTGCGTATGAGGACGAGGCCGGAGACTGGGAGTGCACCGAACTGGCCGACGCGCAGTGACGGACGCCGCCCGACCTCGCTCCGGGCGGCGTGGCCTGCGCGGCACGGGAGCGTGCCCAGGGCAGGGAGTAAGTTGGTCATCGCCCGGCGCTGACCGTTGGGTCGGCCGGCTGCTTCGATGCTGTGGGCGTGAGTTGGCACCGAACGTTGCGACCCATCGAATAGCTATCGAGCGGAGCCCCCCAGGGCTGAGCTGGGAGCGGCTTTGCGCGCGACCCGACGAGTGTCCAGCGCCGTGCCGAATTGCGTCAGGTCACGCTCGGTCAAGAAGCCTGCCACTTCCACCGTGCCGGCTGCGGTCACTCGCAGTTCCAGTCGATTCTTCGATTTCGTCGGATCGAAGTCTTCGTACCGAGGGGTGAGATGGATAAATCTCTGGTTCGTTGAGCCGACTAGGGAGCGGTTCGACTCAGGTTCGTCCGACAGGTAAGGCCCATCGACGAGGAGGTCGACATCGTTAAGCAGCGCTCGCGCATCGTCGCTCTGAAGGGTCTCATGGGTGTAGCCGGTGAAGCAAATGACGCCGAGTCCTGCCTTGTGTGCGCGGCGTGCGAGGTCCGCGCATTGCGCGGCCTGATCGAACGGTTCGCCCCCGAGGAGTGTGAGTCCTTCGACGTTCTTGGCGAGGGCGTCGCGGATAACTACTTCCGGGTATATGAGATGGCCCCCGGAGGGATTGAAGAGGTTCGGATTGATGCAGCCGAGGCAGCGGATGCTGCACCCTTGCACCCAGATGGCTGAGCGGCGGGCCGGTCCCTCGGCGGTGACGTCGTGAAGGACACGGGAGACACGGAGTGAGGCGTTAGAACTCAAGGCGCCGCCCACTGGAGGGGGCCTCCGGCGTGGGCGCAGAAGGACGACCGGCTCGGATCTCGAGGTGCTCTCGCACGAGTGCGAAAAAGTGGGGCTGCATGCTGGCGGCGGTGACGAGCTCGGAGGTGTCTTTGAAGCCGCCGATTCGTTCGCGCGTGGCGACAATGTGATCCGCCCAAGCGTCGTTGACTCCCGGGAGCGAGGCGAGTTCTTTGCGGCTCGCTGTGTTCAAATCGAACACCGTGGACGCGCCGCTCGTGGGCGAGCCGCTGGGCTGCGGGGGCAGGCTCGGAGCCGGGCGCGTCGCCGAGGGATGGTTCAGTTCGGGGCGTGCGGCGGGTTGCGGTCGGGGTGCTGACGTCACTGGTGCGCCGCTGGCGAGGGCGTTGTCGATGATGCTCGGAGCAGTCGTTGAGCCAGCTGCCGGGGCAGGTGCTATCTGCGTCGCGGTGGCGTCTCGATACCAGACTTTCTTGCGGTAATGAGCACGCCACACGAGCCATTGCCGGTTCACGAACCATTGCAGCGCAAAGGCGTTTCCAAGCCATACCGCGACGCCCAGCCATCCCCACCACGCATTGCTGACCGGGTCCGGGTGAGGGGCGTACTTCTCGACGGCGCTCCACGATCCGGCCCAAACGAACCACAAGACGATCCACGCGAGAAGGGTGCCTGAAATCAGCAGCCACTTCCAGTTGCGAGCCTTGATTCCGATGATTAGGTATCCGACCCAGGCGAGGATGGCAAACGGGAAGAACCCGAAGAGGAGCCACCAGCTGTGGGCGAGGCGCCACTTGCGGCTGCAGAGGAGTTCCTCAGGCGTTCTCATGATTCTCTCCGTGACGGTAGATTGCCTCGTGGCCCGTGGCGCGGGTAATCGTTGTCGCGCCCGAGAACTCGGGGGTGGGTTTGGATTCGGCGACCTGGGCATTCAGCATGGAGCGCAGCTGGTCGAGGCTGTCGAGACAGTCGGGGCCGGGTGTGCCGCTTGCCTCAGCGGTGATGGTTCCGTCGGGGCGTACGGATACCTCTAGTCGTCGTGGCATCATGCCTCCTCGAAGACGTAGTTGAGGGAGCCGTCTTCTTCTCGTTGTTCGATGAGTCGGAAGCCGAGGGCGCGTGCTCGTTCGACGACGATCTGCGCGGTGCGTGCCTGCATGACCCGTCCGACGGCTTTGTCAAACTCGGCGAGCATTCCGAGGGTGGTGGCTTCGTCGGCACCGTCGACGCGTCCGAGGATCACGTTTCCGACCTTCTGGAACGTCAGGGTGCCCCACTGGCTGGTGGCTTGAAGGCGGTCGTTACCGGTGTGAGTGATGGTGGCGCCCATGGCCAGGAGCGCGTCGTGCGCTACGTCCACCTCGGTGACGCGGGTGGCGCGGCACTTCTCGCAGAGGTCTTCCGAGCGTGCTTCGCGCACGAGGGAGTGGATCGCGGAGTATGCGGCGATGCCGGCGGGGATAAGGAGGACTTCGATGCTCATGGGCGGTTAGAAGTCGATGGCGCGGCCGCCGCGCCAAGACGAGACGTCGTTAGGGTCGGTCGGTGCGGAGTGATCGTACGCGCCCCTCGAGTCGGCCGAGGTGGCGGCGACGGCCCGGCTCTCGGCCCATTCTCGGATGCGGGTAATCTGCTCCGCCTGCGTCACGGACAGTGGCACGGTGTTCTCGACGGTGCGGAGCAAGTCGTCGATGGTCACGCGGCGGCGCTCCGCGAACGCGTCGAAGCACGCGCCGATGACGGCTTGCTCGATCTCTGCTCCCGAGAACCCTTCGCTGACCGTGGAGAGCTTCTTCAAGGCGTCTGGTGACGCGTCGAAGCCGCCGCCCGCTTTGGAGTCGCCGGACAATCGGCGGTCGAGGTGGAGCTTCCAAATGTCTTCGCGCTCGAGTTGTGTGGGGAGGTCGACGAAGAAGATCTCGTCGAACCGGCCTTTGCGGAGGAACTCGGGGGGAAGAGCGTCGATTTTATTGGCGGTGGCGATGACGAACACCGGGCTCCTCTTCTCCTGCATCCAGGTGAGGAACGTGCCGAAGACGCGCTGGCTGGTGCCGGAGTCCCCGCCGCCCCCAACGGAGCCGAACCCCTTCTCAATCTCATCGATCCACAGGATCGACGGAGCAACTGCTTCGGCGAGCTTGAGCGCGTTGCGCATGTTCTGCTCGCTCGAGCCAACGAGGCCGGAGAACACGCGGCCGACGTCGAGACGCAGGAGGGGGAGCCCCCACTGTGCGGACACGCACGCCGCCGTGAGGCTCTTTCCACATCCCGGCACGCCGGTGATGAGCAGCCCCTTAGGTGCGGGAAGAGACCACTCCGCGGCTTCCGGGAGCCACGCCCCGTCACGCTTCAGCAGCCATCTCTTCAGGTTGTCCAGACCGCCGACTTCATCGAGGCTCCTAGTAGGCGGGATGAACTCGAGTAGCCCGGACTTGCGGATGGTCTGACGCTTCTCCTCGAGGATGAGAGCGATATCGTCGGCGTTCAGGACCCGGTCGGTCACGATTGCGCGAGCGAACGCGTTGTCCGCCTCCCACAGGGTGAGGCCCTGGGCCGCCTGAATCAGGCGCATCCGGTCGTCACCTTCCAGCTCGTCACGGATCGCGTCGCGGTTCGCGGACACAATCGACTCCAGTGCCCCCGCGATCTCCGTCGCGTCCGGCAGGGGAAGGTCGACGACGGTCACGATCTTTTCCAGATCGACCGGCAGAGCAAGGCCGGGTGCGACGATCAGGAGCGTGTGGGGGACGGGGCCGCTCTTGAACGCTTGCGCGACGTCGAGGATTGCCCGGACAAGCCCCGGTTCGGCGGGCCGGCCGCCGACACCGAGCTGGTGGTGCAGGTCCAGGAAGACGAAGACGGTCGGTTCGGTCGCTTTGATGGCTTCGAGAAGCGCCTCCTCGGGAAGAACGCGGCGTCCGCCCGCGCTATCGCGAGCGTGCAGCCCATTCGTCAGGGTGTACTGCCGGACAGCGCGACCGCGGGGAATGCTGCCTTTCTCCAGGAGGTCCTCGACAGCATCAAGGACACGGTCGGGCTCCTGCGTCTCGACCAGGAGAACAGGGTGACGTGCACGGATGAGTTCCGTGAGCGTGCGCTGGAACGGAGAGAGCGAAATCGCCGTCACTGAGAGTCTCCTTTGCCCGATCCCGCAGCCCCCGCGAGATCCCGGTCAGTCTGCCACACGCGCGGAAACTGCAGAAGCTTGCGTCCCCGGGTTCAGAAGCGGTCGTTCATGGATCACGTGCGTAGCAACTGTTCACGTCGTGTTATTCGCACGCGACTCCGTCGCCGTCCCGGTCTAGCTTGCGGCTGTATCCCGGCTGGCCCGCGTAGAGAGGCGCAGCTCCAGCGGCGCGAACGGCGGCGCAGTTCTCGTAGAACGCAGTTGCGGGTGCTGCCGGCTCGGGGCGGGCGCGGGCTTAGCCAGCGCCTCGGGTGCAGGTGCAGGCTGGACCGGCTCCGGCTCCGGCTCCGGCTCCGACTCAGCGGGAGCGGGACGACCGGCGCTGGCCGAGCAGGCTGCGGCGCAGGAGCTTCCTCGGCAGGCGCCGGTACTGCGGGAGAAGGGGCGAAAGGCGAGGTCGGCGCGAGTTTGCATGGACAGCGACCTCTCTGGAGGACAGAAGCAGCAGGTCGGACTCGCGCGCTCCTGGCGGGCGAGAAGGCGACCTCGTAGATGAGTTTTCGCAGGGCCTGCAGCCGTCGCTCGTGCGCGACGTTCTTACCGCCTTCCGCCGGATCGCCGAGACCGGTGTCGTCATCGTTCTCGTGGAGCAGTCGCCGCAGCCGCTTGCGGAATTCGCCACCCGAGTAATCGCCATGGAAAAGGGTGCCGTCGTGCGTAGAGGTGACCGTCAATGGTGGCGAACACCGCCGCCAGACGCGTGGGATCCGCCGCGGCGAGCTCGGGGATGTACGCCGCGAGCGCCCCGGAGACATCGGACGCGACGTCGGCGAGTGCCGTGTCCAGGTAGTCCGGGACGGCCGATCTCATCGGCGGTCACCGGCGGTGAGACGCACCACCAGGGCGATGTCGTCCCGGCCCGGCATGCGGTAGGCGCCGCCCTCCGCGACGTACTCGTCGCCGTGGCTGCGGAGATGGCGGGCGAACAGCGGGCAGACCGGGACAACGGTGAGGCCGTCGTGGATGCTGTCCGCCAGTGCCCGGCGGAGCAGGAGGCCGGAGAGGCCCCGTCCGCCGAACTCCGGGTCCACCTCGGTGTGGAAGATGATCCGCTCACCGGCCGCACCGGGCGGCGTGAAGAAGTCCACCCGCCCTATGATCCGGCGATCGGGGAGCACCAGGGTGTACGCGCTGATCGGCTCAGCGATCTCGAGCCCGATCGCCACCGCTGCGACGGTGTCATCGGTCCGTTCATCCGTCATTCGACTGCCTTCCTGCCTCGGCGGATGGATCCTCCGCCCTGCGGGATCAGTCGACACGCTGTTCCCGGCACAGGGTCAAGCGCGGACCTGTGACCTGCGACCGCCGCCGTTCAGGCGACGTACTCGACAACCCGCTCGGCGAGCAGCACCAGTCCCACGATGACCATCGACACCCCCGCGACGCGGGTGATGACCACCGTGAACCGGGGACGCGTGCCGATCAGCTGCCGGGCGGCGAGCCCGAGCGCGACATAGACCGTGCCGCAGATCACGATGTACACGGCACACAGCACCGCGAGCTGCGCGGTGAGCGGCCACGGGGCACGGGCCAGCGCGAACTGGGGGAGCAGCGCCAGGAACAACAGCAGTGCCTTGGGGTTGAGCGCGCTCACCCCCATCCCTCGCACCACATACGCGTGCGGCGACGGCACGACCACATCGGACGCGGTGAGTGCTCCGGCCGAGGCGGCGGATCGGAACGTGCGGATGCCGAGATGGATCATGTACGCCGCGCCCGCGAACGTCAGCACGGTGAGCATCATCGGCACGGCGGCGACCACCGGTCCGATGCCCAGCACGACGGCCGCTCCGAGCACCACGTACCCGCCCATGATGCCGCCCACCGCCGGCCCGACCACCCGGTCGCGCGCGCCGGAGGCGAGGATGAAAGCCCAGTCCGCGCCCGGCACGAGGATGAGGGTGAGCGCCAGCGCCGCAAAGGCGAGCAGGGCTGTCATGTCCATGGGGGCGGGGGTCTCCTCGGTCAGATGCGGCGACGTCGCCGCCGCTCAAGAAGTTACGGAGAATGCGGCGAAATGTGCTTCCGTTGTGGTCGGAGTTTCCCGTCTATTGCGCAAGAATCTTGTCCATGGATGCACTCGATCGGGAGATTCTCTCGCAGCTGCAGGACGACGGTCGGCTGAGCGTCACCGAGCTCGCCCAGCGCGTCGGACTCAGCCTGTCGGCGTGCCACCGCCGGGTACGCGAACTCGAGCAGTCCGGCACGATCGAGGGGTACCGGGCGATCGTCTCCCCGCAGCGCACCGGCCTGGATTTCGAGGCGGTCGTCTTCGTCACACTGGGGCGTACCGACGTCGACACCGTCGCCGCGTTCGAAGCCGCCATCGCGGCGCTGCCGAACGTGGTGGAGGCCGAGCGCCTGTTCGGGGATCCGGACTACGTGCTCCGCATCCTCTGTCGCGATCTCGCCGCCTACCAGGCGCTCTACGACTCCGCGTTGGGCGCACTGCCGGGCGTGCAGCGGGTCGCGTCGACGCTCGTGATGAAGCGCATCGTCACCGGTCGCCGCATCCCGGTGTGACGTCTGCGTCCCCGCGGGGAGAGGAAGGGCTACGGCAACCCCACCTCGCGCAACTGCCGGCGCGAGGTGATCCCGAGCTTCCGGAAGATGTTGCGCAGGTGCGCCTCGATCGTCCGCGGGCTCAGGAACAGCTGCGCGCCCACTTCGCGTGAGGTCGCCCCATCCGCGACCAACCGGGCGATGTGCAGTTCGTGGGCGGTGAGCGCGTCGGACGGCTGCGTGGTGCGCTTGCGCGGGTGCTCGCCGGTGGCGCGCAGCTCGAGCGCCGCCCGCTCGGCGAACGCCTCCGCGCCCATCCCGATCAGCATGTCGTGGGCGGTGCGCAACTGCTCGCGGGCATCCTGACGTCGGCCCTCGCGGCGGAGCCACTCGCCGTACACCAGGTGGGCGCGGGCGAGGTGCGCCCCCATCCGGCACCCGGCGAGCTGGTCGATCGCCTCGCGGTAGAGCTCTTCGGCGGGGTCCCCGGTCAGCGTCAGCGCGCGCGAGCGCGCCGCCAACCCGAGCCCCCAGGGAGTGTCGCTCGCGACCCCCCGCGCGCTCAGCTCCTCCAGCGCATCGACCGCGGTCTCCGGCCGACCGGCGCGGTAGGCGGCCTCGATCAGTTCGGAGTGCGCCAGGTTGCTGTGCCGCAACTCGTCCGACGCGAACGCCCGCGCCGCCGCCTCCTGCGCCGCTGCATAGTCGCCCCGGCCGTTGTGCAGCACCGCCATCCCGTACTGCGTCAGCGCCACCTCGGTGTCCTGCCCGCGCGCCGCCGCCTCCTCCGCGATCGTCGCATGGATGCCGCCGGCCTCGTCCGGACGCCCCCGCCAAGCGGCGAGGATCAGCTGCGCATGCAGCAGCGGCACGGATCGTGTCGCGGTGCCCATCGAGCTCTGCTCGTCCGCACGGGTGAACTCGCCGGCCAGCACCAGCATCACCGACTGCACGAGCAGGGCCGACGGCAGCGTCGCCAGCGCGCCCGCCTCACGCGCCAGCCGCACGTGCCGGTCGGCGAGGGCGAACACGAGCTCATCGTCGAACACCGCCATCGCGGTGCGGCTCGCCAGCCACCCCCACCTCGCGCTGTCGGCATCCGTCGGCGCCACCGGCCCCCGGTCGGCGAACGCCTCGACGGCCCGGCGCAGCGCGGGCGCGCCGGTCGCATACCCGGCGGTGAAGGTCGTCACCAGCCCATCGAGCAACAGATCCGCCGGGCGCGGTGACCCCGGGGGAGCGGGGGCGGCCCGCGCGGCCTCCGCCACCTCGGCCACATTCGTGCCGACCCCGGCGCCGCCCGTGACGATCGCCGCGTCCACCGCATCCAGGTACGTCTCCCGCGACAGCGTCGGGTCGAGCTCGGCGAGCCCGCGCGCGGCGTCCAGCAGCATCCGCAGGCCGTCGCCTCCCCGCGCGCCGTGGAACGCGATCCGCGCCCGCAGCAGCTCCAGTCGGGCTCGCTGCCGGGCATCCAACGGCCCAGCCGCTGCCCTCGCCAGCAACTCGGATGCGGCCGCCGACCCGCCGGCGTCATGTGCCGCGTGCGCGGCATCGAGTGCGCGGCGGGCGCGCACGGCCGGGTCCGGCGTCAGGGTCGAGGCCTGCGCGAGGAACGCCGCCGCGGCCGCCATCCCGCCCCGGGCGCGGGCCCGGCCGGCCGAGAGCTCCAGGTCGGCGGCGGCATCCGCATCCGGACCCAGCGCCGCTTGCCCACGATGCCACGCCCGCCGGTCAGGGTCGGCCGCCGGGTCGGTGGCCGCGGCCAGCGCGGCGTGCGCGCGACGCCGGTCGGCCGGCGACGCGTCGCGGTAGACGGCGGAGCGGACGAGCGGATGCCGGAACGTCACCCGCACGCCGAGCTGAACGAGTCCGGCCGCCTCCGCTGGGGTGAGGGCATCCTCGGCGACGCCGAGCTCGGCCGCCGCGGCGCTCAGTACCGCCATGTCCCCGGTGGGGTCGGCCGCGGCGGTGAGGAGCAGGAGCTGCGTCTCGGCGGGGAGGTCTGTGGACCGGCGCCGGAAACTCTCCTCGACACGGTGTGGCACGTCGACCGCGCCGGCGAGGTCGAAACCACCGGCCAGCTGCATGACCGGTGCGCTCAGCGGCAGCTCCAGCAGCGCCAGGGGATTCCCGCGCGACTCCGCGACGATCTGCGCGAGCACCCGGTCGTCCAACGGGGTCTGCAGTGCCGACGTCAGGAGCGCCCGCGCATCGGAGTCGGCGAGGCCGCCGAGGCAGAGTTCGGGGAGGCCCGCCAGCGCGGTCAGCACTCGCGGAGCCGCATCACCGTCGGGGTCACGCACGGCGAACACGAACGCCATCCGCTCCGCCGAGATCCGTCGCGCCACGAACGCGAGCACCTGCGCGGACGCCTCATCGAGCCACTGCGCGTCGTCCACGAGGCACAGGAGCGGCGCCGCTTCGGCCACCTCGGCGAGCAGGTTCAGCGTCGCCAGCCCGATCAGGAACCGGTCCGGTGGGCCACCGTCCTCCAGTCCGAACGCCACGGCGAGGGCCGCGCGCTGCGGCTCGGGCAGGTCGCCGGCACGGTCCAGCATCCGGTCGCAGAGCTGGTGCAGACCGGCGTAGGCGAACAGCCGCTCCGGTTCCTGCCCGATCGCGGAGTGCACCTGGAATCCCTCGGCCGCATCCCGCGCGTGCACGAGGAGGGCCGTCTTCCCGATCCCGGCCTCGCCGCGCACGACCAGTGCGCCGCTGCGCCCGCCCCGCGCCGCGGTGAGGAGTTCGTCGACCGCGTCGCGTTCGGCGCGCCGGCCCCAGAGGTCCACCAGTGTGCTCCGCCCCCTTCAGACACCGTGCCCACACGCTACTAGGCCACTCCCATAACCCGGGGACTTGACCGTGTCGCGAGAACACGGTTTCCACTGGAGTCACCACCGGATCCGCGATGGAGGACAGAAAGGAAGACCCCCTCATGAACCCGCTCCAGGACCTCATCCGAGGTTTCCAGGAACTCGTCACCCAAGTGCCCGAGCTCATCCAACCGTTCGTGGTCGCGCTCGCCGGTACCATCCCCTTCGTCGAGGGGGAGCTCGCCGCCACGATCGGCCTCATCGGCGGTCTGAACCCCATCGTCGCCGGAATCTTCGCCGCCGTGGGCAACTTCGTGTCGGTGCTGCTCGTCGTGCTCTTCACCTCCAGCGCCCGCACCGCCGTCACCAACCGCCGGACGGCCCGGGTCGCCGCGACCGTCGGCGGACCCGCTATGCCGGAGACGGATGCGGAGTCCGCGCCGTACGCGGACATCGCGTCGGCCAAGCCGGAATCGAAGGGGCGGGCCCGCCTGCAGAAGTTCCTCGTGCGCTTCGGCGTCCCGGGAGCCAGCATCCTCGGCCCGCTCGCCATCCCCACGCAGTTCACCGCGGCGATCCTCGTCGCGGCGGGAACCTCGCGGGCGTGGGTGCTGCTCTGGCAGGCCGTGGCCATCGTCATCTGGACGACGATCACCACGGTCTCCGTCTGGGCCGCCCTCACCTTCCTGGTCGGGGTGTGACGGTCATGACCACGCACACCGAAGAGATCCGCATCATCGAGAGCGCCGCGGAGACGAGCTCGCACGAACCGACGCTGGCGGAGGACCTCCTCCTCCTGCTGTTCCAGCCCGACTCCGGCACGATCGCCGGCGAGAGCACGCTGTTCTACGTCCTGGGCGGGGCGGTCCTCACCGACCTCGCCCTGGGCGGACACGTGACCACCACGACCACCCGGAGCGGCATGGTGACCGTGCAGGTCGTCGACGGCCGTCCGCCGTCCGACGACATCCTCCGCTCCGCGTGGGGCAGCATCGGCGGCGCCCCGCACGGCGTGCAGTCGATCCTCGCCATGATCGGGCCGGCCCTGCGCCAGCCGCTGCTGGCCCGCCTCGTCGCGCGCGACCACATTCGCGAAGAGCACCGCAGGATCATGGGTCTCTTCTCCTCCACCGCGCACGTCGCCGGGTCGACGGGCCGCCGCGAGGCGCTGCTGGCCGGTGTCCGCGCCGCGCTCGTGGATGGTGCGGTTTCGGCACCCCGGATCGCTGCGCTCGCCGCCCTCATCTGGGGGAGCGGTTCGCTGCCGCGGTTCCATCGGGACATCCCGTGGACGACCACCGTCATCGACCGCGCCCAGACGTTCGCCCGCTCCAGCTTCGGAGCCGATGCCACCGCCGAAGCCGTCGCCCGCACCACGAACGCCATCATCGCCGGCACCGTCTCGGTCGCCGCCACCGCGGCCGCCCGGCATCACTGACGCCCGATCGGGTGTACCCCACCCGGGGACAGAGCCGGGGCCGGGGGAGATGAGTGTGTGCGGGCCGAAGCCGCTGTCGGCCTCGGCGGCTACGCTGACGCGATGACAGCATCCGGCCCGGCGAACGATTCGCGCACCTGCCCGCCCACGGTCGATGTGTCCTGGCTTGCCGAACACCTGGACGATCCCGATCTGATCGTGCTGGACACGGCGGCCGGGGACGTCCGCATCCCCGGCGCGCGGCGGTTCGACCTGGATGGCGTCATGTCGGATGCGGATTCACCGATCGCGCACACCCTGCCGAGTGCGGTCGCGTTCACCGAGGCCTGTCAGGCACTCGGAATCCACCGGCGGAGCAGGGTCGTCGTCTACGACCCGCGGGGGATCTTCTCGAGTCCGCGAGCGCGGTGGATGCTGATCACCGCCGGTCATCCCTGCGTCTCGATCCTCGACGGCGGGCTGCCCGCTTGGATCGCGGCGGGGCACGCGACCGAGCCGTGGGACGAATCCCCGTCCCCGACGCCCGGCGATTTCGTCGCGCAGCCGTTCGGGTCGGCGGTCGTGCCGCGGGATGAGGTCGAGCGGGTCCTCGAGGACGGCTCCGCCACGGTGCTGGATGCGCGCAGCCGCGGCCGCTTCGCCGGAATCGAGCCGGAGCCGCGGGAGGGCCTGCGCCCGGGGCACATGCCCGGCTCGGTCAACCTTCCCTTCACGGAGCTGCTCGACGACGGTCGTCTTCGCCCGCTCCCCGAGCTGCGGGCGCGATTCGAGGAGGCCGCCGGCACGGACGGACCCGTGGTCGTCAGTTGTGGCTCCGGCGTCACGGCCTGCGTCATCGGACTCGTCGCGGAACTGCTCGACCGACCAGTGCGTCTCTATGACGGATCGTGGAGCGAGTGGGGTCTGCCCGATGGCCCGCCCGTCGCGCGTGGCGAGGAAGCCGGCGTCACGCGATCACCTGAGTGAGGTCCCGCTCGGCGGGGGACGCCGCGCAGCGGTGCCCCGATGCGCGTGCGATGTCAGTCGCCGTCGCCGCCCGCGCCGCCCGCGTCGCCGGCTTCCACGGCAGACGGTTCCGGATCGTGGGCGACGTACGCGGTCGGAGTTCCCGTGGCGTCGCCGGCGCGCAGGTTCGCGGCGTCGAGCGCCCGCTGGAGGGCGAGATCCGTCTCGGAGCCGGGCAGGACCTCTTCGTTGCTGTTCGACATGCGGCCTCCTTGAGCGCACCGTAGCGAAGGCGCCATCAGACGACAAGACCGTCGTCGTGGGCATCACCCGCCGGGCGGCGCGCCACGAACCCTGCGCCGTTTCCAGGGGCCAGCTCGACCCCGTTCACCCGCATAGGCACAATTCGCGTCGGTGGACTGAGGCGCAGCGAAGAGCATTGAGTCCGATCGCGGCGTACTCCCGCTCGGACGGTAGCGGAGAGATCCTCTGGTCGCCACACCCGCACCGCTACGTTGAGTCCATGCCCCTCGCTCTCGCCCTGACGGTGGTCCTCGCGCTGTTGGCGCTGTTCCAACTGGCGCTCGCCCTCGGAGCTCCGCTCGGTCGCTTCGCGTGGGGAGGGGCGCACCGCATCCTGCCCGCGAAGCTCCGGGTCGGCAGCCTCGTATCGATCCTGATCTACGGCTTCATCGCCGTTGTCGCGTGGGGCCGTGTCGGGGCGATCGAGCTGTTCCCGCAACCGTTCGCGGTCGTGATGATGTGGGTCATCTTCGGGTACTTCGTCCTCGGGATCTTGATGAACGCGATCTCGCGCAGCCGGTCTGAGCGCTGGGTGATGGTTCCCGTGGCGGTGGTGCTGGCGGTGCTGTCCTTCTTCATCGCGATGGGATACGGCGAGCTGGCGACGGCGATCTAGCGTCGACGCCGACGCCAGCCCGAGAAAGCGACCGCAGCGCCGACGGCGAGGATGACGCTGGTGACGAGGCTCCCTTCGATGCCGAAGGCGCCGCCGGTGAGGAGGTCGTTCGCGGTGGGCCCGGAGACGAACACGAGTACCGAGTCGGGCGGGGTCGTGCCCGAGACGGGAACGCCGTACAGCATCCCCTGGCCCCAGTTCCACGCGCCGTGCAGGGCGCAGATTCCCCAGAGGCTCCCCTCTGCGAGAGTGTAGAAGCCCGCGAACAGAGCGAACAGCACGAGGTTCACCAGCGGCAGCCAGCCGATGCCCGGGTTCGCGCCGTGGATGACGGCGAACACGACCGCCTGTACGACCAGCGCCGCGGCTAGCCCCCACCGCCGGGCGACCGCCTGGGTGAGATATCCGCGGGTGAGGATCTCTTCGGTCGACCCCTGCACCAGGAACCCGAGAAGCAGGAGGGCGATGAACATCCAGCTCGTCGCGTCCGGTGCGGCGAAACCCAGCGTGGCTTGACCCGTCGCGACTGGCAGCAGCACGCATACCGACACCATCGCCAGCCCGAGGAGCAACCCGCGAGCCGCCTGGAGCAGGCCCGCACGAGGCTGTTCGAATCCCAGGGTGGCGAAGCGGCGCTTCTCCTTCGCCGCGAGCCAGGCCCAGAGCAGCAGCACCGCGAGGGGGAAGGAGAACAGCATGATGAGGGTGGCGATGCTCGGCGAGTACGCGGGCACGCCACCCAGCGAGGCGAGGATCTGCTGTACGGCTCCGGGGATCCCGATGAGCACGATGAGGACGGCGAAGACCACGACTGCGAGGATGATGCCGGTCGGACGCCGGGCGGTCAGCATCCCCCCGGTGGGCGCGGGCAGATTCCGGTGGACGGGACGTGACATCGTGAGCAACCTTCAAGAGCCGGGTACGACCTGCCCGCAGAAGAACCCGCGGCGGTTGTCCTGATCATGGCGTGACCGTCCCGGTGCCGGCAAAACGGCCCATGCCCTGCCGCGTAACAATAGAGGCATGCCTGCCGTCCATCGCCCCGGGCTCCGCGTGACGTCCCGGCTCACGATCGCGGAATCGGAACTGACCTGGCGCTTCTCGCGATCATCGGGTCCCGGCGGGCAGGGCGTGAACACGACGGACTCGCGGGTGGAGCTCGCGTGGGACGCGACAGCATCCGAGTCGCTCACGCCGCTTCAGCGCGAACGGATCCTCGACCGGCTGGCCGATCGCCTGGTCGGGGGAGTGCTGACGATCACCGCATCCGAGCATCGCGCCCAGGCACGGAACCGGGATGCGGCCCGTGAACGGCTCGCCGCGCTGGTCGCGGAGGCGGTACGCCCGCCCGCCGCGCCCCGCCGTGCGACCAAGCCCACCCGAGGCGCGAAGGAACGGCGGCTCACCGCGAAGAAGCAGAGGACCGACACCAAGCGGCTGCGGCGCCGGCCCGAGGACTGATCGCCCTCAGGCGCCGAGGGGCTGACGAACGTCGGCTGACGAACGGGCGCGCCGGGACCAGCTCAGCGTGACGCCGAACCGGCCGAGGGGCTGGGGGTGGGGTGCACCGGCGAGACGAAGACCCCGACCCGGTCGTCGTTCAGGACGAAACGCAGCCCGGTCCCGACCGGGTGCTGTTCGAGCACCGCGTCCGGCCATTCGGCATCGAGCGCGAACTGGACCGTGGCGGGGAGGCCTCCGGCTTCGCATCCCATATAGACCGGCCCGGTGAGGGAACCGTCCTGGGCGCTGATGCTCTCAGCAGACGTGATCAGGACGCAGTCGCCCTTCCCGAAGACGTCGTTGTCTGAGCGCATGGCCCAGATGCCGAAGTACTCGTAGACCTCGACGTCCGCGAGGGCTCCGTTCCAGAAGTCGGACGGAAGCCCGATCGCGGGATCAGGGTCCAGAAGCGCGGCCGGCACGAGGCCCGTCGTCGGGTCGACGGGACGGACCGATGTCACCGCGTAGGTCGCAGCCGCCGACACGGCCGCGACCGCAAGGAGCGATGCGGCCCACACCCACCGCATCCGGCGCGAGACCGCACGTCTCCGGCGGGTACGCAGACTCTGCGAGGGCGTGGTGGGCTCGCGTTCTGCCGCGACTTCGGGCTGGGCCATCGGCGACTCGACCAACGATGCCGGCGACGCGGATGCGGATGCGGTCGGCACCGTCGTCAGGGGCGCCGCGGCGGGCGGGAAGGCCGGCGCCGCGGCGTCGAAGGTGCGGCGCCGGGATGCGGACTCCAGCTCCTGTAGACGGACCCATGCCGCCGCATCCATCTCGACGGCGGGGGAGGGCCCGTACGCCCGTGCCCGCAGTTCCGCCAGCTCTGCCCGGTCGTCATCGTCCATCCCGTGCATCGTCGCACAACGGCGTGGGGACGCGCACGGATGCGGCACCGCGTCACGTCCCGCCGGACGTCGCCCGTGTCCGCGTGCGGATGGCGAGCCCGGCGCAGCCGATGACCGCGGCGCCGCCGAGGACCGTTGGCCACGTGATCTGCTCGTGCAGGATGATCGCGGCCCAGAGGATGCTCATCACCGGCTGTACGAGCTGCACTTGGCTGACCTGCGCCATCGGTCCGATGGAGAGGCCGCGGTACCAGGCGAAGAAGCCGAGGAACATGCTGATGACGCCGAGATACGCGAAGGCCAGCCACTGGACCGCTGTCCCGTGCGGCGGCTCTTGCACGACCGAAACGGTCGTGAGCGTGATCATCGCCGGGGAGGCGAGGGCGAGCGCCCACGACACGGTCTGCCAGGATCCGAGCTCACGGGCGAGCAGTCCGCCCTCCGCGTATCCGATCGCGGCGGCGAGCACCGCGGCGAACAGCAGCAGATCCGACCAGGTCACGCCCGCGAACCCGTCTCCCTGCAGGCCGGCGAAGCCGACCGCGGCGATCGCGCCCAGCGCGGCGAATGCCCAGAACGAGCGGGTGGGGCGCTCCTGTGTCCGCAGCACCACCATGACCGCGGTGGCCGCCGGCAAGATGGCGATCACCACGGCACCGTGACTGGCCGGAGCGGTCGTGAGGGCGAACGAGGTGAGGATCGGGAACCCGGCGAAGACCCCACCCGCCACGATCGCCAGCCGCACCCACTGCCGCGCCGTGGGTGGTGTTTGCCCGGTGATCGCCAGCGCGAGCGCGGCCAGCGCCGCGGCGACGACCGCGCGCCCCGACCCGATGAACAACGGGGACAGGCCCTCGACCGCGACCCGCGTGAACGGGACGGTGAACGAGAACGCCGTGACACCGAGCAGACCCCAGAGGAGGCCGGCGCGACGGGTGGGTGCGCTCGTGGGCGTCAGCACAGCGCCTCGAGTCATGATGCATGTCTAGCGCCGTGCCCGATCGCGTCCGCCGTGCCAATCCCCACACCGTGGACCGGGCGCTGGGGTCACCGCCGCGCCCGGACGCCTCCCGGCCGCACCGCGTACCGGTGCAGCACGACGCCCGCTTCGAACTGCGCGGTCTCGATCACGTCCAGCTCGATCGGCCCGGGATCGCCGTCGAACAGCGGCCGTCCCTCGCCGAGGATCACCGGGTGGACGAACAGCATCAGCTCGTCCAGCAGCCCCGCCTGCAGGAGGTGCGTGGCGATCGTGGCCCCGCCCACGCCGATGTCGCCGTCCGTCTCCTCGCGCAGCGCCGTCAGCTCGGGGATCGCGTCGTCGGCGGTCAGGACGCGGGTGTTGAAGTCCGCGTCGGTCCGGTGGCGGGAGACGAGCACCTTCGGCGCCGAGGTCCAGATCTCGCCGTACTCGCGGATGTAGTCCGGATACGCCTCGTTCTGGCGGGCGGCGGGCCAGAACGCCTCCATGATCTCGTACATGGTGCGCCCCTGGACCATGACCGCCAAGCGGGCGGCGCGCGCGTTGAACTCGCGGTGCAGCGACTCGCCGATCCGCATCCAGCTGCCCCCGCCGTTCTCCCCGGCGGCCTGCTCGATGCGGAGGTCTGCGGAGACGTTCATCCAGTAGACGAAGCGACCAGTCATGCCGACAGTGTGATCCCGGTCCCACGCGCGCACAAGCGCACGGCTTCACCGAACGGGCGACGTGTTCGCGGGCGTTCGGTGGTCGTCAGGCCGGGGGATCTGCAGGGCGGTGATGAGGATGACGCCGCCCACGAGCGCCATGACGACCGGGCGCTGCGAATCGCGGCGCAGCAGGCGCGGGAAGAGGGGGCCGGCGAGCAGGGTGAACAGGCCCGGGGAGACGAGCGCAGAGAGCAACCCACGGTGTTCACGGCCTGAGGCGGGAGACATATTCCTCGACCACGACACCCGATCCGAACGAGCGGGTTCCGGTCGGTACGAAGATCCGCGGCTCGTAGGGCGCGGACCCGAAGAGTGGGATGCCGGAGCCGAAGACGACGGGGTTGCGCTTCAGCACAAGGCGGTCGATCTCCGGGAGCAGCGTGCCGGCGAGCTCGCCGCCGCCGCAGAGCCAGATGTCCCGTCCGTCCTCCTCCTTCAGGTCGCGCACCGTGGTGAGCGGATCGTGGGTGAGGGTGATCGCGGGGTCCACGCCCCGCGGATGACGACTCGCGACCACCTGAGAGAGGTGCGGGTACGGGCTGGGGATGCCGGCGTCGAGCGCCGGACGAAGCGTGTTCCAGCCCATCATCACGGTGTCGAATCGTGTCTTCGGCGGCTCGATGCCGAGAGCGGTGAGCACGTGCGCGGGCAACGCATCCGCGTACTCGCCGAACACGACGGGAGCGTGGTCCCCGTCGACGAGGAACGCGTCGTACCCGCCCCGCGGGTCGGCGATGTAGCCGTCGATGCTGACGGCGACGTAGTAGACGAGTTGTCGCACGGGAAACTCCAATCACAACAGATGTCGTGGTCAGAGTACGACATCCGTCGTGGTTTGACTAGCATGTGCCGTATGGCTCGCAACGACGAACGACGCTCCGCTCTCGCCGACGCCGGGATCCGCGTGCTCGCCGAGCAGGGGGCGCGCGGTCTCACCCATCGCGCTGTCGATTCCGCGGCCGGAACTCCGCGCGGGACCGCGTCGAATTACTTCCCGACGCGCGACGACCTCATCTCCGCACTGGTCGATCGGATCGGGGAGCGGCTCACGCCCGAACCGGAGGTCGTCGCTGCGGTCGATCGGTCTCCCGATCGGACACTCTTCGCCGACTACCTGCGCGATGTCGTGAGGCGTCTCAGCGCCGACCCGCATGTGTCGCTCGCGCTCTTCGAGCTGCGGTTGGAAGCCGCACGGCGACCGACCGTCGCGGAAGCGCTGGGAGCGTGGCGGCAGCGGGCGTTCCAGGCCGACCTCGCATTCAACGCCGAAGCCGGGCTACCCGGAGGACGAACCGAGATCGCGTTGTTCCACTACGCCATCGATGGGCTGATGCTCGATCAGCTCACCGTGCCCCTCGATACCGGGATGTCGGCCGACGCCGTCGTGGACGAGCTCGTCAGCCGCATCCTCCGCTGACGGCCGCCCGGTCAGCCTGCTGCCGGTCGCGTGGACTGCCGCAGCACCAGGTGCGTCGGCAGGGGAGTGTCCTCGGTCGCGCTCTCCGGCTCCTCGACCGCGATGAGCACCTTCTGCATGATGAGCGCGCCCAGCGAGGCGAAGTCCTGCCGCACGGTGGTGAGCGGGGGATAGAGGTATCCGGCTTCGGGCACGTCGTCGAAGCCGACGATGCTGACGTCCTCCGGCACGCGGATGCCGCGTTCCCGGAGCGCCGACATGACCCCGATCGACATGTGGTCGTTGCCGACGAACAGGGCGGTGCCGGGTTCGATGTCGAGGTCCATGCCGATCCGGTAGCCGCTCGCGGCCGACCAGTCGCCGTGCTGCTGCTCCACGATCTCGAGCCGCCGCGCGCCGAGTTCGTCCCGCCATCCGCGGACGCGCTCCACCGAGTCCGACGCGGTGCGCGGGCCGGCGATGTGCAGGATGCGGGTGTGCCCGAGTTCGCACAGGTGCCGCACCGCCGCCCGCGCCCCGCGGTACTGGTCGATCGACACGATGTGCGGGTTCCGCCGTGCAGTCGACGCGGCGGCGACGAGCGGGACGCTGAGATCCAGTGCACGCACCGCCTCGAGAACGGCGACGTCCACGACCACGAGCACGATCGCGTCGACGCGCTGGCGCAGCAGCGCCTCGACGGCGGAGCGGATGCCGGCGGGGTCCGCCTCCAGGGCGCTGACGGTGTCGACGCTGTACCGCGCCGCGCGCGCGGCGAAGTTGAAGTGCATCGCGATCGAGGTCGGCCCGTAGTCGGATACGCCCGGGGTGATGAGCCCGATCGTGCGGGTGCGTCGGGTCACCAGTGCCCGCGCGGCGGGGGAGGGGCTGTAGCGCAGCTGCGCGATCGCCTGCTCGACCCGGGTGCGGGTGGTCGGCCGCACGTTCGGCAGATCGTTGATCACGCGCGACACGGTCTGATGCGACACCCCCGCCAGGCGGGCGACGTCGAAGATGTTGGCGGCTTTCGCCGCACCGTCCTCCTGGCTCACCGCGCCCTCACTCTTCCGGCTCGTCCGGCTGGGCGACGAGCGCCATCAGCGAGTCGACGGTGAGGAGGTCCGACGGCACCGTGTCGACGATGCGGCCGTCCCGGAGGATCGCCACCCGGTGCCCCACCCGGAGGACCTCCTCGAGCTCCGCCGAGATGAACACGACCGACAGTCCGTTGTCGGCGAACTCACCGACGAGGTTCTGGATGTCGACCTTCGCGCCCACGTCGATGCCGCGGGTGGGCTCGTCCAGCACGAGCACGCGCGGGGAGAGCGCGAGGAGGCGCGCGAGGAGCACCTTCTGCTGGTTGCCGCCGGAGAGCGTCCCGGCGGGCTTATCGAGATCGGGCGGGCGGATGTCGAGCGCCTCCACCCAGCTGGCGGCGAGCTCGCGTCGGCGGGCGGAGCGGATGCGGCGGAAGATGCCCCGCTGCGCCTGCAGCGCCAGCGTGATGTTCTCCTGCACGCTGAGCTCGCTGATGATGCCCTCGGTGCGACGGTTCTCGGACGAGTACACGACCCCGAGCGAGATCGCCCGCCGCGGTCCGCCGCCGTGAGCGTCCACGCCGGAGATCCGCACCACCCCGGCCGTCAGCCGGTCGACGCCGGTCAGCGCCCGGGCGAGCTCCGTCCGGCCGGAACCCAGGAGGCCCCCGAGGCCCAGCACCTCGCCCTCGTGGAGGTCGATGTCGGCATCCGCGATCCCGGGCGTCGCCGAGACTCCGCGGGCGCTCAGGAAGACCGCGTCGGCGTCGTCCGTGCTCGACTCGGGACGCGGGCGGGCGACGAGGTCGGCGGCACTGCGGCCCAGCATCTTCTGCACCAGGTCGATGCGCAGCAGCTCCTTGGTGAGGTACTCGCCGACGAGCGTGCCGTTGCGCAGCACCGTGACGCGGTCGCAGATCTCGTAGACCTGATCGAGGAAGTGCGAGACGAACAGGATGGCGACGCCCCGCTGCGCCAGCTCGCGGATGACCCGGAAGAGCTCCGCCACCTCGTCGAGGTCGAGGCTCGACGTCGGTTCGTCGAGGACCAGCACCCGCACGTCGGTGGAGATGGCCCGCGCGATCGCGACGAGCTGCTGCACCGCGAGGGAGTGCGATCCGAGGAGGGATGCCGGGTCGATGTCGAGGCCGAGCTCCGCCAGTGCGTCGTGGGCGTCCTGCCGCATCCGGGGCCAGTCGATCGCGCCGAAGCGGCGCGGCTCCCGCCCGAGCCGGATGTTCTCGGCGACCGTCAGGTTCGGGAGGAGGTCGATCTCCTGGTACACGGTGCCGATGCCGGCTTCGAGCGCGTCGCGGGGCGTACGGAAGTGCACCTCTTCGCCCGCCAGCCGGATCACGCCCTCGTCGAGGCGGAGCGCGCCGGTGAGCGCCTTGATGAGCGTCGACTTGCCGGCACCGTTCTCGCCCATGAGCGAGTGGACCTCGCCCGGGTACATGCGGAAGTCGACGCCGTCCAGCGCCGTCTCGGCCTGGAAGCGCACGGTCGCGCCCAGGACCTCGACGATCGGCGCCGATCGTTCTCCCATGCTTCCCATCATGCCCGGGCTCGGCGCCTGTCGCGGACACGGCGCGGGGGCGGGCGCGTCACCCGCTCCCACGCCCGCCCCGGCTGCCGCGATCCGCCCGGCCACCGCTACCTTCGTCGCGACGACCGGGCGATGATGACCCGCTGCACCACGACGAAGACGAGCAGCAGCGCGCCGATCGTGATCCGCGTCCACGACTGGTCGACGCCGAGGAAGTTGATCGCCGTCTTGATGGTGCCGTAGACGAGCACGCCGATCATCGAGCCGAGCACGTAGCCGCTGCCGCCGGTGAGCAGCGTGCCGCCGATGACCACCGCGGCGATCGTGTCGAGCTCGGTGCCGATGCCGTTCAGCGGATACGACGACCCGGTGTACGCCGTGAACACGACCCCGCCGAGTCCGCTGCAGACCCCGGCGATGACGTAGGCGAGCAGCTTCGTGCGGGCGACCGGCAGACCCATCAGACGCGCGGACTGCTCGTTGCCGCCGATCGCATAGATCGTGCGGCCGAACCGCGTGTAGGCGAGCACGAGGGCGGCCACCACGACGACCAGGATCGCGAGGATCCCGGAGGGGGTGATGTACCAGCTGCCGGGCTCGGACTGGATACGGGTGGACTGCAGCCACAGGATCGCCGGGTCGGTGACCTTGATCGACTTGAGGCTCACCATGAAGGCGAGACCGCGCGCCGCGAACATCGCCGCGAGCGAGGCGATGAACGGCTGCACATCGAAGTACTGCACCATCACCCCGACGGCGAGACCCATGCCCGCCCCGATGGCGAGCATCACGGGCACGACCACGATCGCGGGAAGCCCCTGACTGAGCAGGCTCGCCCCCATCATCCCGGTGAAGGCCATCACCGCACCGACCGACAGGTCGATGCCGCCGGTGAGGATGACGAAGGTCATGCCGACCGCGAGGATCACCAGGTAGGCGTTGTCCAGCAACAGCGAGGAGAGCAGCCGCGGGGTGAGGAAGTTGCCGAAGTACCCCTGCGCCCCGATCAGCATGGCGATGAGGATGGCGAGCGCCGCGAACACGGGGATCCACGAGGCGTGCCTGCTCATGAAGCGCTGGTAGCGCCCGGCGGGGGAGTCCTCGGTCCGGACCCGGGTCAGTTGGGCGGTCACGAGGCCACCTCCGCTCCATCGCGCGTATCGGACGACGAGCGCGGGCGGGTCGACGCCCAGAGGCCGCCGATCCAGCCGCGCACCCGGGGGGACTGCACGAGCACGACGATCACCACGACGATGGCGAGGAAGAGCGGACTCACCGCCGGAGGGACGCCGAGGAAGGTGATCGTGGATTTCAGTGTCTGGATCGTGAAGACGCCGATGACGGTGCCCGCGATCGAGAACTTGCCGCCCATCAGCGCCGTGCCACCGAGGACGACCGCCAGGATCGCGTCGAGCTCGATGTACAGGCCCGCCGCGTTGGCGTCGGCCGCCATGATGTTGGAGCTGTACAGGATGCCGGCGAAGCCCGCCAGCAGCCCGCTCGCCGCATACGCGCCCCAGACGATGCCGCGGGAGCGGACGCCGGCGAGGCGGCTCGCCTCCGGGTTGATGCCGACCGACTCGGTGAGGACGCCGAGGGCCGTCCGTCGCTCGATGAGCGCCACCAGGACGATGGCGGTGACGGACACGTAGAACGCGAAGGGCAGCCCGAACACGTACCCCTGCGCGATGAACTTGTAGGGCTCGCTGTTGATCGTGGTGATGAAGCCACCGGTGATGAGGAGGGCGACGCCGCGTCCGGCGAGCATCAGCACGAGCGTCGCGATGATCGGTTGTATCCCGAGGACGGAGACGAGGAACCCGTTCCAGACGCCCAGCACGAGGGCGACGAGGACGCCGACCCCGATCGCGAAGAGCACGGTGCCGAGCCCGTTCGGATCCGACGAGCCGGAGATGATCGTGAGCGCCACGGCGCCGGAGACCGCCATGATCGCGCCGACCGACAGGTCGATACCGCGGGTCGCGATGACGATCGTCATCCCGAGCGCCACCAGCATCAGCGGGGCGCTGTTGCGGAGGATGTCGATCAGCGACCCGTACAGCCGCCCGTCCTGCACCGTGATGCGCAGGAACGTGGGGCGGGAGATCGTGTTGACGATGATGAGGGCCGCGAGTGCGGCCGCCGGCCAGAACAGCCGATGCTTGAGGAACTTCATGCCACGCTCTCCTGGCCTTCCTGGGCGATGAAGTCGACCACGTCGTCGACTCCCACGTCGTGGGCTGCAAGCTCCCCGATCTTACGGCGATCGCGCATCACGATGATGCGTTGCGCGAGCCGGACCACCTCCTCCAGCTCGGAGGAGATGAAGACGACGCCGAGTCCCTTCGCGGACAGTTCGGCGACCTTGCGCTGGATGTCGGCCTTCGCGCCGATGTCGATGCCGCGGGTGGGCTCGTCGAGGATGATGAGCTGCGGGGACGTCGCGAGCCACCGGGCCAGCAGCACCTTCTGCTGATTGCCGCCGGAGAGGTTCCGCACGAGCGCGGTCGGGTCGGCCGGGCGGATGCCGAGCGCCGCGATGTACTCGGACACGACGGCATCCTGCTCGCTCTTGCCGACCTTCCGCAGGGCGCCGCGCTTCGCCTGGATGCCGAGCACGATGTTCTCCGCGACGGTCAGGTCGCCGACGATGCCCTCGGCCCGGCGGTCCTCCGAGGAGAACGCGATGCGCTCGTCGATCGCGTGCCGGGGGGAGGTCATCCGGGTGGGGGCGCCGCGGACCTCGATCCGGCCGGCGTCGGCGCGGTCCGCCCCGTACAGCAGCCGGACGAGCTCGGTGCGCCCGGAGCCGAGGAGCCCGGCGATCCCGACGATCTCACCGTCGAAGACCTCCACGTCGCTCGGTTCGACCACGCCGCGGCGGGCGATGCCGACCGCTTTCAGCACCGGGATGGCGTCACGGTCGATCGTGCGGTCGGTGGCCTCCGAGATCGCCTCCAGCTCGTTGAGCTCCCGGCCGATCATCTTCGCGACGAGGGCGCCGCGGGGGAGTTCGTCCACGAGGTACTCGCCGACCAGCCCGCCGTTGCGGAGCACCGTGAGCCGGTCGGAGATCTCGTACACCTGATCCAGGAAGTGCGTGACGAAGAGGATGGCGACGCCCCGGGAACGGAGGTCCCGGATGACGTCGAAGAGCTGCTCCACCTCGCCGCGGTCGAGGCTTGAGGTCGGCTCGTCGAGGACGAGTACCGTCGCGTCGGTGACCATGGCCCGGCTGATCGCGACGAGCTGCTGCACGGCGATGGAGTGGCTCGACAGGAGCGAGCGGGTGTCGATGTGCAGGCCGAGGTTCTCCAGGTGGCGGGCCGCCTCCCGGTGGGTCGCGCGCCAGTCGATGCCGCCGATGCGACGCACCTCGTGGCCGAGCATGACGTTCTCGCCGACCGTGAGGTTCGTGCAGAGGTTCACCTCCTGATACACGGTGGAGATGCCCGCCGCCTGGGCGTCGGCGGTGTCGTGGAAGGTCCGGGGATCGCCGGCCACGGTGATCGTGCCCTCGTCGATCGCGTAGACGCCGGTGAGGGCTTTGATGAGCGTGGATTTACCGGCGCCGTTCTCACCCATCAGGGTGTGCACCTCGCCCCGGCGGAGGGAGAAGTCGACGCCGTCCAGCGCGATGACGCCGGGGAAACGGATGGTGATGCCGCGCATCTCGACGATCGGGCTCGCACTGCTGTCCATGACCTGGTGACTCCTTCAGTCAGCCGGGCCGCCGGGGATCGTGAGCCGATCCCCGGCGGTGCGTCTATCGATGGATGGTGCGGACTCAGTACTTGCGGTCCGGCAGTGCTTCCTTCGCCTGCTCCGGCGTGAAGCTCTGGTCTTCGACGATCGTCGTCTTCTCGACGGTCTCGCCCGCGACGACCTTCTTGACGACCTCGGCGACCTTCTCGCCCAGCAGCGGGTTGCACTCCACGATGAAGTTGAACTGCCCGTCGGCCAGTGCCTGCATCCCGTCGCGCACGGCGTCGATCGTGACGATCTGGATGTCCGTGCCGGGGGTGAGTCCCGCCGCCGTGATGGCGTCGAGAGCACCGAGGCCCATGTCGTCGTTGTGCGCGAAGAGCAGGTTGATGGAGTCGCCGTACTTCTGCAGGAAGCCCTCCATGACCTTCTTGCCGCCGTCACGGGTGAAGTCGCCCGTCTGCGAGTCCAGCGTCGTGATGGGGGCGCCCTCGGAACCGGTGGCGAAGCCCGTGGCGCGGTCGAGCGCGGGGGCGGAGCCGGTCGTGCCCTCGAGGACGACCATGTTCGTCGGCTCGGTGAACGTCTCCTTCGCCCAGGCGCCCGCCGTCTCGCCCTCCTTCTCGAAGTCGAGACCGACCCAGCTCGCGTAGAGGCTGTCGTCGTCCACGTTCACCGTGCGGTCTTCGAGGACGACGGGGATGCCGGCGTCCTTCGCCTCCTTCAGCACGTCGTCCCAGCCGTCGACCGTGATCGGGGCGATGACGATCGCGTCGACGCCCTGGTTGATGAAGCTGCGGACCGCGGCGATCTGCGCCTCCTGCTTGTTGTCCGCCGCGTTGAAGATGAGGTTGAAGCCGTTCTCCTCCGAGAACGCCTCCTTCATCGATTCGGTGTTCGCCGCGCGCCAGCCGGACTCCGATCCGGTCTGCGCGAATCCGACCGTGAGGACGTCGCCCTCACCGCCGCCTCCGCCGCCGCCCGCGTTGCCTGCGCATCCGGCCGCGACGAGAGTCACGGCTCCGAGCAGAGCGATGCTCGCAAGTATCTTCTTCACTCCCCAACCTCCTTGTACGGCCCGGCGCCGATGCCGGGACTTGGGTGTGCTGCACGGTGCGCGAGGCGCCTCCGTGCGCTGAATGTTAGCGCTCATATTCGCGAGAACAACAGACTGTGAGCGATCACATTCCGGTAACGATGGCGTTGCTGCGCGGGATTCCGTGGATGGTCCGGCGCGAGCTCGTAGGACCCCGTGTGAGGGATCACATCTCGTCCGTGACCGGCGTCGCCTCGACGGTTCTGTGCGGGCTGCGGCCCCGCGATGCCGGCCTCGATAATGGACGGATGGAGCCGTGGGAGCTGCGCGAGTGGTACGCGGACTATCTCGATGCCTGCAACAGGCACGACCTCGAGGCCGTGCGGTCCTTCCTCGACCCGGGGGTGCGTCGTGCGCACCTCCCCGCGGGCGCGGACGCCTGGCTCGACGAACTCGCCGAGCTCTTCCGCGCCTTCCCGGACTGGCAGTGGCGCCGCATCCAGCTCGTCATCGAGGACGATCGCATCGCCGCGCACCTGCGGGGCGGCGGCACCCACCAGGGCGCGTTCCGCGGCATCGCCCCCACTCGCCGCCACGTGAACGTCGCGGAGTTCGCCATGTACCGCGTCACCGGCGGGCGGATCACGGAGGTCACCGGAAGCGGTGACGCCGAGCTCGTGAGCGCGCTGCGGGGCCGGTGACGCGACGGCCTTCGGGACGGGCCGCGGAGGAGGCGCCCGCACTCCGCGTGCACGACGGCTACGAGTGGGTCTTCGTGCTGAGCGGCCGCCTGCGCGTCGCCCTGGACGGCCACGAGCGCATCATCGAGCGTGGTGAGGCGGCCGAGTTCGACACCCGCACGCCCCACAGCCTGAGCGCGACGGCGTGACGACGGCGAGCAGGATGAGGCAGTGGCTCAGAACGGCGGCGAATCTGGGTCGGGCACGAACATCACGCGGGGTGGCGGCTCGTCGGTGTAGCTCCTGCCCAGCGGGCTCGTGAACTCCACCGCGCCATCCGGCAGTTGCCTGACCGACCACTCCGTCTCCGTCTTCAGCGTGTGATGTCGGGTGCAGAAGTGCGCGAGGTTCGCGAGCGCGGTCGGTCCGCCGTCGTGGTGCTCGTGGTTGTGGTCGAGCTGGCACCGGTGCGCGGGCTGGCGGCACCCGAACCCGCGGCAGTGCTGGTCCCGGGCCCGGAGGTAGCGGCGCTGGTCGGTGCCCGGCGTGTACCGGTCGACCTCGAGCACCGTGCCGGTGATCGGGTGGCACAGAACGCGGTCCCAGCCGAGCGCTGCGCCCGCCAGGTGCCGGGCGGTGTCGGGGTCGATCGGGATCTGCCCGTGCAGGCTGGCACCCGCATCGGTCTTGCCCAGGAGCGTGAGCACCGGGACCACGATCTGCACCTGCGCCTGGATGGCGCCGAGCCCGCCGGGGAGCTGCTCCCCGCTGGTGGGGTCTATCGCCGGGGCGCCGGTCAGGAGCATGTCGGCCGCGACATCGGCGCCGATCTGGACCAGGGTGCGGATGTCGTCGATGACCGGTTGCTCGGCGGCATCGTGGCCCGCGCCGGGTTCTTCGGTGCGGCGCGCGCGTTCGGCGTTCGCCGCATCCCGGATGGCGCGGGCCTGCCGCCGGAGCCGGTCGCGAATCCCGTACGCCACGGCCGCCGGCAGCCGCAGCTGCAGGAGTGCCATCCCGTCATCCAGGTCGATGACGGACACGCCGCGGCCGTCGACGGCCCGTGCGTGCCGGTCGGCCATCCCCTCCGGGTTCACCGCTTCCGCCAGCTGCCGGGCGTAGGCCTTCGTCCGCCCCGGCGCCTGCCGCGCGGCGTAATCCAGGACGATCTCCTCCCACGCCATGCGGACCTCATCGTCGACGATCGGCAGCCCCGTTTCCAGGATGACGTCGACGTGTCGCTGCGAGATCCGCGCGTTCTCGAGGGCGGTGACGGTCGCGGAGAACTTGGTGACGAGGGTCTGGGCCTCGCCGAGGTCTCGCTGCGCGGTCATGTCGTGCACGTGCGTGGCGAACGCGACTTCCGCAGCGAGGGACCGCACCGGCATCTCCCGCTCCCGTGAGCCCTGCGACGCGATTCGCGCCACCTGGTCGGTCGCCACGTCGGCGAGAGCTGCGAGGTGGCGGATCCGCGCGGCCTGCGCGCGTGCGACCGCCGCATCGGCATCCTGCAGACCGGCGAGACCGGCCCGCATGCGGACCACGTCCGCTGCGGGGGTTTCCCCTGGCCAGGAGTCGAATTCCATACCCTCAAACTAGCGAGGGCCACCGACATTCCCCCCGGTGGATCAGGCGCCGGAGTCACCCTGGGGACAACGGGCGCCCGGGCGCTGCCGCCCGCGATCACGCGCCGGCGTCACCTGTCCCGTGCCAACGCCCGGACGGCCTGCACGATCGGGGTCGCGCCCTGGGTCAGCTCGAGGATCCGCCGGCGGATCCGGGGCTCGTGCAGCAGTTCCGCCAGGGTGGCGGCGACATCCTCCCGGGAGATCTCGTCATGCGGCTGAGCGGGGCCGAGCGAGACCACGCCCGTCCCGGCGCGATCGACGAGCAGGGACGGCCGGAGGATCAGCCAGTCGAGGTCGCTCACGCTGACCGTGACGTCGACGAGCTTCTTCACGGCGAAGTAGAACTCCTCGTCGTCGGTGAGATCCTGCCCACGTGCGGCTTCCGGCATCACCGATACGAGCGCGAAGCACGGCACTCCGGCGAGCTGGGTGGCCTCCAGCGCGTTCACCGCACCGTCGCTGTCGACGGCGACGGTGACGGCGCGGGCGCCCCCGTTGGAGCCGGCGCTGTACACGACGGCATCGGCGCCCGCGAGCAGGGACGCCAGGGATTCGGCGGTCAGGGCGGTCAGATCCCCGAGGTGCGCATCGACGCCCAGCGCCGCCAGATCCCGCCTCTGCTGCTCGCGACGCACGAGCCCCGACACCTCATCGCCCCGATGCAGGAGGTTCCGCGCCAGCAGCAGGCCCACCGCGCCGCTGATCCCGATGATGAAGACCTTCATCCGTGTGCTCCCTTTCGTCGTAGACGACGTGGGACCCACTCCACACCCGGTTCCCGGCACCGGGTCAAGTGGGAGCGACACAGCGGGTCACGCGGGCGCGTCGAATCCGCTCAGCCCAGCGGCAACTCCTTCAGCTGCCGACGGGAGGAGATGCCGAGTTTGCGGAAGATGTTGCGCAGATGGGCCTCGATCGTGCGGGGGCTGAGAAACAGCTGCGTGCCCACTTCGCGCGAGGTCGCCCCGGTCGCCACCAACCGTGCGATGTGCAGCTCCTGAGAGGTGAGCGCATCGGTGGGTTGCGCCGTGCGCTTCTGCGGGCGCTCGCCGGTGGCGCGCAGCTCCCGCGCGGCGCGCGCGGCGAACGCCACGGCGCCCATGTCGGTCAGGAGCTCGTGGGCGGTGCGCAGCTGCTCGCGGGCGTCCTGGCGCCGGCCCTCGCGGCGCAGCCACTCGCCGTAGAGGAGGTGGGCGCGGGCCGCTTCACCACGCACGCGGGAATCGTCGAGGCGGGCGGTGGCCTCACGGTAGTGGTCCTCGGCGCCGGGGCCCGTGACCGTCAGAGCCCGCGACCGTGCCTCGAGCCCGCGCGCCCACGACGTGTCGCTCGCCCGCGCCCGGGCACTCAACTCCTCGAGCGCCACTGCCGCGCGCTCCGGTTCTCCGGTGCGTACGGATGCCTCGATCAGTTCCGGCAACGCGACCGTGCTGAGGGACAGCTCGATGGAATCGCAGGCCTTGGCGGCAGCCTCCCGTGCCAGCGCATACTCGCCGAGTCCGTTGTGCAGGACGGCGGTCGCGTACTGTGCGAGGGCGACCTCCGTGCCGTCCGCCGGGTAGCTCGGGTCGTGGAAGGTGAGATCGTTCAGCGCGTCCGTCTCCGCCTGATCGCCGCGCCATCCGGCCAGGATCGCCTGAGCGTGGCGCATCTGCACGCCGCCGGTCGCGTCCGCAATGGCTGCCGCCTCCGCCGCCAGCTCGCCGGCGCGGGTGAGCTGTCCACTGATCACCAGGACGTTCGCGTGGAAGTTCAGCGACGCGGGCAGGCGCGCCAGTGCGCCGTCGGCGCGGGCCATCGCGACATCGCACTCCGCCAGCACATGGGCGAGTTCGTCGTCGAGGATGCCCACGGCGACCCGTCCGGCGATCCACAGCCAGGGGCGGACGGTGTTGTCCCGGATGGCGTCGCGCGCGGAATCCCGGAGCACCGCCAGAGCGCACCGGAGCGTGGGCACGCCCTCCGCATACCCGCGGGTCATGGTCACCGCGAGCCCGTGCAGCAGGAGGTCGACCGGTCGCGTCGGGACGTCCGACGCGAATCTGCTGAGCATCGCCTCGGCGATGCGGATCCCGGTGGGCCCACCGGTGATGATCGCCGCATCCAGCGCGTGCAGGTAGATGTTCCTCGACAGTGCGCCATCCAGCGGAGCGAGCGTTTCGGCCGCATCCAGCAGCATGCCGGGCACGTCTGCGCCGCGGGTCAGATGGAACGAGATCTGTGCGCGCAGCAGTTCGAGTCGTCCACGCTGCAGCGCGTCGAGGGGCCCGGCCTCCGCCACGGCCAGGAGCTCCCGGGCGGCGCCGGAGGCTCCGGTCTCCTGCTTGGCCTCAGCCGCATCCAGGGCCCGCCTCGACCGGTCGGCCGGGTCGGGGGTCAGCTCCGTCGCCCGCTGGAGGAACGCGCCCGCCGCGGCCAGCCCGCCGCGGCGGAGCGCCCGGCCGGCGGACTGCTCCAGTTCTGCGGCGGCCTCCTCGTTCAGCCCCAGTACCGCCTGCGCCCGGTGCCATGCCCGCCGGTCGGGGTCGGCGTCCGGGTCGGTCGCGGCGGCCAAGGCGTCATGCGCCCGACGCTGGTCGGGCGGCGTCGCGTCGCGGTAGATCGCCGAGCGGACCAGCGGATGCCGGAACGTCACCCGGCCGTCGACGCTCACCAGCCCGACGGCTTCGGCAGGACCGAGCGCACCCTCGGACACGTCGAGATGGGATGCCGCCCGGAAGAGCAGTGCCGCGTCTCCCGTGGGTTCCGCGGCTGCCGCGAGAAGCAGCACGCGGGTGTCGTCGGGCAGGCTGCGGAAGCGGTGCCGGAAGCTCTCCTCCAGCCGACGGGGGACATCGAGGGTGCTGGGTGACTCGAATCCGCCCGTCCACGCCGCCGATTGCGGGAGCTCCAGCAGCGCCAGCGGATTGCCCCACGACTCGGCCACGATCCGCTCGAGCATGCGTTCGTCCAGCGGGACGGGGAGCGCGGACTCCAGCAGTGCCCGCGCATCGGCGTCGTCGAGTCCGTGCAGACGCAGCTCCGGCAGTCCGTCCAAGGCGGAAGGCCGGCGTCCGGTCTCCTCGGGGAGGACGTCGCGCACGGCGAACGCGAAAGCGATCCGCTCGGCAGCCACGCGTCGCGCCACGAAGGCGAGCACCTGAGCGGATGCCTCATCCAGCCACTGGGCGTCATCGACGAGGCAGAGCAGGGGCTCCACCTCGGCGGCCTCCGCCAGCAGGTTGAGGGTGGCGAGCCCCACGAGGAAGCGATCCGGAGTTGCGCCGTCCTGCTGCCCGAAGGCCACGCCGAGTGCCGTCCGCTGCGGAGGGGGCAACGTGTCGATGTGATCGAGCAGGGGCGCGCACAACTGGTGCAGGCCCGCGAAAGCGAACTGCATCTCGGATTCGACCCCGACGGATGACTCGATCCGGAAGCCCGCCGTGGCCGCCGCATCCCGGGCGTACTGGAGCAGCGCCGTCTTGCCGATGCCTGCCGTCCCGCGCACGACGAGCGCCCCGCTCCGCCCGGCCCGTGCCTTGGAGAGGAGTGTGTCGACCGCGTCGCGTTCGGCGCGCCGGCCCAGTAGGTCCCCCAGCGTCGCTCCCTTCAGAGAACGTGGCCCACACCCTACTAAGCAATCGCCACCGAGACGAATGGCGGCGCCGCCATGCGTCGGCTCGCCGGTCAGAGCGCCGCGGACGGGCGGCCGTCCGAGGGTGCCCCGAGTCGGCCCATGCGCGTCATGATGGCGAACCGGTCGGGCACGCCCCAGTGTTCGACGATGCGCCCGTCACGCACTCGCGCGACGTCGATCACGGTGAAACGGACCCGCTTGCCGGTGGGTGGGCCGAAGAAGGGGCCGGTGTTCGTCGCGGTGCCCTCCGCGAGCACCCACACGATGTCGTCCCGCTCCGCCCAGCCCTGGATGGTGAAGGTCAGATCGGGCATGCCCCGGTGCACTTCGGTGATGCCCTTCTTGATCTTCGCGATCGCCGCTTCCCCGGTGCCCTCCATGCCGAACTGATGCTCGATCAGATCCGGTGAGCACAGCTCGTCGACGACGGTGACGTCGCCGCCGGCGAACCCCTCGTGCAGGATGCGCTCGACGACCTTCAGCGCCGGCGTTGCCGACATGGTCTCGTTCATGGTCAGCTCCGTTCGAATACGGTATATCTGCATTCAGTGCAGGACCTCTGCACTCTGATGTGGCTAGTGTGAACCTCGTGGAAAGCGCCGTCAAGAGCACCTCGTCGTATCGGCAAGAGCAGGCCGCGGCGACGAAGGAGCGCATCGCGGCAGCCGCCCAACGACTCTTCGCCCGGGACGGCTACTCGGCGACGAGCATGGAAGCGATCGCGAAGGCGGCGGGGGTCGGCAACCGGACGGTCTACGTCGCCTTCGGCGCGAAGCGCGAGATTCTGAACCTCATCTGCGAGAGGTGGCTCGAGCGAGCCGGGGCGAGGACGCTCGCGAGCGAGATACTCGCGGAACCGGATCCGCTGCGGCGACTGCGGGGAGCCGCCCGGTGGCTCACGGTCCTGTACTCGACGGACTTCGATGTGGTCCGCATCCTGGATGCCGCCATCGACGAGGATGCCGAGACTCGCACGTTGCTGCGCGCCAAGCTCCGCGGACGCGCGCGCGTGATGGACTCGTTGATCGCCTCGGTCGAGGCGCACCTCGCCGTACCGCTCGCCGACGCGCAGGCGGTCTACCGGGCGTTCGCCGCCGCAGGGGTGTACGGGGAACTGGTCGGCGATTCCGGATGGTCGGCTGCCAGGTTCGAGCAGTGGCTCGCGGACACGCTCGTGGCCCAACTGTGGCGGTCGTCCGACGGGCGGGAGTAGCCCTTCGCTCCCACCCGCACTAGGCAATCCTCACCGACGCGAAGGGCGGCGCCGCCGGGGGTACGGTGCCGGGCGAACCGGGATACCGGCAGCTCTACCGACGCGAGGGAACCCTCGCCGATGCGAGCCTGAGGGCACCATCGAGAGGGAAGGAATCAGCCATGAACCCGCAGATGCCCGCCGCCCTGTTCGGGCGCACCGCCGCACCGGACGCCGCACCGCCATCGGACGGACTGACCCCCGCCGGAGGCGGCGACCGCAGCACCCGTTACGCCGGGGCGGTCAGCCTGGCTGCGGTGCTGGGCGGCACCCTGTGGGCTGTCGCCCGCGCGCAGACCCCGCCGCCCCGCTGAGTACAGCCTCCGCCCACGTCGGCGAGCAGTAGCCTGGGCGCATGCCCGACGTGCACCTCACCGGCCGGCTCGTCTGTCGCAATGCCGAGGAGGACGCCCGCGTACGGGAACACCTTCCTCGCCACATCGCGCTCACCCGCGCTGAGCCGGGGTGTCTCGCCTTCGAGGTCCACCCGTCCGCCATCCCGTGGGTATGGGACGTCGCTGAGCGATTCCGCGACGAGGTCTCGTTCCGCGCGCACCAGGACAGGGTCGCGACGAGCGAGTGGGGGATGCAGACCGCCGGCATCGAACGCCGCTACACCGTGCAGGGGCTTTCGGGCTGAGGGCGCGGGAAAGCGGCTTCAGGGTGCCGCACCCCCGGACGTCAGCGCCTCGCTCCCGCGGCGTAGCGGGCGGCGAGCCGAGCGAACGCGTCGGCGAGCTCCGGCGGGCCCACCACCTCCATGTCGGCGTCGAACCGGCCTAGAGCGGCGGCGAGGGCCGGCCACGACCAGGAACCGGCGGTGTAGCGGCAGCGGTCCGGTGCCACCTCCTCGACCGTGCCGTCGCCGGCGAAGGGCCGCACCGCATCCGCCGGGAGGTGCAGCACGACCGTGCCCGTGCACGGCCAGCGGTCGGCCTGCGCCGATCCCTTGAACCGCGCCGAGACGAACGCGCGCGCATCGCCGCCGGGAACCTCCCGCGGCGTGAACCGTGGCCCGGTCGGGGTGCGCGGTGTGATCCGGTCCGCACGGAAGATGCGCCAGTCGTCGCGTTCCAGGTCCCAGGCGACGAGGTACCAGCGGCCCCCGGAGGCCACCAGATGGTGCGGCTCCACGCGTCGCAGTGGTGCCGCACCGGCCGCGACGCGGAAAGCGCCCGGGGCGCGGCGGTAGGGTGGACGGATCATGGAGAACGTCTTAGGGGCGCGGATCGTGCTCTTCGTTCTCTTGCTCGGGGCCGGCATCCTCCTGATCTGGCTCGCTCGTTCCGCCGCGTCAGGCCGGCTGAAGCGGAATCCGCTCGCGGGTATCCGGTTGCCCAGCACGATGGCGACCGACGAGGCCTGGCTTGCTGCCCACGTCCGGGCGAAGCGCCCGACGGTTTGGGCGGGGTGCACATTCCTCGCCACTGCAGCCTTCGTGCTTCTCCCGGTCTCCGATCCCGTCCTCTCCGTCGGGGTCCTGCTGGGGTGTCTGATCGTCCTCGTGATGGTGATCCATGCTGCGCGAGTCGGCGTGCGCGCGGCGATCGACACTTCCCGCGATCCGGATTCCTGAGCGCTCGGGCGCGTGCGCGGCGCCCCGGCCGTACGGACGCCCGCGGGTTCCGCTGCTCCGTCCCGCCCGGTAGGTTCGTGGCATCGTCCACCGCCGCGACCGTGCGAAAGGACTGCGGATGCCGGACACCACCTGCCACATGTCCGTGTCGCTCGACGGCTTCGTGGCCGGTGTCGACCAGAGCCGCGAGCAACCCCTTGGCAGACGCGGCATCGAGGTGCACACCTGGCACCTCGGCGACGAGCGCGTCACCGCCGCCGATGAGATCGCCGTGGGCTGGCTGATGCGGCCGCGCGGCGCGTACGTGATGGGCCGCAACATGTTCGGCCCCATCCGCGGGGAGTGGGACGAGGACTGGCGCGGATGGTGGGGACCCGAACCGCCCTACCACGCCCCCGTCTTCGTGCTCACGCATCACCCGCACGAGCCGATCGAAATGGAGGGCGGGACCAGCTTCCACTTCGTCACCGACGGGTTCGACGCCGCCTATGCGCAGGCCCGGGAGGCGGCGGGGGACCGGGGCGTCGACATCGCCGGCGGCGCCGCCACCGTGCGCCAGGCGCTCGCCGCCGGGGTCGTCGACGAGCTCACCCTCGACATCGCCCCCGTCCTCCTCGGAAGCGGCGAGCGGATCTTCGACGGGATCGAGGAGTTCGGGATGGAGCCGGTACAGGTGCTGCACTCGCCGCTCGCCACCCACATCCGGTACCGCCGGAGCGGCTGAGCGCCGGCGCCTGTCAGAGCCAGTGCTTCTTGCGGAACACGGCGTAGAGCGTGACGCTTGTCGCCGCCATCAGCGCCACGGCGAGGGGATATCCCAGCGGCCAGTCGAGCTCCGGCATGTAGCGGAAGTTCATCCCATAGACCGTGCCCACCAGCGTCGGACCGAACAGGATCGCCGCCCAGCCGGAGATCTTCTTCACCTGCTCGTTCTGGACCAGCGCGGTGTCGGTCTGCCGCTGCGTGACCAGCGTCGCGTTCACGGTCAGGGCGTTCTCCAGGATCGACCGGAACGAGGCGATCCGGTCGGTGATCCGCAGCGAATGGTCGTGGACGTCACGCAGCGACCGCTGCAGCTCGACGTCGACGTTGTACTTGTCCCCGCCCCGGAGGAGGCTCTCCAGCATCCCGGCCAGCGGCTGGGTGGCGCGCTGGAACACGATGACCTCGCGGGACAGCTCGTAGATGCGCTGCGACAGCGCGGTGTCCCCGCCGGTGAACAGCACGTCCTCGATCTCGTCGATGTCGTTCTCGACGCCCGCCACGACGGGCTGGTACTCGTCGACGACCTGATCGAGGATCGCGTACAGCACGGCCTCGGGGCCGAGCGCGAGCAGCTCCGGAGTCGCCTCCAGCCGCTGGCGCACGCGCGCGAGATCGGGGGACTCGGCATGGCGGATGGTGACGATGAAGTCCGGCCCCACGAACACGTGCAGCTCCCCGAATTCGACGGATTCGGTGTCGTCCATGTAGCGGGCGGGGCGCAGGACGGCGAAGAGGATGTCGTCGTACCGCTCGAGCTTGGACCGCTGGTGCCCCGACAGGGCGTCCTCGACCGCCAGACGGTGCAGCGAGAACTCCGCGGCGACCTGCTGGATCTCCTCCGGCGTGGGCCGGAACAGCCCGATCCACGCCATCCCGCCCCGGGACCGCATGTACTCGAAGGTCTCCTCGAGGCTGGCGGGGTTCTCGATGCGGCGGCCGGCTACATACACGGCGTTGTCGACGATGGGCACCCTGCCAGTGTGCCTCCCCGCGGCGGCCGCAGCGGTCAGGCCGCGCGCACCCGCTCGCGCCGACGCTTGGGCGGCCACGGGATGAGCATCGAGGTGGTGCGCCGGTACTCGGCGTAGGCGGGGTACTTCGAGGCGCTGATCGACTCGGTGAAGATCGTCGAGCCGATGAACAGGACCGTCAGCAGAACGGCGCCGACGATGGACGCGTTGACCGCTCCGCCCCAGAACCCGTGCCCGGCCGCGACTGCGGCCGTCGCGCCCAGCGCGTAGAACGCCCACCACTGCGCCTGCTCGAAGAAGTAGTTCGGGTGCCGGCTCACCCGGAACAGTCCCGAGGTGACGAAGCCCGGCTCGAGGCGCCCACCGGCGCGCTTCTTCGCCTGGTGGAAGTCCCACTGCTGCTGGTCCGCGAGGAACTCGCCCACCAGGAAGGCGAGGAACAGTGCCCCGAACGCGATGTCCCACCCGTTCAGCGGCGCCGGGTTCTGGAACGCGACGAGCGCCGGCAGCGTGATCAGGACGAGCAGGGCGTTCTGGTAGAGCACGATGAAGAAGAGATTGAACAGCTGGAACTGCCACGGCTTCATCCGACCGCGCAGGATCGCCCAGCGGTAGTCCTCCATGCCGGTGTAGCCGCCCCGGCGCGCGAAGTTGAAGGTCAGGCGCGCAGCCCACGCGGTGACGAGGATCGCCATGAGCAGCAGACGCCCGGCATCCTCGCCCGACGCGATGCCGGCGGCGGCGAAGATCCACACGTACACCGCCGGAACGATCGACCAGAGCCGGTCGACCCAGGAGGTGTCCTTGGTGATGAGCGACATGACCCAGCAGAACGCGCAGGCGACGCCGAACACGAGGAGAACGAGAGTCAGCGGGTCCATGCGCACAGCATAGGAGCGCAGCGGCGTCGGCGGGGCGCACGGCCGAAACCACCTCCCAATCCGCGCCGTACCGGGTAGGGGGTTGACACGCGGCCGCGGGAAGGATTGACAGGGGCTCCGAACCAGAGAAGGGTCGGGGTAACGGGCGAGTGAGAGTCGTCGTCTGCCTCATTCCACATCGGAACGGACGATGGGTCTCCCCTGCCGGACCGGAGGCCTGCAATGGGCAGATTCACCTACGACCCTCATACCGCGGTTGAGTTCGACGATCGTCTCCTCGCTCACCTGCAGATCGTCATCGGCTCCAAGCTGCGCCGGGGGGAATGCTTCTTCTTCACCTGGAAGGACGACGTCAGCCTCGGCAGCGGGCGCAAGGTCGTCTGGATGCACCAGGGCGCCTCGCTCACCTTCAAGTTCCACGGCAGCCGCGCCCCGCGGATCAATCCGCTGTGGACGGACGCGCTCGCGAAGGCGGCGAATTCACCCGGCGGGATGTATGTGATGCGCGAGCCGGAGCCCGACGCCGATCCGGTCGGGCAGTCCGCCCTGGTCGGATGAGTCACGGCCGCCAGTCCTGATGGTCGGCCGCTGGGCGGTCAGCGGAGACTCTCCACGAGGTCCTCGATCCGTTTCCGGATCTCGTCGCGGATCGGGCGGACGGCCTCGATGCCCTGGCCTGCGGGATCCTCGAGCTTCCAATCCTCGTAGCGCTTTCCCGGGAAGAAAGGGCAGGCGTCGCCGCATCCCATGGTGATGACGACGTCCGAGTCCTGCACGGCCTCGGTCGTGAGAACCTTCGGCTGCTCGGCCGTGATGTCGACGCCGACCTCGGCCATGGCCGCGACGGCGACGGGGTTGATCTCTTCCGCCGGCATCGACCCGGCGGAGCGCACCTCGATCCGCTCGCCCGCCAGGTGGCGGAGGAACCCGGCCGCCATCTGGGAACGGCCGGCGTTGTGGACGCAGACGAACAGGACGGAGGGGGTGCCGGAGCTCATGGGGTGTCCTTCGGGATCGGGGGAGCAGGATGCCGGGAGGTGCCGGCCGCGACCGGTGCGTAGGGGTCCGTGTGGAACCAGGTGCGCGCCGCCCAGAGCGACACGTAGACGAGCCCGACGAGCACCGGGACCTCGATCAGGGGGCCGACCACCCCGGCGAGGGCCTGCCCGGATGCTGCGCCGAACGCGCCGATCGCGACCGCGATCGCGAGTTCGAAGTTGTTTCCGGCGGCGGTGAAAGCCAGCGTCGAGGAGCGGGCGTAACCGAGCCCGAGGGCTTTTCCGGTCGCGAGCCCGGCCGACCACATCACGGCGAAGTAGAGCAGCAGTGGCAGGGCGATGCGGGCGACGTCCCACGGCCGCGCGGCGATCTGCTCGCCCTGCAGGGCGAACAGGAGCGCGATGGTGAACAGGAGTCCGTACAGTGCCCACGGCCCGATGCGGGGGAGGAACGTCCCCTCGTACCAGGCGCGTCCCCTCCGGCGCTCGCCGATCCACCGCGACGCGAGGCCCGCGACCAGCGGCACACCGAGGAAGATCAGCACATTGATCGCGATCTGCCCGACCGGGACGTCCAGTCCCTGGGTGTCGAGGCCGAGCCATCCCGGCAGCACCGTGAGGTAGAACCACCCCAGCAGGGAGAACGCCACCACCTGGAAGACGGAGTTGACCGCCACCAGCACCGCGGCGGCCTCGCGGTCTCCGCAGGCCAGGTCGTTCCAGATCACGACCATGGCGATGCAGCGGGCGAGGCCGACGATGATCAGCCCGGTGCGGTACTCGGGCAGGTCCGGCAGGAAGAGCCAGGCGAGGGCGAACATCACCGCGGGGCCGGCCACCCAGTTCAGCAGCAGCGAGGACAGGAGCAGGCGCTTGTCGCCGGTGACGGCGGCGACCCGGTCGTACCGGACCTTGGCCAGCACGGGGTACATCATCACGAGGAGTCCGAGCGCGATGGGCAGGGAGATCCCGCCGATCTCCATCCGGCTGAGGGCGGTGGAGACCCACGGCACGAACCGGCCGAGCAGGAGACCCGCCACCATCGCGAGAGCGATCCATGCCGGCAGCCACCGGTCGAGCGTCGACAGCCGTCCCGCCGCACCCGCGCGGCGCCGGGACGCGGTCGTGGTGCTCACGAGCGGGGGAGGAGTCGGATGGGCATGCTCTCATATTGATGAATATCGATACGAATAGCAACCCGGCCGAACCGCCGCGGCATGGATCGCGCGCTGGGTCAGGCGACGGCGGACGGTGCGGCGGCCGAAGCCGTGTGCTGCGGCGCCGCCACGGTCGGCGTGGGTCCGCGGAGGGCGCGCAGCGCGTAGAGGATCGTCGCGAGATCCACGAGCTCCTGGACGAGCGCCCCCACCACGGCGGGGATCACCCCGGTCATGGCCACGAGCATGAGGCCGACGCTGAGCCCGATCCCGATCCAGATCGCCGTGAGTGCGACCGTCACGGTGTGACGCCCGATCGACACGGCGTCGACGACCTTGCTCAGCGAATCGACGACGATCACCACGTCGGCGGCGTCCCCGGCGGCGGTCGCGCCCTTCGCGCCCATCGCGATGCCGACGTCCGCGGCGGCCAGCACCGGGGCGTCGTTGACGCCGTCGCCGACCATCATGACCGGGCGCGGCTGCAGAGCCGCGGCGAGGTGCACCTTGTCCGCCGGGAGGATCTCCGCGTGCACGTCGTCGATGCCGATGTCCCGCGCGATGGCCTCCGCGGTCGGTCGCACGTCGCCGGTCAGCATCGTGATCCGGCGCACCCCGTGCGCGCGCAACCAGGAGATGACGCCCGCGGACTCCGGCCGCACCGCATCCGCCAGCACGAGCACGCCGCCGAACCGGCCGTCGACGGCCACGTAGGCGGCGGCCTCTCCGGCGGGGAGGTCCGCCCGGACGGTGTCGGGGGCGAGGGAGCGCACGTACGCGGGCTTGCCGACCACGACGACCTTGCCGTCGATCACGGCCGTCACCCCGTTCGTGGCCACCTCGCCGGCCTCGTCGGAGGGCAGGAGGGTGAGACCGCGATCCTGCGCGGCCGTCCGGATTCCCTCGGCGAGCACGTGCGAGGAGTACTGCTCCGCGGATGCGGCGAGCCGCAGGAGCTCGGTCTCGTCGAAGCCCGCGGCGGGTCGCACCGACACCAGCTGCGGACGCCCCTGGGTGAGCGTGCCGGTCTTGTCGAAGGCCGCCGACCGGACGCGCGCGAGCTGCTCGATGACCGCGCCGCCCTTCATGATGACCCCTGCCTTGGCGGCGCGGGAGAGGCCGCCGAGGAACGCCACCGGCGCGGCGATGAGGAGCGGGCAGGGCGTCGCGAGCACGAGCACCTCGGCGAACCGGGTCGGGTCCCCCGAGACCGTCCAGGCCACGCCGGCCAGCACCAATGAGACGGCGGTGAAGGGCACGGCGAACCGGTCCGCGAGGCGCACGACCGGCGCGCGGGAGGACTGCGCCTCGCGGACCAGCGCCACGATCTGCTGGTACTGGCTGTCGGCGCTGCGGCGGACGGCGCGGATGTGCACGGCGCGGGTGCTGTTGACCGAGCCGGAGAGCACCTCGGCGCCCGCGGCGTGGGTCACGGGCAGGCTCTCGCCGGTGAGGGAGGACTCGTCGAAGGTCCCCGATTCGCTGAGGAGCACCCCGTCGACCGGGACGACTTCCGAAGGGCGGACGAGCAGGACATCACCGATGGCGACATCGTCGACGGCCACATCCTGCACCTCGTCGCTGTCTGTGGAACGGGGGTGGACGAGGACGTGCGCGGTGCGCGGGGACCGGTCGAGCAGTGCGGTCAGGTCGCGCTGGGCGCGGCGTGCGGCGAAGAGCTCGAGCGCTTCGCCGCCGGAGAGCATCAGCACGACGATGAGGGAGGCGATGTACTCGCCGACGGCGAGGGTCGCGATCATCGCCACGACGGCGAGGACGTCCAGCCCCACATGCCCACGGAGGACCTCGCGGACCATGTCGACGAGCGTCCAGGCGATGTAGGCCGCCACGTAGACCGTGGCGATCCAGCGTCCGGCGACCTCGGCACCGGTGAGGTGCAGGAGGATGACCGCCGCGAGGACGAGGATGGAAAGGGCGATGAACGCGTACCGCCAGTTGATCCGATCCCCAGTCATGGGACACAGCTTGAATGATGCGCGGCGGTTGCGCCACCCGTGGAAACGAGCACCGGGTCGGAGCGGAGAACCGCTCCGACCCGGTGCGGGTCGGGTCGCGCAGGCGCGACCGTCAGGGATCAGGCTGCGACGGGTTCGGCGGCCGTCAGCCGGCCGTCGATCATCTCCAGGATGCGGTCGCAGTGCTCGAGCACGTCGTGGTCGTGGGTGACCATCACGACGCCCACGCCGGCCTCACGGGCCTGCTCCGCGAGGAGCTGGACGACCTCGTGGCTGCGCTTGCGGTCGAGGGCCGCGGTGGGCTCGTCGACGAGCAGCAGCCCGGGGGAGTTCACCAGGGCGCGGGCGATGCCGACGCGCTGGCGCTCTCCGCCGGAGAGCTGGCCGGGGCGGTTGCCGGCCCGGTGGGACATGCCCACGCGGTCGAGCAGCCCGTTCACGTCCACGTTCTTGGTGTGCGCGAGTCGCGCGGCCAGTCGGAGCTGGTCGGCGGCGCTCAGCGAGGGCAGCAGGTTGCCGGACTGGAAGACGAAGCCGATGTTCCGCAGCCGGAAGGCCGCCGCGGCTCCCTTGGACAGGGTGCTGAGGTCCGTGCCCTGCACGCGGACGGTGCCGGAGTCGGGCTTCGCGAGGGCGCCGGACACCGCGAGGAGTGAGGACTTGCCCGACCCGGAGGGGCCGACGATGGCGACGAACTCGCCGCGCTGGACCCGGAGGGAGACTTCGTCGAGAGCGCGGATCTTCGCGTCCCCGTCGCCGAGCTCGAGGGTGACGTTCGCGACGTCGAGCGCGGGTGTGGTGGTGAGAGTGCTCATCGGTTTCCTCCCAGAGCATCGAGGGGATCGATTCGGGAGATCCGGACGACCGCGATCGCGGCGCCGATCAACCCGAGTGCGATGGTGGTGATGGAGGCGATCGCGATGGGTGCGGCCTCCAGGGCGAAGGGCATCGCGTCGGGCATCATGGCGCCGAGTCCGACACCGACGGCCACGCCGATCGCGGTGAATCCCACGAGGAGGATGGCGGCCTGGGCGAGGCTGTCGCGCAGCAGGTACCGGCTGGAGGCGCCGACGGCGCGGAGCACGGCGATGTCGTGCTTGCGCTGGATCGTCCAGACCGTGAAGAACGCTCCGACCACGAGGGCGCAGATGGCGTAGAGGAAGACCTGGATCATGCTGAGCGTGAGGGTCTCGGCCTCGTAACCGGGGGAGGCGTTGAACGCCTCGGTCTTGGTCATGGTCGTGGTGCCGGCGGCGAGGTCGGCGGCTTCGATGTCGAGTTCGGCCGCGTCATCCGTCTGGATGGCGACGACGCTCGAGTAGGGGAAGTCGAGGGCGTCGATGTCGGCGGCGGTGGGGGCGCCCTCGGGGGGCGTTCCCGCGGCGAGCAGGCGCCAGGTGTCGAGGGGGACGTAGGCGACGTCGACGTGCCCGAAGGTCGCCTGCCCCTCGGTGAACCCGATGACCGTGAGCTCGAGGCCCACGCGGTCGAGCGTCACGACGGTGCCGATCTCGACGCCGGCGTCCCGCAGGGGCTCGGAGACGATGATGCCGTCGATCTCGCCGAGGCCGGTTCCGCTGGAGACCGGGGGAGCGAGGAAACCGTCCGTCTCGACACCGAAGAGGGTGAGGTCGATCTGCTCATCGGCGTCCGTCGTGCCGTTGACGATGCTGACGCCCATCGGCTCGGCTTTCGTGACACCTGCGGTGTCCTGCCACTCGGCCAGCTGTTCGTCGTCGACGACCGAGCGGCTGAAGGCGTTGTCGGTCATCGTGCCTTCGTTGAAGGCGAAGGCGGTGGCCGGTACGGACTTCAGTCCGGAGACACCGTCGTTGACGAGACCGGAAGAGAGGCCGGAGAGCAGCACGACGAGCACCGAGATCAAGGCGATCACGACACCCATCAGCGTGAACCGGCCACGAGCGAACCGGAGTTCGCGCACAGCAAGAAACATGAACACGTCCTGGCGGGGATAAGGATTCCGACAGTCTGTCGGAACGTTTACCGACATTCTGTCACTATCTTTCCCGTGAGGCAAGCCGAGGCCGGGGGCAGCAGGGCGCGCGTGGTCGTCCGCGAGCAGGGGCGGGCTGCGCCCCCGCGGGCGGGCGGAGGTCCGGCGAGCCGGCGTGGAGGTCCGGCGAGCGGGCGTGGAGGTCCGGCGAGCGGGCGTGGAGACGGCGCCTCACGAGCGGCCCGTGCGTCGGGCGAGCGGGCCGCCGATCAGGCGAACGGGCCCCGGATCAGGCGAGCAGGCCGCGCGTCAGCATCCGGTAGACGTCGCGCGCGACGGTGTGCGGATCGACGCCGTGCTGCACGAGCTGCACTCCGGAGCCGAGCAGGCCGTTGGCGAGCATCGCCGCGCGATCCGGATCCGGCACGCCGAGATCGGTGATCGCCTGGTTCATCGGGCGCAGCAGCGCGTCGTGCAGGACCATGAGGTCCTCGAACCGGGTGGGGGACAACTCGGCCTGGCGGAGCGGGGCGGCGATGTCGTGCTCGCCGTCCGCGGTCATCCGCATGGTCGCCTCGACCAGCGCCTCGAGGCGCCCCTCCGGGGTCTCGATCCCCTCGAGCGCCTCTTCGATCTCGCGGTCCCAGCGCTCGAACGCCTCGATCGCGACGGCGACGAGCAGGTCGTCCTTGGAGGGGAAGTAGTCGTAGAAGCTCGACCTCGCCATGCCCGCGCGCTCGCACACCACGCGCGGATTGATCCCGGCCAGGCCGGACTCGCGCAGCACGGACTCGGCCGCCTGCACGAGTGCCGCCCGTTGGGCGACCCGGTGCTCGGCGACGGTCGGTGCGGTGATCTTCGGCATCCCCCCATTATCTCTCCGCCCGGGACGGGCGCGTCGAGGAGGGGCCGGACCGCAAAGGGTGTCTCAGTGCGCGGCGTCGTACGCGTCGAGCACGGCGGCGGGCACGCGCCCGCGTTCGGACACCTGGTGCCCGTTCTCCTTGGCCCATGCCCGGATCTCCGCGTAGTCGCGCTGACCGGCGCGCCGTCGCTGGCGCGTGGCCGTGCCCGACCCGGAGGACCGGGAGGTCGACACACTGCGCGCCGCGGTCACGAACGGGGCGAAAGCCTCGCGCAGGGCCGCGGCGTTGCCGTCGGAGAGGTCGATCTCGTAGGCGGTGCCGTCGAGCGAGAAGAGCACCGTTTCGCCCTCACCCACCTCCAGCACCGAACCGTCGAGGTCATCCACGAGTTGATGAACGATTCTGCGTGCCATGACGCCAGCTTACTGATCTGGGCCCCGATCAGGGGAGAAGACCCGCACGGCGCGCCTTGGCGACCGCCGCATGACGGGTGGAGACATCGAGTTTGGCCATCGCAGCCGCGAGGTAGGACTTCACGGTCGTCTCCCTGAGAGCCAGATCCGCCGCGATCTCGGCGTTCGTCGACCCCAGGGCGGCGCAGGCGAGGACGTCCAGCTCCCGTGGCGAGAGGGGCGCGTCGACCGCGAGCGGGCGCCGCTGGCCGCGTGCGACCGCGGCGAGACGGTCCTCGACGACCGTGAGACGCCGACGGAGATCCGCATCCGCGATGGATGCGGCGATGCTGCGCAGCTCCGCGTAGCTCTCCCGCACCTCCTCGCGCAGGGCGGCGTCGAGCCCGCGGGGCTCGGTCGTCGCGGACTCCACCTGCGACATCCGGCGGGCGACCTCTTCGCGCACGCGCAGCTCCGTGCCGAGATCCTCGGCCACGCGCAGAGCCGGCTGGGCCACAGCGTCGTCCACCGAGGACTGCGACCACGATCCGCAGTACACGACCGCGCGAGCCCGCCCGCCGCTGATGATGGGGACCGCGAAGAGGGTGGCGATGCCCTCGCCGAGGATCGCACGATCGTAGTCGTGCGTGATGCCGCGCGCCGTGCGGTAGTCCAGTGCCAGGCGGGGTCGCCGCTCGCTGAGGGCGCGGCCGCCGAGGCCGCGCTGCTCCTGCACGACGAGCCCTTCGATGCTGCGGCTGCGGGCGCCCACGATGGAGGTGACCCGCACCGAGCGGTCCTCCACGAGGCCGCCGAACGCCACCGGGAAGCGGGTACGCCGGACGAGGTCGTGCACAGCCCGGGACATCAGCTGCTGTTCGGTGGTGGAGTCGGGATTCGCCACGGTCCTCTACCTCTTCACGGGGAGTCGGCCACACAGGGGAGGCGGCGCGTTACCTACTTCCGGAGGTGTCGGCCGCGTCGCGGATTTTCGTAGCGTCGACCCTACCATCGGCGCGGTGAGCGGCGATGGACCCCGGCGCAAGGCTGCGTCACCGCATGAGGCAAGGAGGCCACATGAGTGAGGTGCACGAAAAATCCGCCCCACAGGGCGACATCGATTACGTGGCGGTGGAGGAATCCGCCGCTTTCCAGAAGCTCAAGAGGACCCAGCGCAGTTTCGTCTTCCCCTTGGCGATCGCGTTCCTGCTCTGGTACTTCGTCTACGTCCTGCTCTCGTCGTTCGCCGTGGAGTTCATGTCGCAGCGGGTGTGGGGCGACATCACGGTCGGGCTGCTGTTCGGCCTCGGCCAGTTCGTGACGACGTTCGCGATCACGATGGGTTACGTCGCCTACGCGAACCGGCGGATCGATCCGCAGTCGCAGGCGATCCGCGAAGAGCTCGAGCGCCGTGAAGGCGGTGTCGCATGAACGAGGTCTTCGGTGCTGTCCACGCGGCCGTCCAGACGGTCGAGAACAACCCCGTCCTGAACATCTCCATCTTCGCCGCGTTCGTCGCGGTGACGCTGTTCATCGTCATCCGGGCCTCGCGCAACAACAAGACGGCCGCGGACTACTACGCCGCCGGACGCTCGTTCACCGGGCCGCAGAACGGGTTCGCGATCGCCGGTGACTACCTGTCCGCGGCATCCTTCCTCGGCATCTGCGGAGCGATCGCGATCAACGGGTACGACGGGTTCCTCTACTCCATCGGCTTCCTCGTCGCCTGGCTCGTGGCGCTGCTGCTCGTGGCGGAGCTCATGCGCAACACCGGCCGGTTCACGATGGCGGACGTGCTGTCGTTCCGGCTCAAGGAGCGGCCGGTGCGGATGGCGGCTGCTATCACGACCCTCGCAGTGTGCTTCTTCTACCTCCTCGCGCAGATGGCCGGCGCCGGCGGGCTCGTCTCGCTGCTGCTGGGCATCGGCGACCAGGTGGGGCAGTCGATCGTCGTCGCGGTCGTCGGTGTGCTGATGATCGTCTACGTGCTCATCGGCGGGATGAAGGGCACGACCTGGGTGCAGATCGTGAAGGCCTTCCTGCTCATCGGCGGAGCGATCGTGATGACGGTCTGGGTGCTGGCGATCAACGGGTTCAGCCTGAACACGCTCCTGGAGAGCGCGGTCGCCGCGTCGCCGAAGGGTGACGCCGTCCTCGGACCCGGCCTGCAGTACGGCGCCAACCCCTGGGACTTCATCTCGCTCGCGATCGCGCTGGTGCTCGGAACCGCGGGACTGCCGCACGTGCTGATGCGCTTCTACACGGTGCCGACGGCCAAGGAGGCCCGGCGGTCGGTGGTGTGGGCGATCTGGCTGATCGGCCTGTTCTACCTGCTGACCCTCGTGCTCGGCTACGGTGCGGGTGCGCTGGTCGGACCCGAGACCATCGCCGCCGCTCCCGGCGGGGTCAACTCCGCCGCGCCGCTGCTGGCGCTCTACCTCGGCGGGCCGGTCCTGCTCGGGTTCATCTCGGCGGTGGCGTTCGCGACGATCCTCGCGGTCGTGGCCGGACTCACCATCACCGCGGCCGCCTCGTTCGCGCACGACATCTACGCGAACGTGGTGAAGAAGGGTGACGTGCCGCCGGACGGCGAGGTGAAGGTGGCCCGGCGCACGGTGGTCGTCATCGGCATCCTGGCGATCATCGGCGGCATCGGCGTGCAGGGGCAGAACGTGGCGTTCCTCGTCGCGCTCGCCTTCGCGGTGGCGGCGTCGGCGAACCTGCCGACGATCCTCTACTCGTTGTTCTGGCGGAAGTTCACGACCCGCGGCGCGGTGTGGAGCATGTACGGAGGACTCGCCGCGGCGATCATCCTGATCCTGCTGTCGCCTGTGTTCTGGGGCACCGAGACGAGCGTCTTCAAGAACGTCGGGGTGGCCATCTGGCCGCTGAACAACCCCGGCATCGTCTCGATCCCGCTCGGGTTCCTGCTGGGCTGGCTCGGATCCGTCACCTCGCGCCGCGCCGAGGACCGGCGCAAGGCCGCCGAGATGGAGGTGCGCTCGCTCACCGGGTTCGGTGCGGAGAAGGCCACCCCGCACTGACAGCCGGCACGCATCGTCCGGCGGGCGGCCTACACGCCCGCCGGACGATGCGTGCGCTCCAGTTCCACCAGGAACCGCTTCATCTCGGGCCGCCCGCCGTACTCGCCGATCGATCCGTCGGCGCGCACCACCCGGTGCACGGGGACGACGATCGAGATCGGCGTGAGCCGGCAGGCCGTGCCCACGGCGCGATGCGCCCGCGGGCTGCCCGCCGCCGCCGCGACCTCTCCGTAGCCGGCGGTCTCCCCGTAAGGGATCCGGAGGACCGCCTCCAGCGCTCTCCGGGTGAAGCCCGTCGCGAGCGAGAGATCGATGTCGAGGTCGAAGTCCTGCCGTGCCCCGTCGAAGTACTCATCGAGCTGTGCCGCGGCGTCGTCGGCCGCATCGTCGTCGGGTTCCGGTGCCGACGAGAGCACCCGCGCCCAGTGCTCGAGGGCCTGGCCCAGGGGGCCGGTCAGCATCTCCAGCCCGATGAGCCGGCCCGCCGAGGTCAGCAGGAGCGCCTCGCCGAGCGGAGTCGGATGGATGCGGAACGTCGCCGTCGTCATGTGCCCATCCTGGACGGGGCGCCCATGACGGAGGCCGCCCGTCGCGGAATCGGGGGAGAAGACCGGTCCCGCAGGGGGTGGGGAGGAAGCGCCGATCAGGTCGGCGTGTCGCCGGATACCGCGAAACCCGGGCCGAATGAGGCCTGCGCGCCCTCCTCCCGCTTACAGTGACACGTGTGTGGCGTGGAGAAGGTACGGCAACGGCCGGCGAAGAAGACGTCGAGGCGACGAACCCCGTGCGCCCCGGCGATCTGGGCGTCGCCGAGCCCGGGGTCACGGTGACGCACGCAGCCGAGCCGGAGCGCATGCGGATCCGCGCTCAGGCGGCGCTGCTGGGCGGTCGGTCGACCCTCCTCTTCTACGACGACACCCCCGAGCGCGGGGTCGACATCAACAAGGCGCATCCCGGCAGCCTGCCCCAGTTCCTGACCGGCCGTTCCACCCTGCTGTCGAACCTCTACCGCGACGAGGTGGCCCTGCGCACGGCCCGCCTCGCGGCCGAGCGAATCACGGCCAAGAACGTCGAGCTGCGCACCGCCCGCGGGCTGGAGAGCGTCGCGCTCGCCGTCGGCATGGCGTCCTGGCGGATCGGCGGCATCGTGTGCACGGCGCCGGTGCTGCTGCGCCCGCTCGCGATCCGTCGTCACCACACCGACTTCGAGCTGAAGCTGCGCGGCCCGTTCACGGTGAACCCGGAGCTGGTCCGCGCCCTCGGCACGCACTTCGGCATCCACCTCGATTCCGTCGCACTCGCGTCACTGGCGCACGACGGCAACGTCTTCCGCCCGCAGCCGGTGATCGACCACCTGCGCGCCCTCACGACGCACATCCCGACCTTCACCGTCACGCCGCGTCTGGTGGTCTCGAACTTCGTCGACGTCGGCTCGGGCATGGCCCGCGACACTGCGGACCTCGAGCACCCCGTGCTGAACGCGCTCGCCGGACACCACGCCGACCGGGAACGCCTCTCCATCCGTCCGGCGCTGCCGACCGTGACCAGCCCCGACGACCGCACCCCCGCCGCCGACACGCTCCTGCTCGACGCGGACGAGGAGCAGGAGGCCGTCCTCGCCCGGATCGCCGCCGGGCACTCGCTCGCCGTGCACACCCTGCCCGGCACCGGCGGCACGCAGACCGTCATCAACGCGGTGGGCGCCCTCGTGCACAGCGGCAAGCGCGTGCTCGTGGTGAGCGCGCGACGCTCGACGCTCGACGGCATCCGCCACCGGCTCACCGGGATCGGCCTCGACTCGCTCGCCGTCACGCCGCGTCATCTGCACCGCGACCTCATCCGCGCCATCGGCCGGAACGAGAAGGCCGAGCAGCCCAAGGTCTCCGACATCGACGACGCGCTGGTGCGGCTGCGAACCGTCCTGCGCGACTACCGCACCGCCCTGACCGTGCAGCATCCGAGTCTCGGCGCCTCCGCGCTCGACGTCGTGCGCCGGCTGACCGAGCTCGCCCGGATCACCCCGTCGCCGTCCACGACCGCGCGCTTCGACGTCGCGACCCTGCAGCGCCTGCGCGACAACCGCCAGGCCGCCGCCGCCAAGCTCGTGGCCGCCGCGAAGCTCGGCGAGTTCCGCTTCGGCCCCGACGACTCCCCGTGGTACGGCGTCAGCTTCGAGACCACGACCGCCGCCCGCGCCGCGCACGCGGTGGCCGGCAAGCTCAGCGGTCAGGACGTGCCGAACCTGCTGGAGCGCGGTTACGAGCTGATCGCGCAGACCCGGATGCGGCCCTTCCGCACGGTCGACGAGCTGGGGGACTACCTGCGCCTGCTGCAGGGCATCCGCGAGACGCTCGACAAGTTCTCGCCGTCCGTGTTCGAGCGCCCCCTCATCGAACTCATCCAGGCGCACGCGCCCAAGCGCGACGCGCCCGCCATGAGCAGCGCGAACCGTCGCCGCCTCAAGCGCCTGTCGCGCGAGTACGTCCGCGCGGGCGTGCACGTGGGCGACATGTACGAGGCCCTCGTGCGCATCCAGCAGCAGCGCGCGGAATGGCAGCGCCTGGTCGAGGCGGGCGTGATGCCCGAGGTGCCGATCGGCCTCGCCGACGTGCACGTGGCCTGGCAGCGCGTGCACGCGCAGCTGGGCGAACTGGACGGGATCCTGCGCCGCAGCGACGCCACCCGGCTCGCATCGCTCCCCGTCGCGCAGCTCGTGCGCACGCTCGCCGGGCTGGCCGCGGAGTCCTCCTACTTCGAGAATCTCGTGGAGCGGGCCACGCTCCGCGGCGAGCTCGACCGGATGGGGCTCGAGACTCTCCTGACCGAGCTGTCGGTGCGGCACGTCCCCGAGCAGCAGGTCGCGGCCGAGCTGGAGTTCGCCTGGTGGCAGTCCGCCCTCGAGCACCTGCTCCGGACGGACCGGGCCTTGCTCGGCGCCAACACCGCGGTGCTGGACCGGCTGGAACGCGACTATCGGCTCGTCGACGAGGCGCACGCCGCCGCATCCGGGCCCCTCCTGGCCGCACAGCTGGCCACGCAGTGGCGGATCGGCATCGTGGACCACGCGGGCGAGGCCGCCGCCCTCAGGCAGGCGCTGAAGGACGGCATCGCCGAACCCGAGCAGCTCATGCGCGCTGCGCCCACGCTGCTGCGCGTGCTCGCACCGGTGTGGCTCGCCTCGCCGTACGAGGTCCCGGACATCCCGGACGCCCCCGCCTTCGACGTCGTGATCATCGCGGATGCGGCGGCGCTCTGCCTCGCCGAGGCCGCACCGGCCCTCCGGCGTGCCAGGCAGGTGGTCGTCTTCGGCGACCCGGTCACGCAGAAGCCCACGCCCTTCGCCGTCGGCGCCGGCGCGAGCGTCGAGGCCGACGAGTTCGAGGAGCCCTTCGACGAGACCTCCGTGTTCGAGCGTCTCGCGGGCCTCGTCGACGTCGCGACGCTCACCCGCAGTTACCGTGCCGGCGGCGAGGACCTGGCCCAGCTCGTGAACGACGCCTTCTACGGCGGGGAGATCGTCTCCCTTCCCTGGGCCGGTTCCTACCTCGGCCGCGGCAGCCTCAGCATCGACTACGTCGAGGGCGGCACCGGGACCCCTGATCCGGTCTCCGGAGCGGTGGAGAGCCCTGACGCCGAGGTCTCCCGCGTCGTCACCCTCGTCACCGAGCACGCCGTCAACCGGGCGAGCGAGTCGCTCATGGTCGTCACCGCCAGTCGCCGCCATGCCGAGCGCATCCGCGCTGCCGTGGGCGCCGCTTTCGCCGGGCGCTCCGACGTCGCGGACTTCGTCTCGCGGGACTCCGCGGAACCGTTCGCGGTGCTCACGCTGGAGGAGTCCGTCGCCGAGAGCCGGGACCGCGTCATCCTGTCGCTGGGCTTCGGACTCACCAAGCACGGCCGGGTCCTCAGCGACTTCGGCGACCTCTCCACGCCCGACGGGGAGCGCCTGCTCACAGTCGCGATGACCCGCGCCCGCCGCTCGATGGTGGTGGTCTCCTCGATCCGCCCGACGGCGTTCGAGGACGGCCGGCTCGAGCACGGTGCAGCCACCCTGATGAGCATCCTGGGCGGCGTGGCCGCGCGCGATCGCGAGCAGCATCTCGAAGACCTCGCCGACCCGATGACACGGGCCCTCGCCCGCGAGCTCCGCGAGCTCGGCGTGACGGTGGACCTGCAGTACCGTGGCCTGTTGCCGCTCGTGGCACGGCATGAGGGCAAGGCCGTCGTGGTGGAGTGCGACCCGGAGACCCGCGCGGAGTCGCTGCGCGAGTCGCTGCGGCTGCGCCCGCAGATCCTGCGCCGCCTCGGCTGGCACTACGTCCGTGTGCACGCGTTCGACCTGTACAGCGACCCCGCATCCGTCGCCGCGCGGATCGCCGGGATCCTGGGGGTGACCGGGCACGTCGACCCGACGCACGCCTCGACCCAACCGCTCGATGTCCCCGAATGAGCCCCGTCAGCGGGTGGAACGCGTCGCCGGATCCCGCCGCGCGAAGCTGACGCCCGCGCCCGGCGCCGTCCCCGAGGTCGACGTGATCGAGGATCCCGCAGACGACGACGCCGCATCCGCGTCGTCCTCCGGCGGGGGACCGAACGACGAGCGGATGCGGCGCGAGGTGCCGCCGCACTACTGACGGCGGCGAAGACTCAGAGCTGAGGACGCTCCTGCTTCTCGAGCAGGTCGCGGATCTGCATGAGCAGTTCCTGCTCGGTGGGCAGCTTCTCCTCCTCGGCCTCCGTCACGCCGGCACGCGCGGCCTGGCGTTCCTTCCACTTGTTCATGGGGTACACGAACACGAAGTAGACGATCGCCGCGACGGCCAGGAAGTTGATGATCGCGTTGACGATCCCGCCGACGAGGAAGTTCGACGAGCTGCCGGAGAGGGTGGGGACGACCCAGACCCAGCCGGACAGGTCGCCCAGCTGGAAGATGACGCCGATCAGCGGGTTGATGAAACCTTCCACCAGCGCGTTGATGATGGCGGTGAACGCCGCGCCGATGACGACGGCGACGGCAAGGTCGATGACGTTGCCGCGCATGATGAACTCTTTGAAACCCTTGATCATCCGATGCTCCTTGTCGCTCGTGAGTGGCGGGGGCCGCTCAGGATGCCGCGGGGGCGGCGGGGGCGGCGGATGTCGTCCCTGTGGACGATGATGTCGAAGAAGAGCTCGACTCACCACCACCCGAGTTCGCGGAGGAGGACTTCTCGGACGAGGTGGTCGCCGAGCGCGAGTCGGTGCGGTAGAAGCCGGACCCGTTGAAGGTCACGCCGATCGAGCCGTACTCCTTGCGGAGCACACCGGAGCACTGCGGGCACTCCGTGAGCGTCGGCTCGGAGAAGGACTGGACGGCGTCGAAGCGGTGTCCGCAGGACTTGCAGGCATAGGCGTAGGTAGGCATGGGTCTCCTAGGGGCGTGGGTGTGAGGACTCAGCCTGCGGCGGGCAGGCGAACGGTTCGGGTGGGGGTGACGATCCCGGTGACCGGCTGATCGTGCTTCTCTCGCGGCACCTCGTCGACGTACTCGGTGTCGAAGACGACGGCGTAGACGGGCGGACAGCCCTCCATGGATCCGATCGTCTTGTCGAAGTATCCGCGGCCCCAGCCCAGCCGCATCCCGGTCCGGTCGACGGCGGCGGCGGGGATGATCATGAGGTCGACGTCGTTCACGGCGATCGGGCCGAGGAGGTCGCCGACCGGCTCGGGGAGACCGAACAGGCCCTCGGCGATCTCGCCGTCCTCCGTGGCGACGGCCCAGTCGAGGAGACCGTCGACGCGCGTGACGGGCAGGAGCACCCGGACGCCGCGTGCCACGGCCGCGCGGATGAATCCGCGGGTCTCCGGTTCGATGGTGGTGGAGAGGAAGCAGGACACCGATGTCGCGCCGTACTGGTCCACGAGGGCGAGTAACTGGGTGGTCAGTCCCACTCCCGCCTGCGCGCGAGCCGCATCCGAGAGCATCTGGCGCCGTTCACGCAGGTCTGCGCGCAGCGCACGTTTGGCCTGGTCTATCACGTCCGACATGGAGACGAGTCTAGGTTCGATGGGCGGATAGGATCGGCGCATGTCGCACAAGCCCTTCAAAGCCGTCATCCCCGCCGCAGGTCTGGGCACCCGGTTCCTGCCGGCGACCAAGGCCATGCCCAAGGAAATGCTGCCGGTCGTGGACAAGCCCGCGATCCAGTACGTGGTGGAGGAAGCGGTCGAAGCCGGGATCGAGGACGTCCTCATCATCCTCGGCCGGAACAAGAACAACATCGCCAACCACTTCGACGCCATGCCCGAGCTCGAGCAGAAGCTGCGTGAGAAGGGCGACACCGACAAGCTGGCCAAGGTCGAGCGGGCTTCCGACCTCGCCGACGTGCACATGGTGCGCCAGGGTGAGCCCAAGGGGCTCGGTCACGCGGTGCTGCGTGCGCAGGCGCACGTGGGCGACCACCCGTTCGCGGTTCTCCTCGGCGACGACCTGATCGACGAGCGCGACCCGCTGCTGCCGCAGATGCTCGCCGAGTACGACAAGCGCGGTGCGGCGATCGTGGCGCTGATGGAGGTCGACCCAGAGCACATCCACCTCTACGGCGTGGCTGAGGTCGCGGCAACCGACACCGACGGTGTCGTGAAGGTCACCGGCCTCGTGGAGAAGCCGAACCAGGAGGATGCCCCGTCGAACCTGGCGATCATCGGACGCTACGTGCTCGGTCCCGACGTCTTCGAGGTGCTCGAGCACACCCAGCCCGGCAAGGGCGGCGAGATCCAGCTGACCGATGCGCTGCAGGAGCTCGCGGCCGACCCGGAGAAGGGCGTCTTCGGCGTCGTGTTCCGCGGCCGCCGTTACGACACCGGTGACAAACTCGACTACATCAAGGCGATCGTGCAGCTCGCCAGCGACCGTGACGACCTCGGCCCGGACCTGCGGCCCTGGCTCAAGGATTTCGCCGCGGGTCTGTGACCTGGAGCGAAGGGCGCGCGAATGGACCTCTCGGTACCGAGGGCGCACGGACCGGTCTCGATCCGGCTGGTGCGTCATCGTGACGCCAAGGTCCTGCAGGAGCATCTCCTGTCGAACCGCACATGGCTGCGCCCCTGGGAGGCCACCAGCCCGGACGGTGCCGTCTCCCTCGACATGAAAGTCGGGATCCGACGCCTGCTCCAGCAGTACCGGGACGGCGTCGGCGTGCCGTTCGTCATGGAGTACGACGGCGAGGTCGCGGGCCAGCTGAACGTCTGGGGCGTGGCGCGCGGCTCGCTGTCGTCCGCGACGATCGGGTACTGGGTCTCCCGGGAGTACGCGGGGCGGGACATCACGCCGATCTCGGTCGCGCTGGCCACGGACGTGTGCTTCGACCAGTTGCGCCTGCACCGGATGGAGATCTGCATCCGCCCGGAGAACCACGCCAGTCTCCGGGTCGTGCAGAAACTCGGGTTCCGGTACGAGGGACTGCGCCGGAAGTACATCCACATCGACGGGGACTGGCGCGACCACTACGCCTTCGCGCTCGTCAAGGAGGACGTCCCGGAGGGGGTGCTCGCTCGGTGGGCGGAGGCCCGCGTGCCCCGCGATGCGGCCGACATCCCGCAGGCCGACCGGGATGCTGCGGGCCAGTAGCGCGCGACACGCCCACAGCGTTCGTCCCTGACGACGCGGATCACCTAGCGTGGACCGCATGGGTGGACAGGTGCTGGGCGGAGGCGTCATCGTCCTCGTCGCCGTGGCCCTGTGGATGCTCTACCTGCTGCCGAGCTGGCACAGCCGGCATCAGTACAACTCCGCCGAGCGCAATGCCGTCCGGCTCAGCCAGGCGCTGCGCGTGCTGGCCGAGACGAGCGAGACGCCCGAGGAGGTGCGGCTGGAACTCTCCGCCCGCACCGCCCACGCGCAGCAGAAGCTCGCCCGGCGAACCCTTGCCGAGAAGGAGCGCGTCGAGCTCGAGCAGGCGCGCCTGGAACTGGAGCGGGCGAAGGCCGAGGCCCGTGCCGCACGTGACCGGCCGGAGGTCCGTCGTGCCCGCGCCCGGCGTCGCACGCGGCTGACCGCGTCCGCTGCCGGGGTGCTCTCGATCGCCGCCCTCGGCACCGGCGTCTGGACCATGCTCGCCTTCTCCTCCGCCGCGCTGCTGTGGATCGGGGGAGTGGGGGCGCTGTCGAGTCTCCTCGTGCTGCAGCGGATGTCGCGGGTCGCGGCACGCGCCGTGCGACGGGAGCAGGTGGCGCCCGTCGTGGTGGCCCGCACCGCCGAGGTGCAGGACGTCGCCCTCCCGGTCCAGAGCAAAGCGACCTGGCAGCCGCGGACGCTCCCGCGCCCGCTGTCGTCGTCCGCCGGCTCGTCGGCCGCCGCCGTACGAGACGCCGCCGACGCGCGCGAGGCGCTGCGTCGGGCCGCCTTCGAGGAGGCCAAGCGCGTACGCGCGGAGAAGGCCGCACCGCCCTCGATCGCCGTCGCCCGTACGCCCGAGAAGGTGGAGCCGGCATCGGCTTTCACGCGGATGGGATACGTGGACGACGCCGAGATCGAGGCGCACGTGCGCAAGCTGTTGCAGGACCGCCGGGCGGGGTGACCGGTGGCACGGCCGGGTGTTCCGGACGTGATAATGTAGCTGAGGTTCTCGGGCCTGTGGCGCAGTTGGTAGCGCGCTTCGTTCGCAATGAAGAGGTCAGGGGTTCGAATCCCCTCAGGTCCACCGAAACGAGTAAAGCCCCCGCTTGTCGGGGGCTTTACTCGTCAGTGCTGCAGGAGATCCAGGACCACCTTGTCGCCGGCGGCCTGCGCGGCGATCCAGCCGGTCGCGCCGTGCAGCTCGATGCTGTCGCCGGTGCCGGTGTCCGTCAGGGTGAGGTAGCGGTTCAGTCCGAGCTTCTTGACCTCCACGTCCACCGCATCCCGGTCGAAGGAGGCGACCTCGGTGCGGAGGTTTTCGTCCTGGTTGAGGACGTGCACCTTCTCCGCGGTCACCGCGACGAGCAGCCGCACGCTCACGCCCTGCGCTGCGGCGGTGGCCTGGAGGCCGGCGCGTGACCCGGCCACGGCACCGGCAGCGGCCGCGAGCCCATCCAGCAGCGGACTGCCGATGAGGTTCGTGATGTTCGAGATCACGTCGGCCGCCCGACGGCCCGCCGCGGCCCCGACGGTCACGCCGGCCACCTGAGCGACGACGAGGTTCGCCATGCCGAAGATGCCGGCGCCGAGCACCTCCTCGCCGGGCCCCAGGATGGCCTGCGCATCGGCGATCAGGTCTGCTTCGTTCCAGTGGGTCATGTCGTCCTCGCTGTCGGGTTCGCGGGGACGCAGGACGGAAATCGCCTCATCGCGCGAATCCCATGCCTCCCCCCGGGGCTGATCCATCGTAGGGGAGCGGCGGTGCGGGTCCCGACGGGTGTCGCGCGTCCCCATTGGCAACCCACATTGACAGCGTGCCATTGGCAACGTAGGTTGACAGCATGGAGAGCCCAGACGTCGCCCAGGTGGCCGCCGATACCTCGGATCCCCGGGCGGGTCTGCGGGCGGTCGCGTCGCTTCGGGTGCTCGCGGACGCCCTGGAGTTGCGCCAGGTGGAGGCAGGCCTGCGCGCGGGCATGAGCTGGCAGCAGGTGGCTGACGCGCTCGGGGTCTCGCGCCAGGCCGTCCACAAGAAGTACGCGAAGAGGATCGACCAGACCATCCCCGTGCCCAGGAGGCAGTCATGAGCAAGCTCGCCGATGTGGCGAAGACCACGCAACTCCTCTCGCTGGCGGGGATGGAGGAGGCCTCGCGGGTCGGTCAGCGCACGAGTGACATCGATCACCTGTTCCTGGCCCTCGTCGTCAGCGACCAGCTCGCCGGAGACGTGCTGCGTGCCGGTGGTGTCACCCTGCAGGCAGCCCGGGCGGCGGTCGCGGCGCAGCATGCCGCTCAGCTCGCAACGATCGGCGTCACGGTCCCGTCTCCCGGGCCGGGCCGCATCGTCTTCCATGAGACGGGTGGTTACGCCTGGAGTGCGCGCGCCGTCGACGTCTTCACGGAGTCCACCCGAGGAGGCAAGCGGGGCGACGCGGCAGCCGTTCTCCGAGAACTGCTGGACGAGCCGAGCGGGATGATCGCGGAGGTGCTGCGGCGCCTCGGCACATCGACCGACGCCGTCCGGGAGCGCCTGGACGAGGCGGAGCGGGTCATCCCGGTGGCGTCCCGATCGAGTGCCGCGTCCGCGGCCGAGCCGGCAGGGGAGTGGGAGACGTTCGTGCCCGCGACGCCCCGGGAGGTTTGGGATCTGCTGGCCGATCCCCTGCGCATGCCGGAGTGGGACACGAACATCGGCGAGGTCCACGTCGACCGGCCCCATCCCGATGACTTGGCGACCGGAGCGGTCTGGACGGCTCGTCTGCGCGAGACCCGGCCGGACGGGAATCGGATGCGGGTCAAGCCCGAACTCCGCCGAGTGCGCGTCGAACTCCTGGGCCACGAGCCCGTGTCGTGTATCGCCTGGTCCTTCTCCAGCCCCGATGCGCCGACCGCGGCCACCCGGCGGGTGACCCTCTCTCTGACTCCTGCCGCCGGTGGTACCCGCCTGCGCATCGCGCTCCGCTGGCAGCGCCGCGGTATGCGCACGCGCGGCATCCGCGGTGTGCTCCTGCGTCCGCTGTACCGGTATCTGCTCTGGATGCAGCTCACCCAGCTGGGCGCATCCATCGCGCGAGTCTTCCGCTGACGCGGGCACGGGACCGGCAGGCCTCCTGGAGGATGATGCGGACACCGGGTTCCTCGGCCCGAACGGCACGGGGAAATCCACGACGATGCGCATGATCGTGGGGCTCGACCGGCCGACCGCCGGACGTGTCACGGTCAACGGCGCCGAGTACCGTCGCCTCCGCGCCCGTTGAGCGAAGTGGGCGTGCTGCTCGGCGCAAAGGCCGTGCACACCGGCCGCACCGCTCGCAATCACCTGCTCGCCATGGCCGCCACGGACGGCATCCCGCGTTCCCGCGTGGACGAGGTGATCGAGCTCACCGGCATCCGATCGGTCGCAGGCAAGCGCGCAACGGACTCGGCCCGGAGGGCGTGCGCTGGGTGCGGCCGCGTCCTTGTTCCCTCCATCTGTGGATAACCCTGCGTCTGGCGGAATCTGTGGATAAATGCCTCTGATCGGGGATATTCCGTCGGCTTCGATGTCGGAACCCCTGTGTTGAATGGAGGTATGGACGACATCGGAGCGGCGCTGCGGAGCATCGGTGATGCGCTCCGCGACGCGCTCGCGGGGGTGTTCGACGGCGGGGCAGCGGCGGCGGACGACGCGGAGCTGCTCGCGGTGGTCGGCGCAGCCGCCGAGGTCATCCGCAAAGCCGAAGGGGTGCTCGTGGCGGTGACCGCGGAGGTGCAGGAGCGGTCCGCGGGTGCTGTCCGCGACGACCGGCTGACGACGCGGTTCGGGTGCCGCTCG